>JAHEJD010000014.1:12930-49720 GCA_024639005.1 Chromatiaceae bacterium | reverse complement strand
GGTACCGGATCACCGCAGTGCCGGCCCTGGTTGCTGTCGGTGGAGTGATCGCCGGTCACGCCGATCACCAGATCCGTCTGCGGCAGGCCGGCGAGAACCTGGTCGATGTGTTCCAGACAGGACTTTTTCCCGAGGGGATCACGGTCATGGGCGCAGATGTCCGGCCCCTTGATGTGCAGGAAGACGAGGTCATGGGTCTCGAGTTCAGCGACCGCGGCGGCCAGCTTTCCGTCCAGATCGGTCGTCGGCAAGGCGGTGAAACCGGCCTGGTGGACCGTCCGAAACCCGAACAACCGGCCCAGGCCCACGACGGTGCGCTCGCCCGCGATCACCGAGGCGCGAATCCCCCACCATGCCAGCAGATTGCGCAAGGCACCGGAACGGCCGGCACTGCGGGTGATTATGCCGTTGGCCGGCGGCAGCCCGCGCGCCTCACGATCGCCGTTCAGGGGATGCTGCGCCAGGATGCGATGGGCCGCGTGGACGAATTGATTGACCGCCTGCGCCGTGCGCCGTGCGGTAGCGTCGCCCGCATAGCGCGCCTGTGCCGTGAGCACGCCTCGGCTCTTGCGGCCGCCACCCGGGTCGGTATCCGTCACCTGGCTCGACAGGTCGGTACCACGCAGTGCCAGGACCGCGCGGTGCTGGGTCGTCGGGTAGAGACCGCCTGTGATGCCGTCTCCCAGCGGGATGTCGCGCAGCGCCGCCGCCAGCTCTTCGGTACCATCCTGGATTCGGCCGGCACGCCGATCGTCGATCCTCAGGCCTTGTCCTTCCTCTCTCAAGGTCGCGAAGTTGCAGCGCAGGGCCACTTCCCCAGGCTGCATTACCAACCCGATCCCGGCCGCCTCCACCGGGCCTCGCGCCAGCTGCGTCGCATCTACGGGTGCCAGGCCCATCAGTACCCCGGTGCCGGTATGCGTGCCGACCGGGACGCCGGCGAGCAGGGGGTCGACCATGCCGCTTATCCCGTCCCGGGCCAGTCGATCGAGCGTCGGCGTGACCGCTGCCTCCAGCGGGGTCTGCCCGTTCAGCGACGGACAGGGTCGATCCCCCAAACCGTCGAGGATGATCATCAGCCCCTTGTATCGCATCGTCGGTCCCCCGAGGGTGGATTCATCTGATCCGCCGAGCATCACCCTACAGCGGGGAATACCCGCTTCAGCGTCGGTTCCAGCCTGGCCGACAGGGTGTCGCCGATGATCCGCAGGACCTCGGCGATGGTATCTTCCCTGTCGTCATTGACGACGATTGAAATCTGTTCCCTGTCCGCCTCCGACAACAGGTAGGACTGCAGCTGCCAGATCGAATCGAAACTCTTCAGATAACGCTGTGCGCGCCGCTGCAGCGAAGTGGTCCCGCGACCGCGAATCCGCTTGTGCAACACGTCCTGCTTCAGAATCGCCAACATGATGGGCACCACGATGATCTCGTCACCGCCCTGCAGCCGCTTCACCGTACTGGCGTCGATGTGTACACCCTCCAGCACCATCGATACCCGCTCCCGCACCGCCCGCTGCACCACGACTTCGCAGGCCACCGCCAGCAGCCCGGTCTGGCTGCGGTAGCCGTCGGCGATCCGATCCTCCTGCTCTAGAGGCCCGGTGCTTTCCGGCAACGCCCGCCAGGCCTCGAACGAAGAGCGATGCAGAACCGGCATCAGCCGCTCCGGCATCATCATCCGCATGATTTCGCGCAGCATGTCAGTGGACTGGGTACGAAAGATATCGAGCCGACTGGCCAGGCCGGTCGCGAGGGTGCTCTTGCCCGATCCCGCGGTGCCACCGATCAACAACAGCAGCGGTATGCCGCTGCGCTTGAAATCACGCCACACCAGATAGCGTTGCGCCAGGCGCCGGTCGGCCTCCCTGGCCAGCATCCGGTAGGTCAACCTCCCCAGGTACGATTTGCTCACCTGTCTGCGTTGACGCGCTACCAGGTGTTGCCCCAGCCGGCGGCTCAGATTGCGTGCCTCTTCGCCGGAGATACCGCAGACCTCCAGCGACTTGCTGTGAACTTCGACGGAAAAGGCCGCCGCTTGGCCCTCGTCACCGAGAATCACGACCGTATTGGCGCCTTTGACCTTCGAGACGTACCGATCTGCGATGTTCTTCCCATGGCTCTCGCGGAGTTGCCCCGCCACCAGTTTGCGCAGCTCCCAGGTCTTGACCTGGGTGTCCTCGCTCAGTTTGCCGCGTATCGCTGAGGCCAGTTCGTAGGCCTCCTCGAAATCGACACCGACGTCCTGCAGCGAACGGGTCAGGATGCCCCGGAGAAACGGGATCTTGGTGCCTTCTTTGGAATCGATGACGTACAGTTTGGCCATAGTAATATCAGCGCATGCCCCGCCGGCGAGTCATCACCGGCAACTTGATCGAGTGTAGCCCAAGGTCCAGCTCCCGGGATGACGGCAAATAGCGCTAAGTCTCCGATGAGTCCCAGAGCGTCAGGACCGTCGCTATCGCGCGCGAGAATTCGTCGAAGGAGTGAGGCTTTACGATGTAGTCGTCGACATCGTGTTCGAACGCAGCGGCGCGATCCTTTGGCTCGTTCGACGACGTCAGCACGATGATGCGCATCTCTCGGAGTTCGGGGTCCTCACGCAAGGCACGCAGGAATTCGATGCCGCTCATCTTTGGCAGGTTCAGGTCCAGCAGGATCAGCGCGGGAGGTGGCGATATCTTTTCCTGTCCATGCTGCCCACGCAGCATGTCGAGTGCATCCAGACCGGTGCGGGCGATGTGCAGCGGGTTACCGATCTGATTCTTTCTCAGCGCACGCTGCACCGTCATGATGTCCACTCTGTCATCTTCCACCAGCAGAATTGGGTCATCAGCATTCAGCATGAATCCACGCTCCAGGTATTTAGATCCGCGGCCTGGGCCACCATATCTAGCGTTTCGCTATTCACTCGGGCCTTTCGGCCAGGTGAAGAAGACGCAGGTGCCCTCGCCGACCGCCGACTCGAGCCTTATCTTGCCGCCATGCTCTTCCACAATCTTTTTCACCAGCGCCAGACCGATTCCGGTGCTGCCGCCCATGTCGCTCGATCCCAGCGTCTGAAACATCAGGAAAACCTTATCGTGGTATTCCGGTGCCATTCCCTCGCCATCATCGCATATGGAGAACTGGTATTGGGCGCCGGCGTTCTCTACCGCGACCCGGATTTTGCCCTTTTCACCGCCATGGTGCTTCAGGCTGTTGCTCAGCAGGTTGGCGAAAACCTGGCCGAGCTGCAACCGATCAGCGCGCAGCGTCGGCATCTCACCCCGAATTCGGATCTTGAAACCTTTGGGGGGCAGCAGCGAGTCGATGGTCTCTTCGATCAGTTCGCGCGTATCGACCATCTCTTCATTGGCGCCGGTCTTACCCACACGCGAATACTCCAGCAGCCCCTCGATTAGATCGTGCATGCGACGTACCCGGTCGCGCAGAAGGGACAGCTGCTCTCGCGAGTTATCGTCCAGCTTTTTATTGAGGTCCTCCTCGATCCACTGCGCCAGATTGCTGACAGCGCGCAAGGGTGCCTTGAGATCATGCGATGTCACATAGGCGAACTGCTCCAGGTACTGGGCCCGCCTTTCCGCTTCGGCCGTGCGACGAGCGATATGTTGCTCCAGCTGCTCATTGAGGCTCTGTAGCTGGTGCTCGGCCGACTTGCGCTCTACCACCTCGCGGTTCAGCGCAGCTACTGCCTCGCGTAGCTGCGCGGTTCTGTCTGCGACCTCCAGTCGCACCCGGCGAGTCCGGCCGACAATAGTTGCGAGATAGACAGTGAGCAAGGCCGTAAACGCAATACCCCCAAACAAAATGATCCAGCTGGTGAACAAGTCGATATCGAATCGACTAGGCGCAGCATTACAAACCACCCGCCATCGCTCGCCGCCGACAGTGATGTGCTCGCTGTAGGTCAGACCAGTGTTTTCTTCGGCCTTGTAGCTAACCGAGTCGCCTCTGAGACGGGAAAGGTGCGTATACAACGGCTGGGCGACACCGTCGGTGTCATCGCGGTAAAAGTGCAGGTCGATGCCGCCGGGCCTGGTATTCAACAGGCCCTGCTCGACGATGTCCCTGATGCCAAACGCGCCGAGCGCAAAGCCCCGGACGGCGGCGACATGGGCGACGAGTGGGCCCTGATCTTCCTCTGCCGACTCATCCTCTGTCGACACCGCTATCGCAACGACAAAATCTTTTGCCGCGGCATCACCCCCGTCCAGCGAGATCGCCGACGAGACCTGCGGCGTCTGCGCAAGTTCGGCCGCCTGCAACAGCTTCGAAACCATCGGATCGGAGGCTAAGTCGATTCCCAGGATCGCCTTGTTGCTGGTAAACGGCTGCACATACAGCACGGGATAGTGGTAGGGGCGATCGCCGCTCTCGACTCCCTTACCCACAGGTTCGAACTCGCGAATCTTGAACGGGGGATAGCTGCCACGAGCACGGGTGACAAAGCCGGCGCGTTCTGCGCTCGGTACCACAGGGGCCCACATCAGGGCCCTTATGCCAGGGAAGCGCTGCAGCGATGGACCGACGAATTTTCGAAAATCACGCCGGCTCACCACCTTCGATGCCCCGAACAGACTCGCAATATCCTGGGTTATGGCCAGCGCTGCAGAGATCTCGCGATGTACGACCAGAATACGGTCGTGCGAGGCCTCGCGAAATTTGATCTCGACCTCGCTCTTCACACTGTCGACTGATTGAGCAAACAGAAAGATCGCGATCGACACGCCGAGCAAGGCGAGCAGCACAACCGGCACATAGGCCCACCACAGCGGCCTCAGAACGCCCGCATCATCTGCGGGCGGGTGCGCTTGCAAGGCTGAGCGTGCGATTTCTGACATGTTTCGTAACGTCATCGGGAGCTAGGCGGAAAGCGCCGGGCGATGGTGTCGCTGATCTGCATCAGGAGCGCGTGTAAGGCCTCGTCGATATCGCTGTTGACGATCAGCGCTACGTCATGTTCTTCCGCCTCACTGACCAGATACGACTGCAGCGCCCATATCTCATCCAGCCCCTGGATGTAACGCGACGCCGGACGCTCGGGCTGGTCGCGCGCACGATTTTTGAGGCGTTTCGCCAGTGTTTTCCGTTTAGGCACAACCAGCATCAGTGGGATCACGATTGCCTGATCCGTGGCGATGTCCAGCTCGAGCCGGGAGGGCAAGACATGCACCCCGTCCACGATCAGATCCTGGCCCTCTTTGACGGCCCGATAAATGGTCGCCTCCAGTCCTTTTTTTACTGCACTGAACTGGGAGAGGAAACCGAGGACCAAGGCGTCGTTATCCGGGTCGTTTCCCGGTGCACCGCGCTTCGTCAGACCACGCCATGCCTCAAAACTCGAATACGCCAGCGTGGGAACTTTTTTTCGAGGAAGATAGGAGCGCACGATCTCGCGCATCATGTCGGTCGACTGCGTACGGACGATGTTCAACCGATAAGCCAATTCTGTTGTCAGCGTGCTCTTTCCGGTACCGGTGATACCGCCGATTAGCAGTATCAGAGGAAGACCACTGTCTCTGAACAGTTGCCAGCAGAGATAGCGATCCGCGGCTGACTGCGAACAATGTTGTTGAAGATGCTCGTAAACAACCTGCCTCAGAGCAAGATGCTCTATATCGGCCTCGCCCATTTTCCGCAGGTGGTCTTGCACCCGCTTTGCGGTCTCCAGCGCATTATCACGCCTGATTGCACAGGCCTGCAGCGAACGAGAAAGCAGGCCTGCCGAAAAGGGCGCGTCTTCCCCAGCGTAGCGGACCATGATCTGCCGCTGAACAGCGGAGCCCCTTTCATAAGCTGTCGCCAACGTCTCGCCGAAGCGTTTACGGACCTCAGAGGCCACCCGGTCCTTTAGTGCATCAGCGCTAATCTCGACGTCATCGCCAAGCCCGCCACGAATCGACTGCGCCACCAGATAAGCATCATGGAACGAGAGACCGGAACGCGCCAAAGACTCGACCAATACACCGCGAAGGAATGGAATACGCTCGCCGGTGTTGGTTTTGATAACGAGCTTCTTAGCCACGGCCCCGCGCGATGGCGGAAATGTTTCGCACTCTCCTCACCATCTGCCGCCTCCTTCTTCTTCTGCTGGTCAGCGCCTGAAGCAGTTCTCTATGTATCATCCGTCTGGATTCTTCTTTAAAAATTAGCGCAGCGCAATGCGCGTTATTTCAGCGATGCTGTCTCGCAAACCAGCGCGCGGGTCTGGGGCAGAAACGACATGCACCTCACAGGCATAAAGCAAACTGCGCGAAGGCAAAGAAAGGAATGACGTGCTCCGGGCGCTGCGCCACGGTCGGGAAACACTCGTCCCAGTGGCCGTTCGCGAGCTCGCTCAGCGGCCTACCGCGCCGGCCGAGGCGGTCTTACGGGACGACCCGCTCTCCTTGATCGGGTGAGTAGTGCCGAAGCTCGGGTTCGCAAGGGTACCTCATCGGACACATCTCTCCATGGATCCGCGTAATGGTACCGACCCAGGTCTCGCCGGCGCTGTACAGGATATGATGATTGTCGGCCCCTCCCACATTTAGCCAGTAGGTATCGGTCCGGTCCATGGGCGTGTGGCCGACGATGAACGGGGTCTCGGGCGACACACCGAGGGCCTTGCGGAATCGCCGGACATCGCCCTTCGTGTATCCGCTGGGCCGGTTACTTCGCAACATGCGATTATTGATCAGTTCCTTGACCAAACCGGGATAGCGATGGATCTCGATCAACTTATCCACCGAGATCTTGTTCCTCGGCGGTGCCGCATGTGTGGCACAAAAATCCGGCGAGGTCACCGCATAGGGCAGCAGGTCGTAGTAGCGTTGCATGGCCCTGCGATAATCCGGGCCGCGCGCCTTCTTCAAGGCGCGCTTCCACAGTAGCCCCTGCGGTACCCCGCCCTTGCCAATATCCTCGGAGAAACTGTCATGGTTGCCCCGCAGGAAAAAGAAGTTTTCCGGGAAACGGAGTTTGAGACGAAATATCAGGTCCATCATGAGCATCGAGTCGTCCATTTCTTCCAACTCCCCATCGCGTTCCGAATGGACCGCATCGCCGAGGATCACCAAACAGGCCTCTCCCTTCTCCAGGGCGCGCAGGAAGCCATTATGACTGAGGATCACCAGCAGGTTTTCGACCCGCCCATGCAGGTCGGCCACCACAATAGGCGTCAGCTCGCCCGGCAGCTGCAGCAGACCACCGGGCAGGCCACGACTGTCGCGGGGGCGAAACACCTCGTTCTTCATGACATGGTTGACCTGCTCGATCAATGCGAGGGCGTCGCCCTTTCGCAGCGGCTTGAGCGGGCCACCGAAGATCTCCAACACGCGCCGCAGACAGGCAAGCCGCTCCGTTTTTTCCACGTTGAGCATCGGTGAAAGGCAGGTGCCGATCGACGTCCTGTCCCTGAATACTACCGCATCGTCATCGTGCACCACTTTCAGATGACGCGGCGCGACGCTGTCAGGGTAGTCGAACAGGACCCGTTGTTGTCGATCTTCCGTCCCGAGAGTGAGCTCCTGTCCAGGCTCGAGGCGCAGGAAACCGCTGATGGCCGTGCCGGCGGCATGATCCGGCTCCTCGATCAGAAAATTCGGCGACCCGCCGGGTTTCCCGTCACCCTGCAGAGGGTACTCGGGATACAGATGCAGCCTCTTGCCGTCATTGCCCAGCAGCAGCTCGATCGGGAACCCCTCGTAGGGCACGCGCACACTGCCGTCTACCAGCCGGTAGGCGTCGCGTAGCTTCAACTGCGGACAACGACTCAGACCCGAGAAGGCCCGGCGAAGGCGCTTCAGCAGGTCTGGGTTGGAATTGACAGACGACTTATTCATCGGCGCGCGCCGTATAGACGATACAGTCGGGGGGACTGGAGACCCCTCGCCTTATGTAGACGCGAACGCCGCTGCGTGCAAGGTGGAGAGCACACTGATGAAATACCTCCAGCTGGGCTGTCACGAGCTCCGGACTGAGCTGGCGATCTACCGGGTGAGTGCCGCGACGCGCACGCAGGCTGCGCTGTTCGAACAGCGCCTCGGCCGACGGCAACAGAAACTCGAATACATACCTTCCCCGCCAATCGGTCGAAAGCAGGTGGCGCTTGGGCGGCGGGACCCGGATGCGCCGCAGGTCCAGCCGCGGATGAGACTTGCCCTGCAGCCATTCCGGGTCGAAAACCGCGAGCGCTTGCGTAAAGCCGATGAAAGGCAACCCCAGATGAATCTCGCGCGGACGGATGGCGAGGGCCTGGTCGGTCCACCAACGCGGCCGGCTGAGGTCGAGATAGCCCTCTTCCGACCAACCGCCGAGCTGTCGAATCAGCGTGGTCTTGCCGGCCCCGGGTGGCCCGGTGACCAGCACCTGTCGGAACTTGACGTCCAGTGGAAAGGCCAGGCCTTTCATGTAGTGCAGCCCAGAACATGGCGTTGTAGCTAACTCGAACATTTCGGTTACAGAGACTGGGCATCACCAGTGCACGCGGGTCACCGATACAGCGAAGGCATCGGCAGACCCGCGCGGGCGGGCGGAAACTTCCGGCCGGCTAGCCGAAGATGCCCTTGAAGATGAAAAAGAAGATAGCCGCCAGTATGCCACCGGCCGGCAGCGTGACCACCCAGGACATCACGATATTTCCGATCACGCGCAGATCCAGGGCACCCAGGCCCCGTGCCAGGCCGACCCCCATGACCGCACCCACCGCGATATGCGTGGTCGATACCGGTAGACCCGTCTTGGAGGCCAGTACGACCGTAGTGGCTGCGGCCAGGGTCGCGCAGTAGCCACGCGTCGGGGTCAGTTCGGTGATCTTGGTGCCGATGGTCTGCATCACCTTCCAGCCCATGGTGGCCAGGCCGACCACGATGCCGACACCGCCGAGCAGCAGTATCCAGATCGGCAGCGACGCCTTCTGCGCCACCTCGCCGCCACTCTCGACAATCGAGATGACCGCGGCCAGCGGCCCGATGCCGTTCGCCACGTCGTTGGAGCCGTGGGCGAAGGCCATCGCGCAGGCGGTGAAGATCATCATCGGCACGAAGGCCTTCTCGACGCTGGCGTAGTGGAAATCGCGATCGGCCGTCTCATCCACATGGACACGGTTGATCATCAGCCTTCCGATGAAGGCGACGATGAGCCCGAAGATGACGGCTATCACGAAGCTCTCGCCCATGGAGAATTCGAGCTTGAGGTGCTTCAGGCCCTTGAACAGCGTGACCAGGCTGACGATGAAGCCCACCAGGAACACATAGAGGGGGCCATACTTCTTGGCCTTGGCAAAGGGGTTGTCGGCATTCAGGATCAACTTGCGGATGCTCAACATCAACAGCAGCGCGAGGACTCCACCGAGCATCGGCGAGACCAGCCAGCTGGCGACGATCTGACCGATCTTGCCCCAATTGACGGCATCCATACCGATGCCGGCCACTGCGAAACCGACGATCGCACCCACAATAGAGTGGGTGGTGGAGACCGGCCAACCGCGGTAGGAGGCGACCATCAACCAGATCGCCGCGGCCAAGAGGGCCGCCAACATCCCATACACCAGGTATTCGGGAGACCCGGCTATCGCGGATGGGTCGATGATCCCCTTGCGGATCGTCGCGGTTACCGAGCCACCGGCAATAAAGGCGCCGGTGAATTCGAAGATCGCTGCGATCAAGATCGCCTGTTTGACGGTAATTGCACCGGAACCCACAGAGGTGCCCATTGCATTGGCGACATCGTTGGCGCCAATACCCCAGGTCATGTAGAGACCGAAGATGACGGCCATGACCGTAAAGATCGTGCCGTATTCGGAGATGATTTCCATAACTCTTGCCTATTGTTCTCGTTGGTTAGCGGCCGCGTGTAGCGATCGCCGCATGATTTTCAGTGGTGGCTGACAACGCCTGCGCTCCTCGGCTCAGCGAGCGATCAACAACCTGAGCCGGTCGCCGACCTTTTCCGCATAGTCCGCGAGATCACCGATCCACTGGATGAGCTGATACCAGAACATCACCGACACTGCCGACATGCTGTCCTCCTGGGCAAACAGGCTGCGCGTCAGCTGCATGCCCAGCTCGTCGGTCTCGTCCTCGATCACGTTGAGCTTAGCCACCATCTCCTCGACCTGGTTCGCCTCACGGCCTCGGAAACCCATTTCCAACAGCTCATCCAATTCCTCAATGATCTTGCCCGCCGCGTTGCAGGTGTCTAAGCAGCGATGGACAAGGGCCATCAGAGGCTCCGCCATGCCTTCCGGCACCTCCATCCGGCGCTCGACCAACATGCCCGCGATATCCTGGGCGGTGTCTGCAATCGAATCCTGCATGGCCAGCACGTCCAGCAGGTCGCGCCGATCAACCGGCATCATCAGGCTCTTGGGCAGGTGCCCGCGCAGCTGGTTCTTGATCTCATCGGCGGCCTGCTCTTTTTCGAAGATCAGGTTTTTCTGCGCCTCCAGCTTGGCCTGATCACCGTCCACCACCGCCTGAAAGATCCCCGGGACCTCGGCCACGCATTCGAGAACGACTCGCATGTGCGCCTGTATGGGCTTGAACGGCGACCGCCCGAACAGGGCGGCTATGGGATTGGTCGTTTTCATTTTTACGTCCTCCAAGAGGCAGCAGATTGCGCGAAGGCGGCCTAGACCAGCGCCTCGCCCGATGCCGTGATTCACAGTGAGTAATTTGGATATTGTTGTTAAACATGCGCCTGATTACGCCCTTGGGCAACAGCCGCGCGGGCGCTAAGGGCCTTCTATGACATTTTTATTGCATTTTTTTGACTTCCCGCAAATACTGACCTCCGGCGAAGCATCCCGGTCCTGCTTACCGGCCACATGGTTATCTGTTTCGATTCCGTCTTGTCTCGTATCGGAAGCGAGGCGATAGCGTCGCACGGCCAGGCCATCAAGACCCGCATATCAGTAGTTGGAGAAGAGTCTGTTGAGCCGGGTCCCCAGGCGTTCCAGCTGCGACAGCAGGTGGTCATATTGAAGCTTGTCCTCGGTAAAACGCGAGCGGCTCTCGGGTCCAGGGTCGCGGTAGGCCGATTCGTCTTGCCCCAGGCCCGCGAAGATGGTAGCCAGCCCGGCGACCGTCTGGGTCAGGCTCCGCGTGTATTCCAGCAGCACCTGCCGCATTTCGCGGTCGACGCCTTTGGCAGCGTCTGCCTGTGCAAGACCGGTGATGTGTCCCTCGAGTATGGCCAACTCCTCGCGGAGGCCTTGCAGCGTCTGTGCGCATTCTTTGTACGCACGTCGCCGTTGCCCGCGCAGTGCATCGACAATCAAGCGGAATGAAGCCGCACCGAACAAGGCACTGTGGATCTCATGGTACCGATGGTGCAAATCGGCAGCCTGGCATCCCAGGTCGATTAAGCGGCCGCGTGTCAATGTTTGCTCGGATCGTTGCGGAGATGCATTTGATATCGGGTCTTCAGCCAGATTCCGATGACCAGCATGCCGAGGGCGATGGAGGTAAGCATAAGATTGAGCCGCTGTTCTATGAAGAAGACAACTCCCAGGATGACCACGCTAACCCAAAACGCAATCACTGAGGCCACCCATTTCGTCTTGAGACCGTCCCTGGCATGGGCCCACTCTGACTCCGCACCCGGAAGCATTGCCGCCGGCTCGCGGGCCACCCCGCAGGCAGGGCAGGCTTGCGCGGCTGCGTCGTGTGGTTGCCCGCAGTGGGGGCAGAGGGCCTGTTGCTCGCCGGCATCGTTCATCTCATCGTCCTGTGCCGTTTTTCCAGAATTCATGCGCGCCGCACTGCGCAATCGTCGATCCGATGTGGCGCTTTTCTCCGCCACGCCGGCCGTAAAGTTAACGAGCCGAACTCCCGGATGGCCTCCAACAGCGCGCGGAGATCTGAGAGGGGTGCGAGGCAGAGAGTCCCGTGAGCCTCCGCGTTGCGGCGCCACGCCGGATCGATACAACGCACCTTCGGGTCATAGAGAATCTTGTACACTTTCGGGTTACTGCCCAGATACTACTGCTCTGCGTCGCTGCCGTGATGCCCACCCCGGGGTGCATCTCCGGTACCAGTATAGGCGGGTCGCGCCCGAGTTTCGTGTCGAGACCTGCCATCGGCGAGCGATGGGCAAGGCCCAGGCTGCTGCGCAAACCGCTACCGGCAATCGGGTCAGTACTGTGTCGCCTGTAGCCCTGCGTCTGCGCGAAAATCGTCAGACATGGGATCCGATGTATCCGCATAGACGAGGAAAGAGCCAGATGACCGTCGAGAATATCATGAGTTTCCGGCTGGTTAAGCTGAAACCAACCGACAAGGTATGCGATGCCCTGCAGATCATGCACGAGAAGCAGATCCGCAATCTACCGGTGGTCGACGAGCATGACGAGTTTATTGGCCTATTCGGGATACGCCCGCTGATCCGATTGTTATTGCCGAATGCCGGTAAGATAAAGTTTGGCCTTAAAGACCTCAGCTTCATGCCGGATGAAGTGGGGACACTCTACAAGCGACTGAGGGAGGTCGGCCAAAAACCGGTGTCGGAGTATCTGGAAAAAAAGAAAAACCTGAAATTCTGTAAACCGTCCACCAGCTTTCCCGAGGTATTCGAATTACTCGACCAGAGCGACGATACGAGCCTGCCCGTGATCGTGGTCAAGGGTAAGCGCAGAAAGCTCGTCGGCATGATCTCTTCCTGGGATGTACTCGAGCGACTGCTGATTGACAAGTCGATGGTCGGCGAGGACGGCGCGCATCCCGATCCCTGTGGAAGATCTCAGGGTGCGGAGAGCGACCCGAAAGACTCGAAAGACCCGAAAGACCCCTCATGAGCGTGGAACCGAATCAGGAGATGGTCTCGCATGTGCTTTTCGGGCTGGACCCGCTCTGGGTGTCGACGATACTTTTCATCGTCACCTACATCGTCATCGTT
The DNA here is from genome assembly GCA_024639005.1 of Chromatiaceae bacterium. GTDB lineage: Bacteria > Pseudomonadota > Gammaproteobacteria > Chromatiales > Chromatiaceae > Thiosocius. The sequence goes on along the minus strand of JAHEJD010000014.1, from coordinate 36,841 downwards.
ACGGAGCGGATCAATCGCGCCATCGTTGCAGGGCTCGGCGCCAGCCTGATGATCACCGTCGGGGTGCTCAATCAGGAGCAGGCGCTGGCGGGCGTCGATTTCAATACCCTGGGACTGCTGACAGGGATGATGGTGCTGGTCGCCATTACCCGACGCTGCGGTGTCTTCCAGTTTGTCGCCATCTGGGCGGCCAAAAAGGTTGAGGCGCGTCCGTGGGGCATCCTGCTCATGCTGTCCGTGGTAACCGCAGTCTTCTCTGCGATTCTCGACAACGTGACGACAGTGCTGCTGATTGCACCGATCACCCTCTTGATAACGGAAGAGCTCGAGGTAAGTCCCTACCCTTACCTTTTTGCAGAGATCTTCGCGTCGAACATCGGTGGCGCCGCAACCCTGATTGGTGATCCGCCCAATATCATGATCGGTTCGGCGGTCGGCTTGACGTTCAACGACTTTCTGGCAAATCTCGCGCCAATCGTCCCGCCGATCCTGCTCGTGACCATGACGGTAATTTACTTCATCTGGGGAAGGCACTTGACGGCGACGGACGAAGCGCGAGCCCGCATCCTGCAGTTCCGGGAACGAGATGCGATCACCGACCCGCGGCTGATGAAACAGTCGCTCTCGGTACTCGCGCTTGTGGTCATTGGGTTCATTTTTGCCCATCCACTGCATCTGGAACCTGCGACGATCGCCATGTTCGGCGCCGGCATGCTCCTGTTTTTGACCAATCTCGGACGGGATGCCGAAGAGCAGACGGAAGACGTACAGCACTCGTTCGGTGAAGTGGAGTGGGTAACCATCTTCTTCTTCGTCGGTCTGTTCATCGTGGTGGCGGGCATCGAACATGCCGGGCTGTTGGAGATTCTGGCCAACAAGGTGATCAGTGTGACCGAAGGCGACATGACCGTCACCGCACTGCTGATTCTATGGGTCTCGGCCGTCGCCTCCGCGATCGTGGACAACATCCCTTTTGTCGCGACGATGATCCCGTTGATCGAGTCGATGGCGCCGACCTTTGGTGGCAGTGAGAATCTGGAACCCCTGTGGTGGTCCCTGGCATTGGGGGCCTGTCTGGGCGGCAACGGCTCGCTGGTCGGCGCCAGCGCCAATCTGATCGTCGCCGGGTTCGCCGAACGCGCCGGGCACAGAATCAAGTTTCTGCAGTTTATGCTGCTGGCCTTCCCGTTGATGCTATTGAGCATCGTTATTGCTACTGTCTATGTCTACCTGCGGTATCTCTAGCCTGCATGTTGCAACATGCAGGGCTAGCCGTTGCGAGACCGCGCGGCGCGATCACTCTTTGGCTTAGAACGAAGCAATGTTGGTCAGAGACACCCTCATCCCCACCAAGGTCGTCACGCCGAGGATGCCGGTTCGCGACGTATTCGCCGAATGCGGTCGAGCGCACGTCCAGGCGTTGCCATGCGTCGACGAAACGGGAAAACTGACGGGCCGCATCACACTGAAGCGCGTCATGGAGATGGGCTGTCTGCCGGAACACCTGGTGGCCGCGGCGCCGCTCTTGGGAAGTTTCCTCTCTTGCATAGGAAACGCACAAGAAAAAATCGAACAGCTATTGAACAGCCTGGTGGATCCCTACGTCCAGCGGCTGCATGTCACGATAGGCTCTGATCAGCCGGCGATCAAGGCCCTGGCGATCATGGAGCAGAACGACACCAGCTACCTTTTCGTCGTGGATGACGGCAGGTATCAGGGCATCATCACGATTCAGGGTATCGCACAGAAGATGGCCGAGATCTACGCGGCTTCGTCTTAGCCTTGCCGGGATAACGTCGCCTGGTCTCAAGCCAGTGCCATTGGGTCCGGTGCCTCGCGACGACCGCGAACCGAAACTCGTCCGTTCCCGCATAACCATCACCCGGCGCCTCCCTCAAGGGCAGGCTGCGCGTGAATTAAATATGACAGTTTCTTTACAACTCGCCACCTGAGGTCATATGCTCCACTTTGTGTATACAATCAAAAAGCGCGAGGCGGAAAGGATGAAACGCTCGCAAAAAGCCAAAGTCGCTCAGTATCAGATTTCCTTACTGACACCCCTCATGTGCGGAAAGGTCGTCGGCAGCGACATGATCAGGGGCGGACAGCAGACAGGCCCGCGCCCCGCAAGCCCAACGGAGTAAGCATCGATGTCCGATCCTAAGGATCTTTCCGAAACGTCAGCTGAGGTCAACGCAGATACCGGCGCGACCGCCGACCCGTCGGTGAAGCCGGCGCAGACTCAAACGGTCCGTGTGGCTGACAACAAGTCAGAGCTCGCCAAGGTGGCCAAGGCCGCCCGCAAGAAAGGGCATGGCCGCGTGATTCTGGTACCGGTGGACTTCTCCGCCCACTCGAAGGCCGCGCTGCTATTCGCCTCAGAGCTCGCCGAGTCCATGTCCGCCAACCTGATCGTGCTGCACGTGGTGCATGACCCCGGCGAGATGCCCGGCTACTACGCCTCGCTGGTAAAAAAGAAACGCATCGACCGTCTGGAGGATATCGCCGCAGAGGTATTCGATGACTTTCTTACGACCCTGATAAAAGCACACCCACACCGAAAGGCCCTCCGTAAAGCCGAGAACCTGATGGTGATCGGACTGCCGGTGACGCGAATCCTGGAGGTAGTGGAAAAGGTCAAGCCGAGCATGGTCGTCATGGGCAGTCAGGGCCGCACCGGGCTCAAACACCTGTTTCTTGGATCGAAGGCCGAGCAGGTCGTACATCTTTGCCCGGTGCCAGTCACTATCGTCAAGCAGTAGAAGCCAAACGCAAGAGAGCAGAGAGGACGAGACCGTGCCGAGACTATCAGCCCGCGATATACCTGCAAATTTCACGCTGCTATCGGTCGGTGCAGCCGCCGGGGCCATGTTCTATTGGTCGATGCCCGCATTCGCGGCCGATGGCGGCGGCCAGACGATCGAAACAGGAACCATGCTGATGCAGCTGTTGGGCGGTCTCGCATTGTTCCTGTTTGGCATGGACCAGATGTCAGACGCGCTGAAGGCGGTCGCCGGCGAGCGCATGAAGGCAATTCTCGCAAAACTGACCACCAACCGCTACATGGGCGCGATTACCGGCGCATTCGTCACCGCCGTTGTCCAATCCTCATCCGTGACCACGGTACTCGTCGTGGGCTTTATCACCGCCGGACTGATGTCGATGTCGCAGTCGATCGGCGTGATCATGGGCGCCAATATCGGCACCACCGTCACCGCACAGATCGTCGCCTTCAAAGTGACCAAGGCAGCGCTGCTGATGGTGGCGGTCGGTTTCGGCATGTCGTTTACTTCGAAGAACGACAAGATCCGCCAATACGGCAATATGCTGATGGGATTGGGCCTGATTTTCTTCGGCATGAGCATCATGAGCGATGCAATGAAGCCGCTGCGCACCTATCAGCCGTTCCTCGACTTGATGGTCACGATGGAGAATCCTCTGATTGGCATCCTGACCGCCGCGGCGTTCACCGCACTGATCCAATCGTCATCTGCTACCACCGGGATCGTCATCGTCATGGCAAGCCAGGGCTTTATCACCCTGCCGGCCGGCATCGCCCTGGCCTTCGGCGCCAATATCGGCACCTGCGTCACGGCGTTGTTGGCGACAATCGGCAAGACGCGCGAGGCCTTTCGCGCGGCCGTCGTACATGTCCTCTTCAACGTCGCCGGCGTGCTTATATGGATCGGTCTAATCCATCAGTTGGCGGCATTCGTCACCTCGTTTTCACCATCCCACCCGGAACTGGCCGGCGTCGCGCGACTGGGGGCCGAGACACCGCGCCAGATCGCCAACGCCCACACGATATTCAACATCTCGAACACGCTGATCTTCATCTGGTTCACGCCACAGATCGCGCGCTTCGTGGAGTGGCTGGTACCCGACAGGCCACTGGAAGAGGAAGGCATGATCATTCGCGCCAAGTACCTCGATGACGAACTGCTGGCGACCCCCTCGCTTGCCCTGGACCGGGTGCGCATGGAGGTTGAGCACATGGGCCAGCAGGTCAACGAGATGCTGGTAAAGATCATGCCCGCCATTATCGGCGGCGATCGCATCTCATTGTCGGCCATCCGCACGATGGACGAGCGCGTGGATGTCTTGCAGGCGCAGATCCTCAGCTACCTGGGCAAGATCAGCCGATTGGAGCTGACAGAGGAGCAGAACCTCGAGTTCATGCGCCTGATGGAGGCGGTCAACAACCTGGAGAACATCGGCGACATCGTGGAGACCAATCTGGTCGATCTGGGGCTCAGTCGCATCGATCAGGACGTCGCGATAAGTCAGCCCACCCAGGAGGTGCTGAAGGGCTTCCATGGCGTGGTCGTCGGCGCAGTGGAAACCGCCGTCCGCGCGGTGGCAGGGAACGATGCGGCGGCGGCGGCATCGGTGACGCACATGAAGGACGAGATTGGACGCATCGCCAATTCGACCGCGGTCCACCAGGCGCAGCGCCTGGTCGCGGACGAACCCAACCGGATCGCGGCCTACACGATCGAGATGGATATCGCGGAAAAGCTTCAGCGCGTCTACTATTTTGCAAAACGCATGGCAAAGACCGTGGAACCGAAGGAGGTCCCGGAGGCGGAGGCCGCCGGGTAATCACGATGGGGGCGGAGGGCATCAAGGCCTTTGACGCCGACGCCTTGAGATCGACGCTGAACCCGGAACGTACGGGAGGGCTAACGTTAAGGGCAAAAACGGGCGGCCTCGGGGTTCCCCGCTTTCAGTGGTCCAGCGCCGCATCCCTGCCGGCCGCCGCACCGACTCTCGAATCCCGGTACCGGGCTTCAGCACCGGCGGCGGCTTCGCCTTCCGCGTACACCACGCTGACCGGCACGCCGCAGCTGTGGACAACCCGCTCAGACAGCGACGCAAAGAGCTTGTCCCAAATCCCATTGGTCTTGGTATGCCCCATCACTACCCGGCGAGCATCGACCAGGGATGCCACCTCCGGGATGCGCGTCGCCGGCAGGCCGCAGACCAGCAAGGTGTCCGGCGTCTGCAGGATGTGCAGATCCGGGTTGCCAAGGTAGGTTTCCAACACGAACTCTTGCAACCTGCGCGCCGCCAGGTCGGCGATAGGCATAATGGCCTCGGCGTCGCCTTTGCGCTCGTAGCAGTGGGGCTGGTCGCCCGGATCGTGGACGACATGCAAGATCTTCAGCGGTGCACCCGTGGAGATCGCCAGTCGAGCCGCAGAGATCAATGCGGCGCGTGCGGCCTCCCCAAAATCCATAGCGACCAGGATAGGCTGCACGGAACTCTCAGCGTCTAGCGGGCTACTCATGAAAGCGCACCTCAGATGGTCGGGATTGACCTGAGGGAGAGTTTGGAGGCCTTTTGTTACAAGATGATGAACGTCCGATTACACGTAGCGGTCATCGTGACCAATTGACGCTGACGTCTGCACCCGCATCGGACCCTCAGGAAGCCTCGTTCGAGACCGCCGCACTTGCGGTACTTCCTCGATCGCCTGCTCGACCTACCCCGGCAAGACCCGGATCGATTGCGGGACAGCATTTGTGAGCGGCCTGGAGTAGCGCAAGAGCGGTCAGCCATCGCTGAGTTCCGTGTGTTTGTCATCGGCTGCACGGTCTCCCGCTTCCGCGAGAGGATCCCCGCTGCCGCGCGTCAGCACCACCTGGCGAATGCGTCGCTGAGAGGCATCGTGGACCCGTATTTCTATTCCGTCTAACGATAGGCGCTCACCCTTTTCCGGAATGCGTGCCGTGTGGGTCAGAATCCAGCGGCTGACCGTGTCGGTCGGTTTGCCAGGCAAGTCCCTTTTGAAGAACCCCTCGACGACGCGGAGTTCCACATCACCACCGACGAGGATCCCACCCTCGGAGAGGGCCATGTAATGTTCAGGCAGCGCGTCTATCTCATCATAGATCTCGCCCACGACTTCTTCGACCAAGTCCTCCAGGGTCACCACGCCTTCCAGGTAACCGGTCTCGTCGACCACGATTGCCATTTGTTGCTTGTGCTTGCGCAGCAACGGTAGCAGCTGGTCGATCTTCATGTTGGATGGAACGAAAAGGGGGCTGCGCCCGATGTCCATCGCGCGGGCGTCCATGCGGCCGGCTACCACTGCCTCCAAGAGGTCCCGGAGGAAGAGTACCTTCAGTATCTCGTTGGAATCCTCGCCGTAGAGCGGCATGCGGGAATAGGGCTCCTCCAGCACCGCGGAGAGGATCTCGGCCAAAGTGCGGCGCCCATCCAGCATGAACACCCGGCGCATCGGGGTCATGACGTCGGCGGCGCGCAGATCGTTGAGAAAGAAGATCCGCTCGATCATCTCACGCTCATCTGCCTCGATAGTTCCTTCGTCCTCGCCATGCTCCAGCATGCTGATGAGTTCAGCCTCCGTGACCATCGGGTCTCCCTCCTTGCCGGCCATACGCTGCACCCAGTTCGTGAATCTGTCGAAGACCCAGACCAATGGGTAGATGGCCCGCATGAAGCCAAACATCACCGGCGCGATCGCAAGCGAGATGCGCTCAGAATATCGGGTCGCCAGGCTCTTCGGGGTGATCTCCCCGAACACCAAAATGAGAATTGTAAGCACGCCCACGGCGATGCCGGGCCCGATGTGCCCCAAATGCCTGGTGGCGATGACCGTCGCCAAGGCTGATGCACCGATGTTGACCACGTTATTGCCGACCAAGATGGTGATCAGCATGCGCGCGGGGTTGGTCTTGAGATAATGGAGGGCAGTCGAACCGGCCCGTCCCTCTCTCTTCAAGGCCTCCGCCCTGGCGAGAGATATGGAAACCAGCGCCGTTTCCGAGCCGGAAAACAGCCCGGACAGGACCAAGAGGACGAAAAGTATCAACAGGTCTTGCACGTTTCTTGACGCACGATAACGTGAGCCTCGCCGCTACGCTGAAAGATGGTTCACCTGATTGTAAACTAATTGTAATAATCTAAAGGTCTTCCCCGCGAAATGCCTTCCTGAACCTCGGTATACTCGTGGCCAGGCCTGATCGACCAGGTGCAGCTGGTAACTGCGCAGACCTTCGACCATCGCGCTATCGGGCGAGCGGCCGGGAAAGCCGGCGAACCGCTTCACTGCGCGGAAAAAACCAGACAGCGTCTTCGGTGAGAGCTTGCGCAGCCGCGTGTCGTCGAGCATGCATTAGCGTCAGGGGCTGATGGTGTGAGTTGTCTGGGTCATCGGACTGCTCCTGTCGCAGAACGAGGCGGGTTGCCCCATTCCTCAACATAGGAAACAGACCGGCCGTCGGCCGAACTCGGCTCTGCGTCAAGCGCCGCACCGAGCCAGACGGGCGATCGGATGAATAAGAGGCCTATTTCCGGGGGGTTTCAGGCATTCTGAGGGCCTTCCCCGGGCACACCCCCCAGCCCCGCTCGAGTTCAGATAGTGCTCGAATTGCCGTCATCGACCGCCGCCCGAACGTCTTCACGACTGATCATGCGGCATACGGCATCGAAGACATCCACCAGGCGCAGAAGGCCGACAATACGATTGTTCCTGGTCACCAGCAGAGACATGAAGTGCCCGGTCGACAGCTGATGAATGGCCGTTTCCAAAGACGAATTCTCATCGATCAGTTCTTTCTTGCGCGGTTCATGCAGCAGATCCTGAACCTTCAGGTGTGCCGTATCTCGGGCTATCGTACGTAAGCGGCTGCGCCACAGATGAGACGATTCCATGACGTCCTCCACCATGGCGCGGGCAGTGCCGATCCGCGACGCCGCCATCGACGATGCGGCGCCCCCTTTGACGCGATGATAATTCGGCTCGAGGCACCCGATAATCGACCACATGGAGAGCTTGCCGACCACCTCGCCCTGTGCATCCTTTACGAGGACCGCCCGATCACGGTGTCGCTCCGGATCCTCGCGAAACTCTCGATGCTGAGCCTCCTTCAACGCCAGTATGCCCTCGAGGATCGATGCGCCAAGGGGTACCGAGGCGTAGTCTTCCACGGGCACCATCAGTTCCTTCACACTCAGATCACTCATCGAGGCCACCGTTGCAGTCGTTTCGACCCTTTCGACCCCCGCCTAGCGCAGAGTCCCATGCTAATCATTGAAGATTAGTCGATAGCGGCGGCTTTTCCTGCGGTCTTTGCCATTCGAGTCGATGTGGTCAAGGCGTCTTCGCGGGCGCTTCCCTCTCCTCGGCCTTCCACTTGAGGAGGGTCAGGGTGTCTAGAACCCTCTCGTAGGCGTTATCGAAGAATCCCTTGGGCTGAACGGTTTCCAGCCACCGCACCCAACTCGCAACGGCCTCGATCTCATCAACGGACAACAAAGGCCAACGCGGCACAAAGAAGTCATCCCAATTGTCAGGCTCAGGGCCGCGGTCGAGGCAGCCAATAAGCGAGTCATAGGCATTGCAATCCCAGCGCATATCCCTCAGACCCGGTGCCAGCAGGCCGGGCAGGTAGTAGCAGAAGGCAGTCGGTGAGAACCAGAACACTGCATCTGAATACTGCTGAACGTGCTCGAAAGTCACATCCTGCCAGCGCAGTCCTTGAAACGACATCACCTCCGAATATTCTGAATCCGACAGTTGCAGAGAATCGGTCATTGCAGACGGCGGTGATCGATCCGCGAACGCACTCTCGATCAGGCCGAGGACAGCGGCCGCCTGAGATCTCATGGCCTCACTGTTCATTAAATGACGAGCACTGCGGAACCGACGATTTAGCAGGTGATGGTACTTTGCGTGTCATTCGGCCATCATCCCGCAAATTCGCTAAACTACTCAGATATTTATATGCCCTTCGACTCATAATGTATCGCATGGGGAAATGCACAGACCTCGTCTGTTTCGTTGCACAGCGAGTTTACCCCGCTGGATCCCTCGGCTATTTGCGGCACCCTAGTGGGCCAAGTGGAAAGTTCTGTAACGCTCAGCCGCGCCACAAGCATTGTGGGCAAGGCGCAGTCCGCAGGGAATGGCAGGCCCTTTCCAAGGACTGCAACACAGCCCACGATGCTTGTGGCGCGGCCCTTAGGGAGCCGCTGAGCGAGCGCGACTCGGTGTTGCGTTTCTTGCCAAGGGAGGGGCCATTGCCTGCGAAACGCGCCTTGATTCGCACTCGCACAGTGGCTCTGAGTGTTACAGAACTTTCCACTTGGCCCACTAGTCCGTGAGGCGATCAACCAAAGCCGCCTTGTTGTCAGCCCTGGTCTTCCCGGGTGTCGGACACCTTTACATGAAGCGATTCTCTCTCGGCTTCTTATTGTCCGCCGGTTCGGCGTTTGCGCTCTATTTTATTGTCGCGAGCGCTGTGAGCAAGGCGCTGCCAATTGCCGAACGCATCCAGCGCGAAGGGGTGCCGCTGGATGCCGGTGCGATAGCCCGCCTCGTTTCAGAACAATCGCTGGGCGCCGATAGTTCTTCTACAAGCATCTCGGCCGCTGCATTTCTCGTTTTCTGGCTTTTTGGCATCGTTGACTCATACAGGTTGGGTCGGATTGCGGGAAAGCACGATAAATCGCGTATGCACGAAGCCTGACAGATCGCCGGGGTCGTTGAATGGGCCCAAGGGGAGCCCAGCTTAACCGGCCGCCGAGGAACGCTACCTGAGTCGCTCTTCACAAGATCACAGGCGCGGGATTCGTTGGGAGAGGACAGAGACGATGTGGCGTCGAAACTTTAAGTCTGTGCTGTTTCTAGCGGCTTTCCTCGGGTTTGTCGCGGAAAGCACTGCAAGCTCCTGGACCTGCCGGAATGCCGAGCTAATCCGACAGGTGACAGTCTTCTATCCGAATGCGCCGAACCCACTGCCGTGCAGGGTGTACTACAGCAAGACAACGGAAAACGCCATCCCCCGTGTGCTGTGGAGGGCAGAGAATGACGTGAACTATTGCGAGCAGAAAGCGGAACAATTGGTCGAGAAACTGAGGGCGCTCGGCTGGCAGTGCGCCAGCGACGCCTTTTGACCTGCCCCGGTACAATTCAGCCCGAAGCCGAAGGTACTAACCGACACATTGCACGAGCGTGGATCGGCGTTTAGGTTGCCGCATCTATCGTCGCAGGCCCGATACGCCTGGAAGCCCAGCACTCGGATTTTCACTCGATGCAGCAGTACGCTTCGGTCTGGGCCTTTGCCTGAAGTAGGTGCGGCGAACCCACGCATTATTCAGCCCGAGGTGCGCCGCAAGGGCAATCAACAGCACAATCGCCATCTGCTTGTGCGCGAACCGAAAGGTGCCCTTCCCATACAGACCGGGCCTGAACCCGGTCGCGAACTGATTGGCCGCGAGGAGCAGCACGATCGGGTTAAGGATCTTGAGCCAATTGGATTTCATGGTTCCCTCCGATTCGACGACGATGGTTGCCGCTCTGCAGAAGCGGATCTACGGATGCCTACCTTATAACTCTAGCCTGGAAATCTCTAACCGGCATCGCATCTGTGGCCATCCTTACTGCCGTTCTATCGCACGGCGCATTGCAATGGATGTTCAATTGATTTCTGATTACCTCCGGTCGATGGAAACCGTGTATCTGAGGTGAATGGGAATTACTTAGCGGGTCCAGATGTATCAATCAGCGCGCCGGCGTGTTCGATGCTCGGGCGTCTGCCGCAGGGATGCGGCAGTCGAGCCTCCACGGATGGATTCACGGCGTCCCGCGGGTCGAATGCGCCGGGGCGCAAGTACTTTAGTAAGTGCCATTCGTATCTGAGGTGGAGTGATGCGCAATGACTGGCGCAAGGCCGCGGTCGGGGGGGATCTCGCGGTGATTGACAACCTCCTTCGCGAGGGCGTCGACGTCGACAGCAAGGACAAATACGGGCAGACCGCGCTGATGCTCGCGGCGCGATATGGCCACGAGCAGGTGGTGCAACTGCTGCTACAAAAGGAAGCCGCATTGGATACTACCGCCAAGTATCGCCTGAGCGCGCTGATGCTGGCCGTACTCTACCGCCAGGCCGGTATCGCCAAGTTGCTTGTGGCTGCCGGGGCCGACACAGCGCTGCGCGGCAGTGGGGCCCCAGGGTTCAGCGGCAAGACCGCTGCGGACTTGGCAGAGGACGCCGGCCTGGAAGATCTCGCGGGCTATCTGGCCACCTACGACAGGCCAGAGTGATTCGGCCCTTGCCCACCCTACCGCCAGACGGGCATTTCATCGCAGGTCGAAGAGCAGCACCTCGGCAGCATCGACCCCTTCGAGATGGACCTCACTCGCGTCCTCGATGGCCGCGCCATCGCCACCTCCAAGCACCTCGCCGTTGACCCGTGCGCTGCCCCGTGCGACATGCACATAGGCGCGGCGACCTTTCGCAAGCGGATGCCTCACCTGGGCTTCGGCATCCAACAGCGTGCCGAATAGCAGCGCGTCCTGATGCGAGGCTAGCGATCCATCGCGTCCGTCGGGCGACACCAGCAGCTCCAGGCGGCCACGCCGCGCCTCGGGCGAGAAGTACTTCTGGGCGTAGCCAGGCGCGACGCCGCGTTTGTTGGGCTGCAGCCAGATCTGCAGAAAATGTACGGGCTCCTCAGACGATGGGTTGTACTCGCTGTGGGTGACACCGGTGCCGGCACTCATGCGCTGCACATCACCGGGACGGATCACCGAGCCATTCCCCATGCTGTCCTTGTGTTCCATGGCGCCGTCGAGCACGTAGCTAATGATCTCCATGTCGCTATGGCCGTGAGTGCCAAACCCACCGCCAGGTGCCACGGTGTCGTCATTGATCACCCGCAGGTTCGAAAACCCCATATGGCGGGGATCGTGGTAACCGCCGAAGGAGAAGGTGTGATAACTGTTCAGCCAGCCGTGGTTGGCGTGGCCGCGCTCTTGCGCGCGTCGCATTGCAAGCATGTCGTTTCTCCAGATTATGCCTTCGATGCGCCTAACCTAGTAAATCGTTCAGTTAAAATAAACAGGGTTTTTCGCAAAGGATCTTTGCGCAGAACGCAAAAATGACGCGCTTCGAACGATGCGCAACGGCGCTGGGATCCCGCCCCCGGGTCAGGTGCCGCGGCGCGAAGCCCCGATGATGGCGCCACTCGAGGTATTCGTGCCGATGGCAGAGAAGCGGCGATTCAGATCAGAACGGCGTTACGAAGCCGCATTCGGCACATCTCGGTGCTTCGATGTCATCCCGCTTGACGGCCCCGCCGGTGCCGCGGTTGCGTACAAGTAATCACGCTGCCGTCTGCGTCAACTTTCTTTACGATGCGGCCGCTCTGCAGAAGGCCTCCAAAGCTAACTATTTGGCTAACCTGAGAAAGTCTTGCTTGGCGCAGTCTTTGCTTCAATCACAAGTGAGACGAAATGCTGAGGGGTTTGCGATCAAGATGCGGATTGCACGGCGCTGTTCTGGAGAGATTGGTTCCTGTACTAGTTACGACAGGCACCACCTTCCTGATCGCGGCCATGCCGGCGGGGCCGCCCGCTAGCCTGCAAATTTCACCGTTTTTCGTCGCGAGGGTGTCGAGACGCCGCCATGGCGGGGCGCACGCAGTGAAAGACGGTGAAGGCGTAGCTGACACTACGTCGAACCGGCTGTAGCGAGTACGGCCCGTCAGGGCGAGTGTATCGCCGCCCGCAGCAGGAAATCGGTGGGATTTGCAGGCTGGTTAACCGCAGACGCGCTTGCGAGAGCGTATCTTGTACGTGAGGCAGATGAACCATGTTGAATAATCATACCCAGGTCAATGAGCGTCGGATAGGGCAAGCGCCGGTCCCCGATGACATGCAATCCAGACTGACAGAACCGCAGCATCAGACCTTGGCGCGACTGCTAAGGATCGGGTGGTCAGTAAAGTTCGTTCGCAGGCCCCTGTTCCAAGCCCCGGTCTTTATTTTGCATGAACCGAAAAGCGGGGACTATTTTGTCCTGCATGAGGGCGGCACCATCGACAAAGTCAACGACGTCGCGCTTCGTTAGATATTCTTTTCGCTTACTTCTTTACAGGGACGACCAGCACGGGTCTATCGCTTATATTGATCAGCTTGCGGGCTGTTGAGCCCAGAAAGCCTGACCCGAAACCGCCGCCAGTGTGGCTGCCAACCACGATCAAGTCGACATCCTCGGAAGCTGCGAACTTCCATATCTTTTCAGCAGGATCACCGACTACCGCGACCACTTTGGCGACCAGGGTTGAATCTTTCCCAAGCTCGTCGCGCTGAAACTTCCCCAGGCGCTTTTGCATTTTATCGAGGATTTCTTTTATCGCATCGTGTTCCAGACTCTTCACCTTTTTCGGTGAGTAGAGTTCAAGGGCTGCCTTACCTGTCGCGCCGAGGGGTTGGGCAACATGCAGCATTATTATCTTGGCCCGGTATTGCTCGGCGACGCTGACGGCATGTCGGAAGACCGGCCGCATGTTCTTTCCCAGGTCTGTGGCATAGAGGATGGTCTTGAATCGAGGAATGGCCATGAGATCAACCCGAACCCTTGTGATGATTGGTATCGATTCCCGCCCGGTCGTTGAGAAAGATGCCCAACAGCTTGTCGGATTTCTCGATGTGTATGGTCGCCCAGCCCTTGAGTTCTAGCATCACCGCGAAAGAGAGCAGAAGATCACCATTCTTGTAACGGCCCATGAGATTCTCGAGATGTTCGATGAGCCTCTCGTGTTCCGATCGGTGCGCCGCGTACGCCGGATAGCCATACTGTGACATCAACTGCTCCTCGTAGGAACAGTGACTCCGCGTATGGTCTAAGAGCTGCGACAGCAGGTCATCGAGGGATGCTTTGTCTGCCTCGCGCAGCATGGCTGTATGGAGCTGGTTAATCAGGCTTATCAGCGTCTCGTGCTGAGAGTCGATCTCCGGCACATTCAGCCTTAACTCTTCCTCTAGTCTGATGAGTTGCATGGTCGGCTCCGTCTCGCGACAAGTTGGGAAGACAAACCTGCGGCTCCTCGTCTGAAGTATAGTCCGCAGAAGAAAGCTTTTCCCAGCACCCGATGCTCAACGAGGCGACCGGTCTCCCAGGCTGGCGGAGAGGATTCGCGAGGGCGCAACCACCTGTTCCACGGGTGGATGGGTGGACTTCCCATAGCTTCGGATAACCTTGCGCACATAGTTCCTGGTCTCCGAGTAAGGTGGGATACCGCGATACTCTTCGACCGCTCCCTCGCCGGCATTGTAGCCGGCGAGGGCCAGCTGGACATCGCCCTGGAAATACGCGAGTAGCCAGCGCATATACGCCATGCCGCCATGCAGATTCTGAATCGGATGTGTAATGTCCTTTACACCGAAACGGGTCGCAGTGTCCGGGATCAACTGCATAAGACCTTGGGCATTTTTGTGCGATTTTGCCCGTGGATTGAAGTTCGACTCGGCCTGGATTACCGACAAAATCAACTCTGGCTCAAGCCCGTAACGCGGCGCCAGCTGCGTTACCCAGCTGGCGATTTGTAATGGTGTTGGGCGGCTCACACCCTTCGCCAGGCCGGTATCTCTTGACCAGTCAATTTCGCTTCGTCCCAATGCGGGAGGGATGATCGCCCTGGCATACTCATCGAAGCGGCTCAGGTAAGTGCAACGAGGTTGCCTTCCCGGGCCGGATTGACCCAGAAATGCGAGGAATTTTCGCGCCTGCAGATCCCCTTTGGCCGCGGCTACTTTGAGCCAGGCCGCGGCGAGGTCTACGTCTTGAGGCGCACCGACGCCATGGGCATACAACCAGGCGAGCCGTCGTTGCGCCGGCAGATGGCCTAGGCGCGCCGCGGCACAATAGAGCTGCCTCGCCCGCGCATAGTCATGGCGGAACCCCTGTCCGTTTTCATAGCGTGACGCCAATGTCGTGAGCTGGACCGGATCCGGCGCTTCCAGGAGCTGACGCCAATCGAGGGCGTAATTGGGATCCTGCATGCCCCAGCAATGCAACGACAGCAATAGGCAGGCCCCGCCAACTATACGCGAACAGTTTAGGTAGCGATGGGAACTCATGGATTCTCTTGCCCCCTCAACAAACCGCTACGCCTCTTCAGGATGGGAAGAACTCGATCGGTACTCTCGTTGTTACCGCGGGCACGCTCGGCTTTGGACCAAAATCGATTCGCCTGATGAGTGCAACGAGCTCTTTTTCAAAAGAACGGGCGCCTAGGTCACTGTAGACGATCCTACAATCGGTTACTTTGCCAGACGGCGCAATGGTAATGCTAGCGACGACCTTGCCATGCAGGCTCGGATCCGCGAGTAGTTCCAGATTGTAAATCCTGTAAATCGCACGCTTGTTGCGGTCAAGGACCTCTTGGATCTCCTCTTCGGTTCGGATGTTTCCACGGCGACCCCCCGGTGTTTCTTGCGCTGCCGAAATGCCGGTCCGGTCAGCGACGTCGCCCTGCCGGCGTGCGCTGGCGATGCCGCCGATCGCCGACCCGTTCGCGCCCAGAACCTGCTGGTGGGTCGGCATCCCGACACCGATTCCTCCGCTGCCCTTGGTCACGCCGGCGGTGAGCGCCTGCGTCTTCAGCGCCGGAGATTGGCCCTCGCTGTCGGCCCGAGCCGGCAATGGGACGGGGTTTGCGATATTCGGCGTCGCGCTGCGCAGGGTGTTGAGGGCATCGCTCATAGCCAGGAGCCCGACTTTCTCCACCGGTTTACGCTGCGGTGCAACGTCACGCGCCGGTGTCGGCGGCGACTTGTCCGCCTTTTTCGCAGGCACTTTGCTTGGCAGTTTCTCTGGCGCCCTCTGGGTACTCCTAGCCTGCTGCGCTATCGCCTGCCGCGGCAGCGATATCGCGACAGGTTCCGAGACGGGTGCAATTGGCTCGGCGATAATTCGCGCCAGTCGCGTGGGTATCACGGGTGCCAGATCCGATTCGGGCTGCGGCATCCTCAGGTAGGGTATGGTCGCCCCCCCACCAGGAACAGGGCCAGGACCGAAGCGAGGACACGGCGAAACCGCAGATCCTCTGGTTGCGGCCCCGACCACGGCAGAATCGGTTGCGAGTAGCTTGCCGTCACGACGGCCTATCCCGATGGCCCCGATTTCTGCAGGACCGCAAGTGAAATGCGGCCGTATCCTGCCTGCGTGCAGGTGATCATCACTTTTCTTAACAACCTGAAGGGTATCGTTTTGTCGCCCATGATAGTGACTTCGCGGGTAGGCGGATCCGAGACGGGCGAACCGCCTCCCGCCTCCCGGATATTCTGCAACGCAGTCCTGAGTGGAGCGATCTCATCCTGTTGCGAATTGAGTGCAGATTCGACCGACGCCACAGGTTCATTGTGCACCAGGAGCAGGTCCTTGGTGACAGTGACAACGACGGCCTGTCTCGGCGCAAGATCGGCCAAGGATTCAGGCAGGCTGATGCGATGAGTGTTCGCTGATTCTGCGACGTCTGAAGAATGCACAAGAAAGAAGAACACCAGCAGCGTAAAGACATCCATCAGCGCCACCAGATTGAGTTGCGGCCGAGCCTCAACCTTGACCCGGCGCCGCTGTATGCGCCGTATGAGTTGCGGGGCTACCATCATTTCACCGCCTTTACGACGGAATTGTCTGCTGGTGTTTCTGCCAGCGTGATCTGCGGGAAAAGCTCGGTCAGCTTGTCATCACCCCGGTCGCGGCTTGGCCGAATGCGCACCGCGTCCATGATCTGCACCAAATCGTCATAGCTGATCTGCGGTTCCAGAAACAGGGTCGCCTGCACACTGCGAGGAAACTGCGCTTTCAATTCCGCCGCAAGTTCGGCGAGCCTCTGGTTGTCCTGGCCGTCCGCTGTCCTGTCGAACCGGAGCGGCCCCTTTCGCCCCTGGTGACGCACTTCAATGACTTTCTCACGAACCCACACCTGAAGCTGCAGCGCATCCGGTTCAGGCATTACTGCACCTGCACTCGCCGCGGCCTCAAGCTCCAAGATTGTCATTCGAGAGAACACGGCGGTGATCATTAGAAAGGGTACGAGAATCACCATAAGGCTGAGGAACGCGGTCACGTCTACCTCGGGCGAACCCCGCCCTGCCAAGTGTCGGCGCGGCTGTCTCATGTCCGACCCTGTGCGCTTCTTGTATCGACCGACATGAGATTCGCCAGCTTGACCGTGGCCATTTCCAAGCTATCCACGACACGGCCGGCCTTGGTTTGCATAAAGGCGTGCGCCAGCAGCAGTGGAATAGCGACCATGAGACCAAATGCTGTGGTATTCATCGCGACGGATATACTCGCCGACAACAGATTGGCTTTCTCGGCAGGGCCGGCCCCGGCAACGGCGGAAAACGCCTCGATCAATCCCATGATCGTCCCCAGAAGACCCAGTAAGGTAGCAATGTTTGCGAAGGTCGCCAGATAGTGAGTGCGTTTCTCCAGTCGTGGAATGAACTCCAACACGCCTTCTTCCATCGCGAGTTGGACATCTTCTCCCTTGCCGCCGGATCCGGCGCGCTGTAAGCCGTAACCGAGAATCTTACTCATGGCAGTATTCGACTGAGCGACCAGTTCTCCCGCCACCTCATACTTGCGATCTCGCACGAGAGGCAGGATTCGTTTCCATATCCTCCGATTGTTGATGCCGACCACCGTCAGATAGGCGTAACGCTCGACAATAATGGCAACGCCAATCGCCAGAATAAAAGCGATTGGGTACATGAACAGGCCGCCCGTCTGGAAAAACCTTAGCGCAGCATAGAGCGCTTCCATTTTTTATACCTCTGCGTGTTATTCGAAATTCAATCCGACGGCGACGGTTCATTCCAGAATGTAGCCATCCCGATGCAGTTCCAGTTCTTTGCGAAAAAGGTCCTGCTCGACCGGGTCCAATTTGTCCTCCAGACGACTGTTCAACGCATCGCCTTCGAGGGGGGCGCCCAGACGTTTCCATGGCGCAATATACAAAGTCTTCGGTAAGGCGCGATTGCCACGAATCGAGAGCTGATCCTGCTCTAAACTCTCCTGACCGAGGGCTGGGGTTGAAACTGCCATGCAGAATAGAAGCAACAAGCATAAGACATCGCACCTGATGTTCATTGTGTCTTTCTCTCTTCGAGCAGGCGAGTGATTTCCGACCGCACGAGTTTGCAGCCAGCCGGGCCTGCGCGGCCAGACAAAGCCCGAGGTCTATTTCGGCGCTGCGACGGCAGGTGCACGCTTTGCCTCCTCGACAGCTAGTTTAGGCTGCAGCTCATCGAGCCATTTCAGACTCAGTTCGGTCCAGCGGTCGCTTTGACCTTCCGACACGCGGCGCGAATGAGTCTGGTAAATCTCTATCGCTTTGTGCTCGAAGCCGGTGGCTTGCTCTTCCAGTTCACGCTCGTACTGCACCAGCTCCTCCGAGCCGACACCGGCTGGGCGTTCTGATGCGCGCAAGGCTTCACTGAGTTCTCGATAGAGGCTCGCGATCTGGTATGTCGCCGCGGAGCTGACCGAATCGATCTGATAGGCGGTGGCCGCTTCGAGCATGTTGAGCGCCTGCCGCATCGCGCCTAGCTTTTCGTTGAGTCTCGCTTGTAGCGGTTCGACCAGACGTATGCGACGAAACGAACCTGCTTTATGGCCAGCGAGTTCGAGTGTGCTTTTGCCGGCCAATGTGCGCATGCGTACGCCTCCAGCGCCGCCGGCCAAGCGTTCAGCGTCGATCACTCTTTGCAGCCAATCCCGACTTTGGGCAGTATCGCCGCGGGCCTTCTCGAATGCCGCCAACTTCCAATACACCTCAATGACCTCGATAGCCGGTCGGGGAAACTCCCTGGCATACTGAGCAAGGGCCTCGATCGCCTGCGGTAAGTCACCACCCTGCTCATAGAGTTCTGCGGCCCGCACTAATGCGGAACGACGCAATGCGTCCTCTCCGGCGCCCGTTCCAAGCTGCCGATAAATCGCGGCCGCGTCTAAATACCTGCCGTCGCGGATATAAGCGAATGCGAGTTTTTTTGTGGCTTCTTGCTGTAACGGGTGTGCAGGATAATCTGCGCGGAACGCCTCTAACACCGTAATTGCGTCTTGCCATTGCTGCGATGCCAGCAGCGCGGACGCGGCATCATACTCGGCGGTCACGGCGACAGACGTGCCCGGTGCAGCCTTCGCAGCACGCAGAAACAATGCCGCTGATGCACGTTCGTCACCTCTTGCACGCTGTTCCTCGGCCAGCTTGTATACCGTAGCCGCCATGCCCTTGTTCAACGCATCTCCACGTTTGTCGCTCGGTTCCGTCAGGCTAAGGGCCTCCCGATACGCCTGTTCGGCGTTCGCGTAATCGCCCATTTTGTAGCGGGCCTGAGCCAATACGGACCAGGCGACCTGCCGTAGCCCGGCGGATGATGGCTTGGCGGTCTGCAGTAGGGTTTCGCACACCTGAATTGCCGTGCGGTCCTGGTCTTGCTCGAGCAATTCGACGCCGGCCTGTCGGAACACCGCAGCGGCCTTGGGGTGATCCGAGTAGGTCGTGGCGAAACGGATGGCGCTCGTCATCTTGCGTGTGCTCTCGCCCGTAACATCGGCGTCATCGGCGCGTTCCTCCAATCTTTCGTAAGCCACGATGGCAGCCATTCCTGCCTCCGCGGCCTGGGCGTGGCCTGTACGCCGGTAGGCGATGCGCTCGAATTCTACGGCAGCCGAAGCGTATTGACCCACTTCGAAGAGGAGCTCTGCGAGCAGATAATGCATTTCATCCGCGCGTTGCGTGTCGTTAAACCACGCCAGGTAGGCACGGTACCATCGCTCTGCTTCGCGATAATCGGCCTCCTGACGTGTCCTTAGCGCCAGCTCGCGGTAATGGGCAGCCAAGTCCACGAGGCTCGATTGCAGGGCCGCCAAAACCGCTGGACATTTCCGCACAGAACGGTGTTCCCAGAATCCGCTCGCCAGACCATAACCACCAACGAATGCCGCCTGCGCCTCGAGGACTTTGTTGACCAACCCAGCCTGACGGTAGAGACGAATCGACTCGACGAACAGACGTGGCGCCCGGCGATCCTGCGGCGCACGCTGAGCAAGGGCCAGATAGGTCACGGCGGCGTCGGTGAAGAGCTCCTTTCGTTCATATAATCCGGCGAGGTCTTGATAAATTCGTCGCTCGTAGGTGCGTCCTTCATGAACGCTGAAATACGCGGCCATGGAATCCGGGCCGGCCAGATACGAGAAGCACAGACTAATCGCACGCAACACATCACTGACCTGTTCTTGTTCGGCGCTGGATAGCGTGCTCAAGTAGGCACTGAAAGACCCGCTGGTTGGCGCCTTGCGGTCCAGAATCGAGAAAAAGACCTGCAATGCATCCTGGTACCGACCCTGTTTGAACAAGCTCCAGCCAAGCTTGTACATGGCTTGCTCGAAAACCGCCACGGAATCACCCAAGCTCACGACCGCGCGATAGGCATTCTCGGCGAGCTGAAAGGATGCCTTGCCGAACAGGATTTCTCCCCGTCTGAATTGCGCGTCTGCGTACAGGCGATTTTCAGCGCTGCCAGGGTCCTCGATCAAACGTTCGAAAATGGCCATCGCGCGTTCTGGTTGCGCGTTTTCGTCATAGGCCCTCGCCAGCTGATACAACAGTTCCGTGTCCGTGTGCGCCTGTGGATCCTGACGCAATAGACCTTCATAGATTTCAATCGCAGCGGTGAGGCGTTCATCGCGAGAGACGTCCCGCTGTAGTGCACTACCGGCAGAGGTCTCGGTCGTTACCCCCAGTTCTGCCGCACCGTCGAGCATGAGGTCTGCAAGGCGTCGCTGGATCTGAGGCCTTTCCGGAGACGCGGGATAGCGCTTCAGGTAGTCGAGGTAAGCAGCGATCGCCTGCTCTCGGCGCACCTGTATGGTCTCGGTGGCGTTGGCGGGAATCGGTGCTACCGACGTATCGGGGCGCTCGCTTGCGGCCTCTGATTCAAGCGCGGGTTGACTGGTGCAGCCGGTCAGCAACGCGAGAACCGCAATCAGTCCGAACAACAAGCGTTTATCGTGGCAGATCGGTATCGAGGTCATAGGTCTTCGCGAGTTCCAGACGGGCCTGCTGGAGGTAGTCCTCCAGCCGACTCCGGCGGTCCTCGAGTTCGTCGATGATCAGGGCCCTGGCGTAGCGCTCGTAGAGTTCAATGGCGGCAGCAATGCGTTCGCGCAACCTCAGAGCTCGCGCCTGGAGCGCCTCAATGAGGGCGCGATAGTCCTTTACGCCACTGCGTCGATCCCTCGCCTTACGCGCGATCTGCGCTATTCGGTCATTGGTTCGGCCCAAGGCCGCAGACAACCCGCCCAGTGGGTTTTCCCCCAACCCTGTATCGGGCGGAAGATCGGAATCCGCGCCGACTTCCGTCGTTCGCCGTAGCAACTGACGCGTCGGATCCATAGGGGACTCCTCCGGTAGCGCAAGGTCAGGATAGGCGAAATCCTGGCTTGTTATCGGGCGAAAGCTGCTGGCCGGTGGCAACCATACGACGTCGGGCGCGAGCGGTAACCGGTCTATGTCGTCCGCGTCGATGGCTTCCGGCGCAGGGGGAAGCCAGATGACCTCGGATTCGGGAAGCCCGCTCGGATCTGAGTTCGGCAATGCCCCGTAGTCAGCCTCCAGCGGCGACTCGATCTCAGGCAGTACAGGAATCTCGCGCGAAGGTCGCTCAAGCCCCGGTGCCTGCTGCCACTCCAGCACCTCGGGAGATGTAGCCTGCGCCGCCGCGCGGCGATTGCGATCGACGCGATAGCTCGCAGGATCGGGATCCGGCTCGGTGCCTGGGTCCGCGGCGCGGCGCGGCGCCCCTGCAATTCTTCTCTTTCTCTCGACGACGGCCTGCGGCTCGACGTCCGTTAGCTGATTCATCTCCTTGAGGCTCTGGTCCAGATCGCCCAGCATTGCCAGCAGATCGCGGTGCCCGAGCGAGGTCTCCTGAAAACGGCGACTGGCCATCAGGCGCCCCAGATAGCGCGACTCCAGAGACTTCGCTGAGGTCTCGTCTCGCTGCTCGTCCACGGCCCCAGGCGCGCGTGCACTTCGCAGCAAGCGATCAAGATTTTTTTCCGCCTGTACGGCCTCGCGCGCGAGGTTCACATCCTCGAGTTCGCGAGAAAATGACGTCACGGCCTGTTCGTAACCATGCGCTGCCTGCGGTGCCTGTTGCTCGCGAAGCGCATAAGGAACGGCCAAATAAGACTCTTGCACGGCGGGGTCCGCCGACGGACGTTGGCGCAACGTCATCCAGACCGACAACGCCTCGTCAGGCCGCCCCTGTGCCTGCTCTACAATGCCGATCGCGAGAAGCGCTCGGTTAGAATAGGGGCCCGCACCGCGGACCTTTTTGAAACGCTTTCGCGCCTGCTCCGGATGCTCGCCCCTGAGCGCGATATACCCGAGTGTCAGATTGGCCCTGTCCTTGAGGGCGAGACGTTCCTCGCCTTCAGCACGCCCATCGGCCACCAGCTCGAGCGAGCTGGTGGCCTCTGATTGATTCCCTGCCCGCCACAGCGCTATCCCACGATTGAAATATGCGTAATCCGCCAACGCCCGGGGTCCCCTCCAGTTCTCGAGCGCTCGTGCTGCCTCTGCATAACGGCGCAATGCCATCAGCACATTTGCACGCAACAGTTGCACATTGCCGGCGATGTCCTCGGGCACCCTACCCCGCAGACTGTCGAGCGCTTCGTTTGCGGCCGCAGGATAGCCCTTGCGAAACAGCGTTTCCGCCAATTCATACCAAGCGGTGTTGGCCTGGGCCTCGGGTATGTCGTCCTCGCGCAAACGGCGCAGCACCCGGTCGGCGTCTTCATGCACCCCGAAAGCCAACTTCATTCTGACCAGGAGCAGTTCCGCCTCGGTAGGCGGCCCCTGTTTCGGCTGGCTGTCGCGTGCCGACTCAAGGCGGGTAATCGCCGAAAAGTGATCTCTTTGATGGTGATAGAACAGCGCCTCGCGTTGCAGGAGTTCCTGAAGGCGTCCGCGATCGCCCTCCTGGCTGCCGGCGTGTCCGGATCCGCCCGACCAGCACAGGACGGCCAGGCCAACTGCGGCTAATGCAAGGGTAGGATGCTGCAAATGTTGCCCGGCCACGCTCGCTACCAACTCTGAATCGTCAACCGCGGTACGCCCCGCAGCGTTGATTCCGACACCAGGAGCTCGACGTATCTTGTCCCTTGCAGCTTTGTGAATCTGGCGCTGTTCACAATGTCGAATAGCTGATCCCTTCGACCCGTGCCGCTCAGTTGCGCCCGAAGAACGTGCTCGCCTTTCTCGATGCTGCCAATATAGGCCTTGTGCACCCCGCCTTTTCGCAGGGCTTTCATCTCGGCGTCGCTGTACGTGCGATGGACCAACGGGTTCCCATTCAGGTCAATCTTAAGGGCGTCGATGTCCATTAACGTATCACTGCCTAACGACAAAAAAACGGTCAACCGGTGCTCTGGCGGATAAAGCAGTTCCCCTTCCAGCGCGGACAGGTCGCGATTGATATCCAGCATTTCCCGTTTTATCGCCTGAACTTCCCGATCGATACGCGTGAAGCTTGGGTTTTGGCCGCCCTCGTCACTCGCCGACGCAGCACTGGCCCAGCCGAGCAACACGAGACCACAGGTCAACAAGCCCAGCAAGAAACCCTGACGCGTGCCCCAGCCAACGGCATTGGGCGGCTGCGCTATCCGGATCATCGGCTTGGCGTGAGTCTGCATCTTGGGGAAAAGCTGGTGTCTTACCGAGGCCATAATCGCATTATGGGCGTTTGACCGATGATCGGAAACGTCCTCCCGCGTCGCGTCGGTCCGGCGTTAGAGCGGTGGCAATGGAGTCAGGGCTCGGCTGCAAGAATGGGCTTCCTCCCAAGCCGGATTTCTAATACTCACGCCGGGGACAAATCGAAGCGGCAGCCCGGCCGCAGCGGTCCTATGGCGCCCAAAGCCTGCCGGATCCTGATTCCTAAATCTGGGGAAATCTGGATATTGCACACTCATTCCCCCCATTCCCTTAATTTTTCTTATTTTTGGGCGATAATTATTTTAACTTTATTGGACTGAACGGTGTATCGATGCCGGATAACCGCTGTCCCTACTGT
>JAHEJD010000014.1:4093-12830 GCA_024639005.1 Chromatiaceae bacterium | reverse complement strand
TCTGGATATTGCACACTCATTCCCCCCATTCCCTTAATTTTTCTTATTTTTGGGCGATAATTATTTTAACTTTATTGGACTGAACGGTGTATCGATGCCGGATAACCGCTGTCCCTACTGTTCCGGGGCCCTGCGCATCAGCAAGCTCACCTGCGAGGACTGCGGGCTGGGGCTGGAGGGGACATTCGCAACGCCCCGCCTGTCGCGCCTCGAGATCGGGGAACAGCGCTTCGTCGAGCTGTTCGTGCTGGCGAGCGGCAGCCTCAAGCAGATGGCAGAGCTGCTGGAGGTTTCGTATCCGACCGTGCGCAGCCGACTGGACAAGCTGATCGCGCGGCTCAAGGAGGAGCAGGCCCGGGACGAGGAACGCAAGCGGCGAATCCTGGATGACATCGAGGCTGGGCGCATCCTGCCGAAACAAGGAATGCGGATGATCGAGAACCTGTGACCATGAACGAGCCAAGAGATGACAACCGCGTCGAGCGCATGCTCGCCGCGGGCAAGCTGACTGCCGAGGAGGCCGAGCGCCTGCGCGACTCGCTCGCAGGCCTTACAGACCGGGAGGCGCCGCTGCGCGCGGCGGCCGCACCGCGCCGGCGCCTGTGGCTACTGATCGGCAGCCTTGCGGTGTTCTTCCTGCTGGGCGCGGCAACACACTATCTGCTGAGCGATGTCGCCAGCGGCGGTGTCACGCCGTTACCGACCACCGAAACCCCTGCCCCGGCGTTGCCTGACGGCCGACTTATCGATCTCTCGGGTATCTCCGAGGAAAGGAGCATTACCATGAACCGTTCTCTTCCCTTGTCCTTCGGCATCGTGAGCATTGGCGTACTCGCCGTGCTTGCAGCTCTGCTGGTGTTCTTCTACAACGGTTTGATCGGCGCGCGCGAGCAAGTGAATGCGGGCTGGGCGCAGGTCGAGAACGTCTATCAACGGCGTCTGGACCTGGTGCCCTTGCTAGTCGATGCGGTGCAGACTTATACAGAGCATGAGCGCGAGACGTTGGCCGAGCTGACCCAGGCGCGGTCCAATGCGTTGCAGGTGAGTGGCGCAATCGGTGGTATCCCGCAGACGCTAGAGCAGCTCAAGGCCATAGAGGCCTCGCAAGGCGAGGTAGCGTCCGCGATGGCGCGCCTGTTCGCGATCGTCGAGAACTATCCGTCTCTGAAGGCCAGTCGCAATTTCCTGTCACTCCAGGATCAGATCGAAGGTACGGAGAACCGCGTGGCCATGGAGCGGCGCAACTTCAATGAGTTCTCGCGTCGCTACAACACCCGGCTTCAGACCTTCCCCGGCAACATCGTCGCGGAGATATTGGGCTTCGAGGCCAAACCCTATTTCGAGGCCGAGACGCGGGCGCTCAAAGGGCTCGAGGATCCGTTTGGGCGCCGCAGCGATAGCTGAGGACAATCCGAGAAGACTCGATACATGCGGAAGCACCTCATCTTAATGATGCTCTCTGTCGTCGTTGTCATCAGCGGGGCGGTGGTGTGGTCGTTCATCGCACATGAGGACGACGAGCTGCCGGACGACCTGGCGGCCTTCGACCTTGAGACGAGGCCGCAGTCGAATCGATACCTGTTCGATTACGCGCGCGCCTTACGCCACTACGAAGAGGGCGCGCACCGCTACCTCGCGCGCCTGATGTCGCGTTTTCAGATCGAGGCGCTGATCGTCAGCGTACCTGCACTGCCCGCCGGCCAGCGCCTCGAGACCCTGGCAGTCGACCTGGTCAATCAGTGGCGGATTGGCGCGCAGCACGAGGGACGCGGGCTGTTGCTGCTCCTGGTCGACGAGACCAAACAGGTGAAGCTGGAGGTGGGCTATGCGCTCGAGGACGTCTTCACGGATGCCTTCAGTGGCTATGTGGAGGACCTGCAGCTCGGGCCCTATTACCGCGCCGGTGATATCGGCACCGGACTGATCGCCGTGATGGAGATGCTCGAAGAGCGGGCACAGTTCAAAGACCAGGGCGGGTATACGCCCGAGCTCATTGCCCAGTCCGATGCAGCGCTGCTAGCCGGCGGTGCCGGCGCCGCGCGCGATCTCCCGCGCTATACAGGCAATTCGTCGCGGACTGCCGCGAAACCGGTCGGCCGCGGGGCGCGCAGCCCCGAGGAGGCCTGGGAGTTCATGCTCGACAAGTGGGCCGGTGACGGGGCCGACATCGATATTGACCCATACACGGAGATGACGCGCCTGGCGATGGGTCCTGCGGACAAGCCCGACCCGCGCACAACCAAGTGGCTGGACCACTGGCGCGAGGCCGACTATCAGGTGCTGCGTGATGGCGATTACGCCGTAATCTGGTTCGGGGCCATAGACGGTTGGGAGAACTCCCCGTTCCTATTCTGCAACACGGGTGATGGCTGGAAGTTCGACATCGTCTGGCAACGCCGCCTGGTGGTGATGGCCGATAACCCGAAATGGCAGGTAGCCCAGGGCCCCTACCCCTATGTAGGACTGATGCGAGAGGCCTGGCAGTCTACGGCTAAGGATCTGCCGCTGAGCCGCGAGGATCTCTATCGCTGCGCAGACGATGCCGCAATCGCCGCGCGAATGGCCGGGCTGCACAGCGCGCTCGATCGCGATCCCACCGATACCGCAGCCACCCTGGAACTCCTGCGCCTGAGCGTGAACACCAATCAGCGGCCGGCTATCGTGCGCCCGCTGATCGAGCAGGCCAAACGTCTGGCGCCCGAGAGCGCCGAGCCATGGAAATACTCGGCACTGTATAACGTGACCGCCTTCTTCCAATACCGTACGGCCATGCGCGATATCGAACGCTTCATCGCGTTGCGTCCGGGCGATCCCTTCGGTCACGACGTCAAGGGATTTCTGCTCTACCGCTTGGGCGAATACCAGGACTCCATCGCGTCGCTGGAACATGCGGTAGAACTGGACCCGGACGATGGCTACGCCTACGCGCTGATGGCCCGCGATTACGCCCTGCTCGCGCGAGCGGCGTCCGGGCTCAACCGGGAGCGATACAAGATGCAGGCGCTGGCGATGCGGCAAAAGGCCGAGCGCGTGCCGGCCGTCGACGGCCAGCGCCTGGCATGGCTGGATTCTTGGATACGCAAGAGGCTCTAGCCTGACTATCCTAACGACATGTTTCACTTATGTTTCAGTTTTTCCTTTTCGAACCCAGGACGCGCTGGGCTCCGTGGCTTGCCAGCACTGCGCCAGGTTGACACCTGGATTTGCCTATCCATAATTACCGGACTTTTGCGCAGGCCCCTTTCCGCTCGATACGTTTCCGGCGGCACCCGGTACGCAATCGAGGGCAGTGCGTACATCCGCAACGGCACCGCGAGCCGATCGCCCGAACAGCGCCTCAGCGGGCGTGCATACCGGTAAGGCCACCAACTAAGACTCTGAGATAAGCAATGAATGACAGACTCGACCCCAGCATGCAGGCCCTGCCCCACGGGGTTATGTTGAATGCCTATCCGGACAGCATTGGCCAGCGCCTTGCTGACGCAGTGGCATTACTCAAAAGGCCCGAGCTTGAAGGTGCCTTCTCCCTTTTCTACATCCTTCCAACCTTTTTCAACAGCGATCTGGATCGCGGCTTTTCGATCATCGATTACGACATCAATGAAGCGCTCGTGAGCCCTCAGGATCTGGATCAGCTGAACGAGCTGGGCATCATTCTGAAGCTCGACATGGTGCTCAACCACCTGTCGGTGTGTTCGCCCCAGTTCCAGGATCTGTTACGACACGGTGAGGGATCGCGGTACCGGGATTTCTTCATCGACTGGAACCTGTTTTGGGACCACGAAGGCAGGATGGCGCCGGATGGCAAGATCGTGCCGAATCCCGAACACCTGAAAAAGCTGTTCATGAGAAAGCCCGACCTGCCCATCCTCAGGGTGTGCTTTCCGGACGGGAGCCGCAAGGTCTACTGGAATACCTTCTATCAGAAAGTGGATTTCAACGATATCGGGCCGCACGACTTCGCCCACATCGAAGGTCTTCACCCGGACCACGCCACGACGATCGCAGATACCATCAATCAGGCCATTGCAGAGAATGCCTGCCTGGAGGAGATGGATCTGGGCGAGCTGTCGAATCACAAGGAGGAGGTGCTGGCCGTCGTGTGTCACAAGCGCGATTACCTGGGCCAGATGGACCTGAATGCGCGCTCTGAGCTGGTCTGGGAGTTTTACGACGAGACCCTGCGTAAGCTCAGCGAGTATGGCGCCAAGATCATTCGCCTCGATGCCTTCGCCTACCTGCATAAAGAACCCGGCCAACCAAATTTCTTCAATGTGCCCGGCACCTGGGAATACCTGGAACTCTTGCGGGAGATCGCACGAAAATATGATCTGATCATCTTTCCTGAGATCCATGCCGAGTACGGGAGTGGCATTCACGAGGAGATCGCACACAAGGGATTCCCCATCTATGACTTCTTCTTTCCCGGCCTCGTCATCGACGCCCTGGATCGGGGGACAAACCAGGCCTTACTGCAGTGGATGGAGGATATCGAAGCCCAAGGTCTGCAGACTATCAATATGCTCGGCTGCCACGACGGCCTGCCGGTACTCGATCTCAGGGGCAAACACGTCAACGGCACCGTCTACAGGCATGGCCTGCTTGGGGATGAGGAAATCGAAGCCACGATGGAGAGAATCGTCAGCAGAGGCGGCAGGGTGAAGAACCTGTTCGGTGCTGACGGCAAAAAGATCGCCTATTATCAGGTCAATGCGACCTATTTCAGCGCCCTGGGAGAGGACGAACGAAAGCTTCGCCTGGCCCGCGCGATCCAGATGTTCATGCCGGGCATCCCGCAAGTGTGGTACCTGGACCTGTTCGCCGGCAGCAACGACTACGAAGCGGCAGACAATGGGGGCACCGCGGGACACAAAGAGATCAACCGCACCAATCTCACGATGGAGGCGATCGAAGAGCGACTCGCACTCCCTATCGTGCAGGACCAACTCGCGCTGATCCGGTTGCGCAACACCTCACCGGCATTCGCGGGAGAGATGCTTGTTATAGAGGCCGATCCCCACGTGCTGCACATCACCTGGCGGCACCCGGAAGCGACCGCGACAATGAAGGCCGACCTGCGCAGCCACAGCTTCACGGTTTCCCACGGTAACGGTACCCCTGAAGAGATCCTGATGTCCTTCTAGCATTTAGCCTATTGGGGCATAGCCGTCTTGGGAGCACCCGCTTGAGAATCCTTGCGACCGATCTGGATCGAACACTACTGCCGAACGGCAGCTGGCCGCCGGACCCTGGCGCCATCGACCTCTTCAATGAGCTGACGGAGAGGCATGGGGTATTAGTGGTCTACGTGACCGGGCGAAATCTCGACCTTGCCGAAAACGCAATCAAGGAATACGGGATTCGCTATCCGCATATGCTCATCGGTGATGTCGGCACATCGATTCGAAAGTACGAACAGGGGACTTGGGCGACCCACGGCGGCTGGGAAGCGCATATCAGGCAGACCAGCCCGAGATGGGACGCCCAGGCCGTTCGCGCTGCCATCCGCTCGGTGGACGGGATCTCGGAGCAAGAGAGCGAGCATTGCAGCGCCTTCAAACAGAGCTACTACGTTGACCACGCGAGGAACGAGACCGTTCTGCAGATGGTCGACGAGCTGGTCAAGGGCAAATTCGACGAGGTCATCGTCTACAGCTACGACTCCCAGTCCGGTCAGGGCCTGCTCGACTTTCTTCCGCACAGCGCCACCAAGCAGACGGCGCTCGAGTATGTCGCCGACGAGCATGGCGTGAACAAGACCGATGTCGTTTTCTGTGGCGACAGCGGCAACGACATTTTCCCGCTCACGGCCGGATTCTCCGGCGTTCTCGTGCGCAATGCGGACGAACAACTCGTCAAGAACGTCAAGCAGGCAA
This sequence comes from Chromatiaceae bacterium, assembly GCA_024639005.1. Taxonomy (GTDB): domain Bacteria; phylum Pseudomonadota; class Gammaproteobacteria; order Chromatiales; family Chromatiaceae; genus Thiosocius. The sequence continues at coordinate 6,954 of JAHEJD010000014.1, read as the reverse complement.
CGGATACGAATCCGGCGCTAAGAGTCTATTTCGCAACCGGGGGCTTCAAGGGCTTGAGCGGTTTCTACACCAGCGGGGTCATTGAAGGCGCCTACCACTACGGCCTCTTTCACGACGACTGAGCCGGCGTCGTGATGCGAGCACTACATGTAACAGCGCAGCGTATTGCACCTACGCCGCCCAGTAAGCGCGAAAGATCGACACGTCATCGGTATGCATAGACAGCCCACGTCGTTACACCACCGCACGCCAACGCGAATCCCAGAATCACCCACTCTTCGAGAGCGACCCCTAAGAAAATCGCAGCCACACTGCCGACCGCAAAGAAAGAAAGTGCTACAGCCAATTTTCTCGACGGCGCAACAAGAGATGGCAGCAAGACGACCAAGACTGCCGCAAGACCTGGAAACAGCACAAACAGCAGCTTTTCGATCCCTCTCATATACGCAGCGGTACACATACCGGAAATGACTAGATCAGGAGGGCAGAACGCTTCTGCAATCGCCAAAGCAGCCATACCGCTGATCATTGCCAGGTAATAACCGAGATAAGCGACAGGAATCACGAGAATCCATCGTATGGTGTGATTCATAATTCTGTAACGTCACGTGTCTTGTTAAGCGCGGAAGAGACAGATCGGAGAGGCAAATCCATGGAAACCTTGATCGTCCTGGTGATTGGCATTTTTATTGGCTGGAACATACCGCAACCACAGTGGGCAAAGGATGCACAGAATAAGTTGATGCGCCTGTTTCAGAACACTCCCCGCAAGCCTTGACAGCCCATTGGTGGCGCGGCGATCCGTGAAAGAGAATATCAAAGCACCCAGACTTTCAGCCAACCGGGGCGCCTCTGCATCCGACGGTGAGTCTGGCTGAGCTAAGGGTTACGCAAGTGCTGGGAGAGAAATCTCAGGATGCGCGCCCGGTAGGCAGCCGGGTCGTAAGAATGCAGATCGACGTGAGCTGCGCCCTCCACGGCCCAAAGTTCCTTCGGCTGCTGGGCTGCCGCGAATATACGCTCCGTCTCGGGCCAGGTGGTGTGTTCATCGTCCGTGCCCGAGGCCACAAGAAGCGGTGCCCGGAGCGCTGGCACGGCCATGAGCGGGCGCAGTTGCTCCGAGGTGACGCCTGAAAGCAGCGGTAGCTGACACAGGAGCAACGGTGCGACGAGACCGCCGACCGGCCCGAGGCGCATAACTAGCCTGTTCTCCACTGCCGCTGTAATGGTCGGGTACATGGACTCCAGAACCACTGCGCTCGGCGCAGGAGACGGCCGAGAAAGGACGAGGGAGGCCGCACCAAGGGAGACCCCGACGACGCCAATTCGTTCGCCGGGGAGTTCGGCGCGCAAGTAGCGCAACGCGGCTGCAACGCCCGCGGCTTCATTAGCGCCGAAGGTAATGCGTTCACCAGAACTCTCACCGTGAGCTGGAAGGTCGATGAGCAGGACAGAATAGCCCTCGGCTTGCAGGAACCGTGCCCGGCCTAGCATATGAGTGCGGTCGGCACGCACGCCATGCAGCAACAGGATGGCGCCAGGGCCGGCTCCCCGAGCGAACCAGCCGGAAACTGATTCGGTCGGTGATGTCGGAAGCCGGACAGAGATCGCGCGGAGTTCCGTCGGCGCTTCGCCTATCACACGGCTCGCCGGACGGCTTAGCAACTCGCCGGTACCGAAGACCACTCCCGCCGACAGGACAAGTGTGCTGGTGAGCACAAAGATTCCTCTAAGCATGTTTGTGCTCAGCTGCGAGCCAAAGGGTCGCCGCCTCCAAAACATATTATGTTATTTTTCATATGTTTATTAAACTTTAATAAAGCATCACTTTAATCCAAAAAAAACCGCCGAGCGTGATTCCGCATGCAGGAATCTCCACCGCTCCAAGCGACTGAAATCCTAGCTTTATTCGCCGCTTATCGCGCTCTCCTGCTTTTCCGAGTTCATCGCAGCCTCTCGTGGCCACATTGCCCCGCTCGCCAGCGAACGTTGTCCCTGGGACACCGAAATGGGGGTACAAATGGGGTACAAACGGGGGTATGAAATGAGCACGGCTGAAAATACCCCACCCACCGCAAGCGCGTTCGGCTGTCGCGTCTCTCACAAACTCGTCGGCTCCTTGCGCGTAGGCCAAGCCTGCCTCTGCCAACCGTCACAATACCCGTCGCGCATCCTTGAGCAGCAGAAGCAGCTGCCCCTCACGCACGGGTGACGGCACGAAACCGAAGCGCCGGTAGAAAGCATCCGCGTCGGCGTCGATCGGGTGCGTTGGCAAGGCGCGAATGCCGGCTTGCTCGGCAATCAACAGTGTGCGTCGAATGGCATCCTGCAGCATCCCGACGCCGATGCCCTGACCTTGATAAGCGCGATCGACCGCCAGGCGGGCCAGTAAAACTACCGGGAGCGGGTATTGCCCCATTCCCTTACGAATGCGCTCTGGGACTTCAACGCCGTCAACCTGTCCCACCGCGAGACTGAAGTACCCCGCCACCCGACGACCGTCGGCGACGACAAAGGTCTTGGCCGAACCGCTGGCCTGTGCCTGCCGCGCATGGCGGACCAGCCAGTCATCTAGGCTCGCCTGACCACATTCGAAGTCATCGAGGAGATGATCCGCCCCCAGGGGAGCAGGTCCGGCAAGATTCAGGTCTTGGGCCACGGCGCGCGATGGGCAAACAAATCGGCCAAGCCGGCGTTGTCACGTTCCGGCTGCTCCAGCAGGTCGAGCAGCGCCTGATATTGGCTACCCGAGACCATGAACAGCCGCTGATCGAGCAGCGTTTGCTCAGCAGCCTGGCAGGCTGCATCCAGAACGAAATCGGTGAGTGATTTGTGCGCCACCTCGGCTGCCCGGCGCAGTA
>JAHEJD010000014.1:0-3993 GCA_024639005.1 Chromatiaceae bacterium | reverse complement strand
CCGCATTGCCCAGGCGCAATCGCCGAATCATAAGGAGTCGTAATATGAATACGGAAATACGTGAGATCCGATGCGATCTGTTGGCGGCGCTCGAGGAAGAGTATCCGACAGCGATCGCCGTTGTTCGCGAAATGCTGGCGGCCATCGAAGAACCCTGCTTCGACGAGGCGGCCTGATCGAGCCATCGATGGGTGTGTAGGTTGCTAGGGCCTCGCGCCTATCTCCTATCGCACAAGTCTCGCGTATCTCACTCATGGAGCAGTTGCATGATGAGGAGTCTATTCAAGGCCTCGCCCCTCTTAGGGCTGTTGTTCATCACCGTCGCCTGCGCTGATTCCGGCACCAATCTGGACCCCATTGGCGGCTTTAAGGGGCTGTCGTTTGGGCAAACTCCGCAAGAAGTCGATTGGCTGGTGACCGCGAACTGGATGCAGTCCGGTTGTCCGCAGGAACGCTTCTACTATCTCGCGGATGCGGATCGACGCAATTTTCTGGCAGACGTCAGGCTCGAGTGGCCAGGGTTGCTGTACCGGTTTCTCGATAACCGGTTGTACGCCATCCAGGCGGAGTTCCCCTCTGGTGAGGGGGCCTTCGAAAGGCTGCAGGCTTACCTGACCAGAAAGTATGGGGAGCCCAGCATGTCTGAGTCATGGCAAGGCGCCCCGTCGGATACCTATGTCTACCAGCACAGAACAAGTGGCGTGGGGTGGTACGGGCCGGATGGTACGCGGTTCATCTGGCTGACAAGCCATGATGAAGGTGGCAGCATCATCATGATCGATAGCGTCGTAGCCGACCTGGGGATGCAGCAGGTCGGTGAGCTTTGCTCAGCGGGCCGGACAGACATCGCGCCCTCGGCCGCAGGTTCTCTAGCAAAGGAGTGACAACAGAGAAATCGGTAGTCTCTTGTCAGATGCTCAACGCACGGATGGCAAGTGGCGCCGGGAAGCTATCGCATACTCATGAGGTTACCGATCAAGGCGTATCGAGCACGCTCGACGTCTTCTGCGATCTTGTGAGCGAGATCCGCCTCATGACCACAGCATACCACTGCGGCATCTGTGCATTTTTTCGTTGATTGATTCACGGCGTTGATCAACGCGTCGTCGATGATCTTTGTGACGGCAGCGATTTCGGTTTCACTCAGAGGGTTCCCGACAGATTCTCTGATTTGTTCCACTGCGTTTCGGGTCAAGGTATTCAGTGACATAATTTAGGGCCTTGAATGGTCAAAATGGTTGGCAGGCAACGCTACAGCAGAATACACAATCGTCCAGCGAAGCCTTTAGGCTACTCTATGTTGGTTGCTGCAACCAGACCCTGTGACGCGGAGCTCCTTGCTTCAGGTCGCTAGTTGCCAGTATTCCCGGCGAAGCAGCCGTCTGTAGACTGACCGCGGTATGCCATCGGTGACGCCTGTTGTAAATAGCGGCCAAGGCGTTCCAGTGCCGGGCACCCACCATCTCTGCTCCTTGATTGGCTACCCATGCCGCCGCCTGCTCACTGCTGGTTCGGACAGCGTCGTGAAAGGTCGTCACTCAACCTTTATATAGGCAAAGCCTTGATCCTGCAGTTCCGCGATGCGCACGACCCCGGAAGGCACCGAGGTCACGCCCTCATACAACTTATCTTTAGCAAGCCCTACCTGCGAGCGGGTGATGTCGCAGAGCTCCAGCTTCACCTCTTGGACAGAGCGCAACGCATCCAGCCGGCCAGCGTTGTTTTCGCGGCGCTCGGCCATCTCCGCATCTTCGGCAAAGGGCGTCCCCTCGAGTTTGTCGTTGGTCAGGAAACGAATGCCGTGAGCGACGAAGACGATGCGCACGTCGTAGTCGACCAACTCGTTCTGGTAGTAGGTGACCATGTTGTTGATGCTGGTCAGCATGGCGCTGAAGCGGCGCGGATCGGCGAAGTCGGCATGGTAGACGACCTTTGCGCCTTCGGCCGCCACGCTGGCCGGCAGCGCGGCCAGGACGGAAAGCAGGATAAGCAGCGACGCCAGGCCAGGGCCGAAACGTTTTTGCAGGGGCATTTTGCAGGTATACATGAGGACCTCCTTAGACGGGTCGCACGAGCGTTGACGACATCTGGTCGGAGCCGGTTCTTGGCCAACCAGTCAAACCTTCGAATTCAACAACCGCATGCTAGGGCTCGCCAGGCAAGCTTGGCAACCCACAGAACTGACCTGCCCCGGGACCTTAATAAGATTCTCGTGTGCCCGGGCAGCCAGCAGGTAGACGCCTGTGCTTGGTGCCGACGCCGTTTCCGCCTGATCGACCAACACCGCCGCCGCGCACTCGAACGGGCTCGACTCAGTGTGTGCACTCAAGAAAAACCCCGGCGCGGGGCCGGGGAGTTTCTAAATCCGTATATAAGAGCAACCCTGCTCCTGAAGCTCCATCACCCGAACTGCTGCTCCGGGGTGTACTACCCCAACACCTTTCAGCAGGACCGGCTCTTTGCCAGTCCTTTTCTTTATTCCCGCCATAGTAGCGGCGCAGGCGCTAAAGGTCGTACCGCCACCCATCGTGTTCTCGCTTTGGGCGATGAGGCTTTGAATCCTTTCTGCCTCAGGACTTCCCTGCGTCAAGAGCGAAAGACCTGGACCCTGCGCGGCAACCTCGATTGTGACATTATCCACGCCAAGTTGTTTCGGCAGGTTAGAAGCGATGTTCACAGCTTGTTTGAAAGCTTTAGGATCACTCTGGGTTACATGAATGGGGCGCCGAAACAATCACGCCCATCAATGCACTTCTAATTGCTCTCCACATTTTCATCCTCCGATTTCGTCTGTATTGCTTATGTATTCCAAAGCGTTCGAGTAGCGACTCGAAGAGCTCACGAGCCCACAACCCGACGTTGGGCCAGAGCATTTGCCCTGTGCCGATATAGACGCGGCCATCGACAACTTATTCGATCTCCACGCGAAGCGTGCCTCCTTTGCACCACATCCGCTGCACAAAATCCCCATAGTGCAGTAGCGTCGTGCCGTTTGCCGCCGGGGACACAAACAACGGTTGACTATCGAGTCGCGCCTGTTCTTGAAGGCTCAACACCAGGGTCGAGCGATGACGTTGGCACGCTCCTGCGTTATTGATCACCTGCGCCTCTTCTTCAGGGATCGCCGCAGATCCAAGAGGGGCGAAAGTCGGCATGAATGCAACAATCGCTGTTCTTATTGCCTGCCTCATTGCGACCCTCCTGGTCAGAGTCCAGACGAACCAGCAGCGGGTTGTGGACCCGCGAAGTGGCGGCATACAGGCAAGCGTAGCTCCAAATGTCAATCGAGTTACCGGTGGCACTGCGGGGTGAGAGGAGACATTACCACTCGTCTCGCTTCAAGATTACAGTGTCGGGTGATCTTGGAAATCGACAAGGATCAGGGGCTTGTGCAACTCGAGGGTGTCATAGGCCGTTCGCTGAGAACCCACACGCCGGGCCATCCGGCCGCCATTCAGGCCGTATACAGCGCTCGACACTCTTCCTCGCGCCCGCGTACCACGCGTTTACCGATCAAGGCCCCGCGCGTCTCTGTGACGACGGTGCATTGGCCTTCCCGATGATGATCATCGTAGAAGTAAACCACGACCCAGTCGCGGGTGCGTCCGAGATCATGAGCACGTGCTGTGTTTGAGAACAACACAGTGAAATGCCAAAGGTCACGTTCGGTGTGCAGGATTGGCAGCCAGGCCTCGTGGTTGGGATTGAATCGTCGTGGCGAGATGGTGGGAAGCTGGCCGGCACTGGCCTTGTTTCGGTATTCCACATCAACATCGAGAAGCAGTTCAACACTCGGGCCTGGCGCGGGCTCGCGGCGGGATTGTCTACGCATCCTACCCAGCATGCTCTCTAACGTCGCTCGGATGGCGGTGGCACGCCTTGCCCCTACTCCCGGTAACGCCTCGAGGCGCCCATCGTGCGCAGCGTTCTCCAATGCCTCGAGCGTCTCGACATCGAGCTGGTCGTGGATACGCTTCGCCAGCTTCGGTCCAA
>JAHEJD010000119.1 GCA_024639005.1 Chromatiaceae bacterium | reverse complement strand
CAACGCGTGGTGACCCTGCGCTCACCGGAGGATCACCCGCGCACATCTACGTCGACAGACACGGTTGGCGACAAAACGGTACCGGACTGAACTGCCCCGCTAGCCGCCCGTGACCACGGCCTCAGGGACCTCGAAGCGTTCATCCCCAACGCGTATCAGATAGAGATCGCCGGCCTTTTCGAAACTCATGTTACCGGTCGAATTCGTCGCGACGGGCGCTCCGCCCTCAAACAGAAGCTGACGCTCGACCCCATCACCCAGCGCAACCCACAGGCCGGCGTTCCCGGGACCCTCACGCACCACACCGAAGGGGCATTGCCGCATCGGCTCGCCGGCATGCACGGCACAAGGCACCAAGCCGGTGGCATCAAACGGCACCCCATTACCGATGGGCCAGCCTTCGGCCATCGCAGGTCTTCGGGGTGCGGCGGACTCGAAGAGATACCGGCCCGCGACCCATCCGGTAACACCCGTGTGCGTCGCACGGATGGCGCACCAACGCTCACCGCCCGTGAGGCGGCAGCCCCGGTTCTGGAGCACCTCGCCGTTGCGGAGCCTGCCGATCGCCTCGTAACGGGTGGACGGGCCCGCCCGCAGGTTCAGCGCGAAGCCGCCACCGGCAGAGACCTTCCAGTAGTCGGGGCCGCCCGAGAGCCCATCGGCGAACTCCGGCCGACCGAGGCTGATGCCGAGGGAATATCTCGCGGTCTCATCCCGACGCGCAGCGGACCGCATCAGATAGACACGAATCACGTAGGCCCCGCTTTCGGGAAGCGGTACATCGGCGACCATGCCTTGGGTCGAGCCATTAAAGACCGCCTGGTTCGAGCCGGCCCGCAGGATATTGAAGTAATTAGCCGGGTTCGAGGTCAACAGATCGACGGACAGGATCTGAGAGCGCTCGCCGGAGACTTGGTAATCCGTGATCTCTCGGCCCGAGATCGTACCCTCGACGATGCGCAGCTCATTGACCTGATCAAGGTCCAAGGACTCGCGGCGGATATCCTGCGCCGAAGCAGTCGTTGCCACGACGAGCAAAAGCAACCAAGCAGGGATTTTATGGATCAGTATGTCAGGTTGCGTCTTAGCCATTAGATCAATGCCCCGGATGCTCGCGAAATCGGTGTCAAGGTGGATGACCAGTTCGTTTGACTGAATCTCGAGTCAATCGGGTCACAAAAGAAATCCAATAAGCATAAAGGCCGATCGCGGGACGGCCCCGGTTGGCATTGAGTGGCTGCAGGCACGTCTGCGGACCAGAGAAATTGACTTACGCCGGCCATTGATGTGATGACTATTGACGGCCTGTCAGTTCGCGGCTGTCTGCTTAAGGTCGGCGATGAACTGCTCGCAGGCCGCGTTGCCGCCGACGAAGTCCGGAACCGGGGTGTGAGTGTCGGCGATCTGACCAGCGGCTGCAGAGAGCACCTGGTCCACCTGGTCCGCGGTGATCAGGCCCTGCTCTCTGGCCGCCTCGACGGTCAAGCAAGCACCGGCCTTGAGGCCGGTAACGATGCCGGCACCGGCGCCGACACCGGTCAGCGCGGCCCCCGCAAAAACGAACGTGAGGACGGCACCGACGACGCCGCCAACGACAAACAATAGAAACCCTTTCATGATGAAATACTCTCCGTTTGGCTCGATGAATCGAAAGATTGCGGCGGGTCGTCTTTGGACCGGCTCGCCAATCTGCAGCCGCGAGCGGCGGCCATTATTGTCTCATAGTGGGATGCTGGAAACAGTATCGTCGGATGACAGGTAGTCAGGTGACGGTGATGCGAACAGCCCCTGTGAATCTGTTCGCATGTTCAACATGGCTGATCAAAGTTCTCCCTCGACCGGCAACAGGCTGAAGAACCAGTCCTCGATGCGCTGCATAAACGAGTTAGCCGGCTGCACAGTCAGCATCTCGCCCCGCGAGAACCAGACGACCTCGCCTTGCTCGTCCAGTTGCAGTCGCCAGGCGTTGTCCGGTGAAAAATCCGGGGCGAAGGCCTGACGCACCTCGGCATTGAGCGCCGGGCTTTCCACGAGCAGGCCCATTTCGGTGTTGAGGCGCAGCGATCGCGGATCGAGGTTGGCGCTGCCGACGAAGACCTGGTCGCGGTCGATAACCAATGTCTTCGCATGTAATGCCAGCGCCTTGGTCTCCACTGGGGACAACATGTAAGTGTGGCGGCTTTCTGCATCGAATCTCATCTCGTGCAGCTCGGTGCCCTGGTTCAGTAGATTGTCGATGTGGTTGCGGTACGCGCTGTGCGCGGTCAGGTGATTGTTGGACCGGATCGAGTTGGTCAGGATGCGGACGCGGACGCCGCGCGCCACGGCTTCGCCCAGAATAGCCTCCAGTCGTTCGGTCGGTATTAGGTAGGCCGAGACAATCAGGATCTCCTCATTGGCGCCGTCGACCAGCTTGCGCAACGCGTCGGCGACCTGCACCGGCGCCTCCGAGGGATTGTCTGGGTTGTCCTGCGGTGGTCTGTCGACCAGCAGCATCGCCTCGCCGCGCACGGAGCGGGCGGTCAGCGCCCGCCAGCGCTCCAGTCTTTGTTCCGCGGTCTCTTCCGCATGGATTGCCGCGTCGGTTATGCCGTTTTGTTCGAGCTCGCCGAGGCCGGTCGCCGCGGTGGTGGACACCAGGCCCTCGATCGGCTGGGACCAGGGGTCATTCCAGTAGTCGTCGAAGGACCGGCTGATTTCGCCGACGATTGGTCCGCCGAAGATCAGTTCCATGTCGCGGAAATTGGCCTCGCTGTGCAGCCCGAAGTACTCGTCGGCCAAGTTGCGCCCGCCGACAATCGCGACCCGGTTGTCGACCACCATGGCTTTGTTGTGCATGCGGTGGTCGAGACGTCCGAACTCAGCGAGGTTCAGGGCCCAGCGTGAGGCGACGCTGTCGCTGCGGCGCTCGAAGGGATTGAATATCCGGTACTCGACGTTCGGATGCCCGGCCAACTCGGCGAACACCCGGTCCGTGCCCGTTAGCAGCGAATCATCGACCAACAGCTTGACCGATACCCCACGATTGGCGGCTGCCAGAAGATGATCGATCACACATGAACCGACGGTATCAAGCGTCCATAGAAAGGTCTGTAGGTCGATGCTCTCGGTGGCTGAATCGATTGCGCGAAGCCGCCAGTCGAGTGCCTCTAGCCCATCGTTGAGCAGCACGAACCAGTCGTTTTGGTGATCGGCCTCCCACTGTTCCCAGAGCGCGGCATGGCTTGGTGGGGGGGTGCGTTCATCGGGGAGATCGACGGGCTTCAGGGTGCTGCAGCCACTGGCCAGCGCCATGATGATCGTGGCGACCGCGGATAATCGCACCCTGGATAACAGGCTCCAGCCGCTCGCTAACGTGGGTGGAATGTGCAGACTACTAGGCATCTTGAAGCAGCTTTGGGGCAGCCTCGACGCACTACGCGCCAAGGCCGCTGGTTCACGCTAACCTCAATGATTGCAACGCCGGAAGGCGGCTGCTTAATAAAGGTAATAGCTGCTGTCCTTCAGCCGCCAGTTACGATCGAAGTGACAGGTGTAGGTGGCTTTATGCCCCTGATGGTCGTATCGCACCCTGGCTTCGCCAACTAAGTTGTGACCTTTCACGTCGGCGTTCGTAAGGTGAATTCGCGCCGCGTGGTGGTGCTCATCCCTCACCCGGTACTGTAGCTGCTCCATGCAGTCGTCTTCGAGAAACGTCTTCTTCGGTTGGGTACTCGATGGTTTGCCATCGTCGTCAGCCGAGGCAGCCAGTGCGGCGACGATGGCCAGGCCTGCGCCGATGGCCAGAGCGGTTCCCAAATGATTGTTGTCGTCGTCCTTTTTTCGCCGCAGCGGGCCGGAGTAATTGTAGGACTTAATATGGCCACGCTTGACCTTACAATCGAATATCCATTTGTGACCAGCATCCCGCGCCTTGCCGTGGACGCGGAACTTGTGGTGGCCAAGACGTTCGGCCCAGATGTGCCGGAAGTTGCTAACACCTGAAATCTGCGTGATCTTGTCGGTGCAGACCTTCTCGGCGTGTGTTTCCTCGGAGGCGACAGCGAGGCTTGGTAGACTTAAAATTGCGACGCAGGCCAAGGGTATGGCGGATTGATAAAGTCGGTTCATTGCAGGGGCTGTCCTCTCGTTGATGTTCCTAG
>JAHEJD010000071.1 GCA_024639005.1 Chromatiaceae bacterium | reverse complement strand
ATTTGGTAGCGGGGGCAGGATTCGAACCTACGACCTTCGGGTTATGAGCCCGACGAGCTGCCAGACTGCTCCACCCCGCATCTGACATTAGCAATTCTACATATGCCCCGCGCCGGCCACAACCCTTCACTGCGCTTTCTGTTCCAACCAGGGCCTTCGTCAGCCGCTGAACGCCGCGCGACAGGTGCCGAGCAGGGCCGCGGGGAACAGACCGAAACCGAGCATCGCCAAGCCGTTGATAGACATCATCACCTGGGTATCCATCGACGCAGCCAGCGGCGCCGTATCGATCGGCTTGTCGAAGTACATCATCTTCACCGCGCGAATGTAGTAGAAGGCGCCGATGATCGAGAAGAACACCGCTACCAGGGCCAGCCAAACCATGTCTACGCTGATCACGGCATCCAACACGAATAGCTTGGCGAAAAAGCCCACAGTGGGCGGCACACCCGCCATTGAGAACATAATCAGCAGCATCATGAAGGCCAGCCATGGACTGCGATCATTCAGGCCTTTGAGATCATGCAGGTTTTCCGCATCGAAACCCTTGCGGCAGAGCATCGTGATCACGCCGAAGCCACCTGCGGCCGTCAACGCATAAGTGATCGCATAGAACATCGCCGCCGTGTAGCCCTTATCGGTACCTGCCAGCAGGCCGAGGAAGATGAAACCGACATGCGAAATGGTCGAATAGGCCAACATGCGTTTGACATTGCTCTGAGCAATCGCGACCACATTACCGAGTGCCATAGACAGCACCGCCAAAATAATCAGCATGTTTTGCCACTGCTCGACCAGGCTGCCCATACCGTCTACCAGCAGACGCATCGTGAGCGCGAACGCGGCGATCTTGGGCGCACTGCCGAGAAACAGGGTCACCGAGGTCGGGGCACCCTGATACACGTCCGGCACCCACATGTGGAACGGCACCGCGCCGAACTTGAACGAGACGCCAACGACGATGAAGACCAGGCCGAAAACCAGCACCGTCTGGTCGGCGTCGCCGCCGGCGATGACGCCGGCAACCTCCGGGAAGGTCAGCTGGCCAGTCGCGCCATAGACCATCGAAATGCCGTACAGGAGCATGCCCGAGGCCAGCGCACCCAGGACGAAGTACTTCATCGCCGCCTCGGCACCGGCGCCGGAATCGCGGTGAAACGCGACCAGGGCATACAGACACAGCGCCAACAGCTCGAGGCCCAGATACACCGTGAGGAAGCTGTTTGCCGAGATCATTACCAGCATGCCGAGCACGCCGAACAGACCCAGCACATAATACTCGCCGCGCAGGATATCGAGTTCGATCAGGTAATCCTTGGCGTACACAAAGGCGAACAGCGAGATCAGCAGCAATCCGATCTTGAGCACGTCGGACATCGGGTCCCTGACAAAACTGCCGTGAAACAGGATCTCACGCTCCGGTCCGGCCGCGTACAGGGTCAGCGCAACCGCACCGGCCAGTGCCGCCAACGACAGGCCGTAAGTGAGCAGGCGCGTGCGCTCTGTCAGGAACAGGTCGATCACCAGAATCAGACAGGCCGCCGACAGAAGAAAGATCTCTGGCAGTGCGGGTTGCAGCGAGGCGAGGTTGTATTCCATACGGGCTTGACTGTTTCGGTTGGCGGCTCAGATCTTCTTCACGGCGATGTGCTGAACCAAATTTTCGATGGACACATCCATGACCTCGATCAACGGCGCTGGCCAGATACCGAGGATCAGCACGGCCACCGCCAGCGAGGTCAACACGAAGGCCTCCCGCTTGTTGATGTCCTGCAGCGCGGCTACCTTGTCGGACCCGACCTCGCCGTAGACCACGCGTTTGACCATCCATAGCGTGTAGGCTGCGCCGATGATCAACGTGGTCGCCGCGAGCACCGCAAACCAGAAATCGGCGCGGAAACTGGCCAGGATCACCATGAACTCGCCGACGAAGCCCGAGGTGCCGGGCAGCCCGGCGTTGGCCATCGCAAAGAACACCATGAATGCCGCGAACCAGGGCATCACGTTGACGACACCGCCGTAGTCGTCGATCTGCCGACTGTGCAGGCGGTCGTAGAGCACGCCGACGCACAGGAACATTGCGGCTGAAATAAAACCATGCGAGACCATCTGCACCATGCCACCCTGCAGACCCAGCACGGCACCAGTGTCGACGTCGCTGCGCGCCATGATGGTGAACGCAATGAAGAACCCAAGCGTCACGAAGCCCATGTGCGCGATCGACGAATAGGCGATCAGCTTCTTCATGTCCTGCTGCACCAGGGCCACGAAACCAATGTAGACGACCGCAATCAGCGACATGCCGATGATCAACCAGTCAAGCTCGTTGCTGGCGTCCGGCGTAATGGGCAGGCTAAAGCGCAGGAAGCCATAACCGCCGATCTTCAACATGATCGCCGCCAGAATGACGGAACCGCCGGTCGGCGCCTCGACGTGGGCATCCGGCAACCAGGTGTGAACCGGCCACATCGGCACCTTGACCGCGAAGGCGAGCAGGAAAGCGACGAAGATCAGCACCTGCTCGGTCAGGTTGAGCCCGAGATCATGGAACGCCAGGATCTCCATGGTGCCTGACTGGAAGTACATATAGATCAGGGCCACCAGCATGAACACCGAGCCGAGGAAGGTGTACAGGAAGAACTTGATGGTCGCGTAGACTCGGTTGGGCCCGCCCCAGACGCCGATGATGAGGAACATCGGGATCAGCATGGCCTCCCAGAACACATAAAAAAGCATTGCGTCCAGCGCTGCGAAGACGCCAACCATGACGCCCTCCATGATAAGAAACGCGGCCATATACTGCGACGGCTTGTACTGAATAACCTCCCAGCCGGCGATGATCACCAGGATGGAGACAAAGGTGGTCAGCAGGATAAGCGGCATCGAGATGCCGTCGACCCCGAGGTAGTATTCGGCATTGAAGGCCGGTATCCAGGCAGTCCTCTCGACAAACTGCATCTGGGCGGTACCGACGTCGAAGCCGAACCACAGCGACAGACTGACCAGGAAGGTGAGCACGGCGAATATCAGCGCCAGCCAACGAGAAACGTTCGGCGCCTTGTCACCACTGCCCAGGACGAGCGCGCCGCCGAGTATCGGTAGCCAAATGGTCGCACTGAGTATCGGCCAATCTGCAGTCATGGTCTTTTCTGTCTCTTATCCTGTTACCGGCAGCCTGCGTCTGTCCCGCGGAAAGTACCGCCAGTCGAGTCGCGTCCCAGCTTTGTGTCTCGACGCCGCTCCGCTGAGGCCGCCGCGCTAACCGCGCAGTACGAACCAGCCCAACAGTCCGAGCAGCCCAATAATCATCACCATCGCGTATTGATAAAGCATCCCGGTCTGCACAAAGCGCATCACCATCGCCAGTTTCCCTACAGAATGCGCCGAACCGTTGACCGCCAACCCATCGATCAGTGCGCGATCGCCGACGAGCCACAGGACTTTGCCCAGCAGCTTGCTGCCACCCGCGAAAACGGCCTGATTGAATTCGTCGAAACCGTACTTGCGGTCGAGAATGAAATACAGCCAGTCAAATTTGATCGCCAGATTGCGGGCGATCTCGGGCCGGCGCATATAGACGTACCAGGCCGTTGCCAGACCACCGAGTGCCAGATACAGCGGCGGGGTGAAAAAGGCATGGGTTAGGAAGCCGAAAGGCCCGTGGAAATCGATCTGTCCCAGGGTGTCGTGCACGGCTGCCACCGTGAGCGCGCCGTCGAAATAATCGCCGAACACCATCGGGCCGACGGTGAAATAGCCAATGAAGACGGACGGGATCGCCAGCAGGATCAGCGGCAAGGTCACTACCCAGGGTGATTCGTGTGGCGTGGGCTCGTCATGAACTTCGTGATGCTCCTGAGCCTCCGCACCTCCATGCTCGTCATGGGCTTCATGATGCGGTTCGAAGTGACGCGGACCCTCGCCCTGGAACACCAGAAAGTACATGCGGAAGCTGTACAGGGCGGTCACGAACACCCCCGCAGTCAACAGCACATGCGCGTATCCAGCCCCGACGATCTGCGAGTGATGCACCGCCTCGATAATCGCGTCTTTGGAGAAGAAGCCCGCGAACCCGGGAAAGCCGATCAATGCCAGCGAGCCGAGCAACGCCGTCCAGTGGGTGATCGGCATGTACCTGCGGATACCCCCCATGTTGCGGATGTCCTGATCGTGGTGCATGCCCATGATGACCGAGCCGGCGGCAAGGAACAGCAGCGCCTTGAAGAAGGCATGCGTCATCAGGTGAAACAGCCCGGCGGCGTAGGCCGAGGCGCCGAGTGCGGCGATCATGTAGCCAAGCTGCGACAGCGTGGAATAGGCGACCACGCGCTTGATGTCGTTCTGCACGATGCCGATCAGGCCCATGAAGAACGCCGTCGTCGCGCCGATAACCAGCACAAAGGTCAGCGCGGTCTCGGACAGCTCGAACAGCGGCGACATACGCGCGACCATGAAGATACCGGCGGTGACCATGGTCGCTGCATGGATCAGCGCCGAGATCGGGGTCGGGCCCTCCATGGAGTCGGGCAGCCAGACGTGCAGCGGCACCTGGGCCGATTTACCCATGGCGCCAATGAACAGCAGGATGCAGACCACGGTCATCAACGACCAACTGGTGTCACCCCAGACCGTGATGGTGGCATTGGCAAATTGCGGCGCCAGGGCGAACACCTCGACGTAATCGAGGCTGCCGAAATACATGGCGACCGCGGCAATCCCTAGGATGAAACCGAAATCGCCGACCCGGTTGACGAGGAAGGCCTTGAGGTTGGCGAAGATGGCCGTCTCGCGCTTGAAATAGAAACCGATCAGCAGATAGGAGACCAGGCCCACCGCCTCCCAGCCGAAAAACAGCTGCAGGAAGTTGTTCGCCATCACCAGCATCAGCATAGAGAAGGTAAACAGGGCGATGTAGCTGAAGAAGCGCTGGTAGCCTTCTTCGTGCGCCATATAACCGATGGTGTAGATGTGCACCATCAGTGACACGAAGGTGACCACGGCCATCATCATCGCGGTCAGGCGGTCTATCAGAAAACCGATCTCCATGCGCAGGCCGTCGCTGACCATCCAGGTGTAGACGGATTCGTTGTAGACGGGGGCGTCCTGGAAAGCGTGGAGATAGAGCACATACAGCGACAACGCACATGAGATGCCCACACCGAGGATGGTGACCGAATGCGCGCCGACGCGACCGATCTGATTGCGAAACAGGCCTGCGATGAGCGCGCCGACCAGCGGCGCAAGGACTATGGTCAGTAGAATCGCTTGCATCGCTAGCCCTTCAAGGTGTCCATATCGGCAACATTGATCGTCCGTCGGCCGCGGAACAACACTACCAGTATCGCGAGCCCAATCGCCGCCTCTGCCGCGGCCACCGTCAGGATGAAGAAGACGAAAACCTGGCCCGCGGTGTCGCCGAGGAAATACGAAAACGCGATGAAATTGATGTTCACCGCCAGCAGCATCAGTTCGATGCACATCAACAACAGGATTACGTTCTTACGATTGAGAAAGATACCGGCCACGCTGAGCGAGAACAGGATGGCGCCGACCATCAGGTAATCAGACAACGCAATCATCAGGCCTTCTCCTCGGCATCCATCTTGATCACCCGCAGGCGATCCTTTGCCTTGACCGTGACCTGACGCGACGGATCCTGGGATTTGGTATCCGGCCGTCTGCGCATGGTCAGGCCAATGGCGGCGACGATACCGACCAGCAGGATCACTGCAGCGATCTCGAAGGCGTACAGATGCTGGGTGAACAGCGCCAGACCGAGTTCCTCGGTATTGCTGTAGCCGGCCGGCTTGGCCGCAGGCGCTGCGACCTCGTCGAGACCGAAACGCTGCGGCCCCACCACGATCACCAGTTCGATCACCATGGCGATGGCCACCAGGATGGCGACCGGCGCATTGCGAACAAACCCCGCACGCAGCTCGGCGATGTTGATATCGAGCATCATCACCACGAACAGGAACAACACCATGACCGCCCCGACATAGACGAGCACCAGCGCGATCGCCAGAAATTCGGCCTCGGCCAGCATCCACAGGCCAGCGCTATTGAAGAAGGCAAGAACCAGAAACAGCGCCGAATGCACCGGATTCTTGCGTGTAATGACCATGACGGCTGCAAAAACCAGGATCGCGGCAAAGACGTAGAAAAGGAATTTTTCGAAACTCAAGATTCAATCCTCGACCCGGTTCTCACCGCACATTCGCCTGCGCGGCACGGTCGTCCGCCAGCTGCTCTTCGTATTTGTCACCGATATCCAACAGCATTTGCTTGGTCATAATCTGTTCGCCGCGATTCTCGAAGTGGTACTCATAGATGCGCGTCTCGACGATGGAGTCGACGGGACAGGACTCTTCACAGAAACCGCAGTAGATGCACTTGAACAGATCGATGTCGTAGCGCGTGGTGCGCCGCGACCCGTCTTCGCGCGGTTCGGCCTCGATAGTTATCGCCAGCGCCGGACACACCGCTTCACAGAGTTTGCAGGCTATGCAGCGCTCCTCGCCGTTGGGATAACGCCGCAGCGCATGCAGACCGCGGAAACGCGGCGACACCGGCGCCTTTTGTTCCGGGTACTGAAGGGTGAATTTGCGCGAGAAGAAATAGCCGCCGGTGATGCTCAGCCCCTTCAAGAGCTCGAACAGGAACAGACTGCGGATGTAGTTCGTGATTGTCTTCATCGCCACGGGCCTCAGTTGAACCACCAGGGCATCTCGGCCACCCTCATGACCGACACCACCACGATCCAGACGATAGTGATCGGGATAAACACCTTCCAGCCGAGGCGCATGATCTGGTCGTAGCGATAGCGTGGGAAAGTCGCACGGAACCACAGGAACAGGAACATGAAAGCGAAGGTCTTCAGCAGCAGCCATTGGAAGCCGTCATCGAGCAGAAACACGCCATCGACCCAGTTCTGTGGCAGCGGGGAGAGCCAGCCTCCCATGAACATCAGCGCGCTCAACGCCGATATCAGGATCATGTTGGCGTATTCGGCAAGGAAGAAGACCGCGAAGGTCATGCCCGAGTACTCGACATGGAAGCCGGCCACGATCTCGGACTCGCCCTCGGCGACGTCGAACGGCGCGCGGTTGGTCTCGGCCACGCCGGAGATGAAGTACACGAGGAACAGCGGCAGCAGTGGCAGCCAGAACCAGTGGAACACACTGCCCTGCTGCGCATTCACGATGTCGCCCAGATTAAGGCTGCCCGCGGCGACCAAGACACCGACCAGCGCGAAGCCCATCGCGATTTCATAAGATATGATCTGGGCAGCTGAGCGTATCGATCCCAGAAACGCATATTTGGAGTTGGATGCCCAGCCGGCGATGATCACGCCATAGACGCCCAGCGATGTCATCGCGAGGATGTACAACAGGCCGGCATTCACGTCTGCCAATACCAGTCCTGCGTCGAACGGAAACACTGCCCAGGCCGCCAGCGCCGGACCGATCGTCAGCATCGGCGCGATCAGGAACAGCGTCTTGCTGGCCCCGGTCGGGATGATGATCTCTTTGAACATCAGCTTGACCGCGTCGGCGATCGGCTGACCCAGGCCCCATAAGCGCATGCCGAAGAAGCCCACCCGGTTCGGCCCCATGCGCACCTGCATGTAGCCTATGATCTTGCGCTCGGCGTACGTGTAGTAGGCGACCAGCAGCATCAACGGGAGCATGATCGCGACGATCTTCATCACGATCTGGATCACCACCGGCAACTCGGTCCACAGTGCAATCACGGCATCCATTGCCTAGGCCTTCTCCACCGCGACGGGGCCAAAGGCTGCACCGAGCGCCTCGGACCCGGGTACTGCGGTCGGCAACCAGATGCAGCCGTCGGGGACGGCATCGTCGATGCGCACCTCGAATTCGGCGCTGCCCTCGCCTTGTGCGACCCGCACGGCCGCAGCCTCACCCAGGTCGAGCGCCGCGGCTGCCGCGGTATTCAGGCGCAGCTCGCCGCCCCAGGCGTCCGGTGTGAGCTGCAGCGCGTGCGCGCGGCGGCTCAGCGCATCGACTGCATAGATGGGTACACCGCCGACCCGCTCCCACTCGCCCGGCGCCGACTTCG
This sequence comes from Chromatiaceae bacterium, assembly GCA_024639005.1. Classification (GTDB taxonomy): domain Bacteria; phylum Pseudomonadota; class Gammaproteobacteria; order Chromatiales; family Chromatiaceae; genus Thiosocius. Next base: position 7,424 of record JAHEJD010000071.1, on the reverse strand, counting down.
GTTTGCGGTCCTGCAGATCGCCGATCCGGTTATCCGGCGCCAGATCGGCACAGGCGGCCAGCACTTCGTCGCGCACCTCGGTCGATTCCGCGTAGTCGAAGCCGTCAAGGCCCACCAGATTGCCCAACACGCGAAGAATCTTCCAACCCGGTCGCGTCTCTCCGGGCGGTGCGGCAACGCCGCGGAAACTCTGCGCATTACCCTCGATGTTGACGAAGGTACCGGAGGTCTCCGCGTAGGCCGCCGCCGGCAGCAGGATGTCCGCGTGTTCGAGCAGCCAGGGCGACGTATGACTGCCAATCGCCAGCAGCTGTGCCGCGCCCAGCGCAGCCGCCATGCGCGCCGGCTCGGCCACGTCCATTTCCGGCTCGACGCCGAACGTCAGATAGAGATCGAGAGGCTGCTCGAGCATCGCAGCCGCGTCCAGGCCCGGCGGCGCGATGGCCTTACCGCCGGTGTCGCGATGCGGCACTGCCCCGGCCATCCAGGCGCCGCAGTCGTTACTGCCGCTGCCAACGAAGCCCAACGTGACACCGGCAGCCGCGGCGATGCCCGAAGCCAGTGCACGCAGCAGCGAGAAGTCCGGGTGCATCGTCGCGGCGTTGCCCAGCAGCACGGTGCCCTGCGCGGCACTTTTCAGGGAGTCGGCGATCCCGTGGTGCGCCGGGTCGGGCACGGCTTCGATGCCCAGCGTATCGACCCCCAGCGCGGCCGCCACGCCCGCCAGCTCCTTGGTCATCGCCGACGGAATACACACGATATCGACGTCGAGTTCGTAGTTGAAGTCGTAGGCGACCGGATTGATGGCCATCACCAGGGCGCCGTCGATCTGCGACTGGCGGACGCGATGGTTGAGCATCGGCTGATCCTTGCGCAACCACGAACCCACCAGCAGCGTGGCCTGGTTGTTGCTGAAATCGGCGATTCTCTGCCCCAGCCAGGGCAATGCCGGGTCGGCAGCATCGCCACGGAAATCGCCCTGGCGCAGCCTGTGATCGATGTTGTTGCTGCCCAGCGCGCGCAGCAGGCGCGTGGCCAGGTAATGTTCTTCCAGTGTCGCGCTCGGCGAGATCAGCGCGCCGATACGCGCACCCGAGGCATCCTTCAGCGCCCTCGCGGCGGCCATCAGGGCCTCCTGCCAATCCGCCTCGCGCAGCTTGCCATTCTCGCGCAGCATCGGGCGCTGCAGCCGGTCATCGCTGTACAGCCCCTGGTAGCTGAAGCGATCACGGTCGGAGATCCAGGTCTGATTGACGTCCTCGTTCTCTCGCGGCACCACGCGCATCAGCCGGTTGCGTCGCACATGGAGATGCAGGTTGCTGCCCAGCCCGTCATGCGGCGCGACGCCGTCATACTCGCTAAGCTCCCAGGAGCGCGCCTGATAGGCCGACGGCTTGGCGGTCAATGCACCGACCGGACACAGATCGATGACATTCCCCGATAGCTCGGATGCCACAGCGTGCTCGATGTACAGGCCGATGCGCAAATGTTCACCGCGCCCGGTTGCACCGAGCTCGCGCAACCCGGCGATCTCGCCGCCGAAGCGCACGCAGCGCGTGCAGTGGATGCAGCGCGTCATGTCGGTGGCGATCAGCGATCCGATGTCTTCGTCGCGCACTACCCGTTTGCGCTCGGTGAAGCGCGAGATGTCGCCGCCATAACCCATGGCCACATCCTGCAGCTCGCACTCCCCACCCTGATCACAGATCGGGCAGTCCAGCGGGTGATTGATGAGCAGAAACTCCATGGTGCCCTTCTGCGCCTCGCGCGCCAGCGGCGATCGAGTGAAGACCTTCATCCCGTTCATCACCGGCGTGGCACAGGCCGGCAAGGGCTTCGGCGCCTTCTCGACCTCGACCAGACACATCCGGCAGTTGGCCGCTACGGACAAGTGCTTGTGATAACAGAAACGCGGCACATTGATGCCCGCGGCGTCTGTCACCTCGATCAACATCTGCCCGGGTCTGGCCTCGAGCTGTTGACCGTCGACTTCAATCGTGAAAGTCTGATCTTCTGTCATGTGCTCTATTCAGTTCGGCATTGCAACTAGACGGTGCCGCTGGCATTCATTGGGCGATCTGCCTCGCCGTTTCACCGGCGCCCGATGTCATACCATGCACTTCTTGTGATCGATGTGATACTGAAACTCATCGCGAAAGTGCTTGATGAATCCTGCCACCGGCATCGCGGCGGCATCGCCGAGCGCGCAGATGGTTCGCCCCATGATCTTCTTCGCGACGTCGTCGAGCAGGTCGAGGTCCTCTGAGGCCCCCTTGCCGGTCTCTATCCGGTGGACTACCCGGTGCATCCAGCCGGTCCCTTCGCGACAGGGCGTGCACTGACCGCAAGACTCCTCGTAGTAAAAGTACGATATGCGGTCCAGCACCTTGACCATGCAGACCGTGTCATCCATCACGATGACCGCCCCTGAGCCCAACATCGAGCCGGCCTGCGCGATCGCGTCGTAGTCCATCGTCACGTCCATCATGATCTCGCCGGGCAATACCGGTGCCGATGAACCGCCAGGTATCACCGCCTTGCACGGCCGGCCATCCCGCATACCGCCCGCCATCTCGAGCAACTCGGCAAATGGCGTGCCCAACGGCACTTCGTAATTGCCGGGACGCACCACATTTCCGGAGACAGAGAACAACTTGGGACCGCCGCTGTTTGCTACGCCAATCTCGCGGAACCAGTCGGCGCCTTGACGGATGATATCCGGCACCGAGGCCAGAGTCTCGGTGTTGTTGATCACCGTCGGCCGGCCGTAAAGACCGAACACCGCCGGAAAGGGCGGCTTGAAACGCGGTTGGCCCTTCTTGCCCTCGAGAGATTCGAGCAGCGCCGTCTCCTCGCCGCAGATATAGGCGCCGGCGCCCAGGTGGGTGTGGATCTCGAAATCGAAGCCGGATCCAAGGATGTTGTCGCCGAGCAGGCCCGCCTCTCGGGCCTCCGCCAGGGCTGCCTCGAAGCGCTCGTAGGGCTCCCAGAACTCACCGCGGATATAGTTGTAGCCCACCGCCGCGCCAATGGCGTAACCGCATATCAACATCCCTTCGATCAGCGCGTGCGGGTTGTACCGCAGGATGTCGCGATCCTTGAAGGTGCCCGGCTCGCCTTCGTCGGAGTTCACTACGACGTACTTGTCGCCCGGCGCGGTGCGATTGATGAAGCCCCACTTCAGCCCCGTCGGAAACCCGGCGCCGCCGCGGCCGCGCAGCCCCGACTGCTTCACCGTTTCGATAAGCTCTCCCTGCGGCACCTTTTCGCTGAGGATCTTCTTCCATGCCTCATAGCCGCCCTCGGACTGGTAGGTCTCCAGCCGCCAGGGGCGGTCGTTGCGCAGGGTCCGAAAACAGACTTCATTCGCCATCGCGCTACTCCAATCCATCCAGAATCTGGTCGACCAGTTCCGGGGTCAGATTCTCGTAATAGTTGTGGCCAATCTGCATCATTGGCGCACCGCCGCAGGCAGCGAGGCATTCCACCTCTTTGAGACTGAATTTGCCGTCGCTGGTCACCTGCCCGAAACCGATACCCAGGCGGTTGCTCAGGTGCTCGAGGATGCCGTCCGAGCCATTGATCATGCACGAGACATTGGTGCACAGGCAGATCTTGTGGCGACCCACCGGCCTGTGCTCGTACATCGAGTAGAAGGTCGCCACCTCATAGACCGAGATCGGGGGCATATCCAGATAATCCGCCACCTGATCCATGAGCTCACGGGTCAGATGACCACCATTCATGTCCTGCACGATCGTCAATGCCGGCATACACGCGGACTGCTGCCAGCGCTCGGGGTACTTCGCTACCCAGGCATCGATCTCCGCACGCACCTCCGGGGTGAAGAGCGCCTCTTTGTGTTCGCATTTCTCGACCCGCACCATGGGCTGACTGCGCATGCTCATCGGTCAATCTCTCCGAATACAATGTCCATGGTGCCGATAATCGCCACCGCGTCCGCCAGCATGTGGCCGCGCGCCATCTCATCCATCGCCGCCATGTGCGGGAAACCTGGCGCCCGGACCTTTAACCGGTAGGGCTTGTTGGCGCCATCGGAAACGATGTAACAGCCAAATTCGCCTTTCGGTGCCTCGACCGCCGCGTACACCTCGCCGGGCGGCGGACAGTAGCCTTCCGTGAACAATTTGAAGTGGTGTATCAGGGCCTCCATGTCGTCTTTCATGGCGGCCCGCATCGGTGGCGCAATCTTGTGATCGTCGATCATCACCGGGCCCGGATTTTCACGCAGCCACTGCACGCACTGCTTGACGATCCTCGCAGACTGGCGAAATTCCTCGACCCTCACGAGATATCGATCGTAGCAGTCGCCATTGGTTCCGATGGGTATATCGAATTCGACCTGGTCATAGGCCGCGTAGGTCTGTTTCTTGCGCAAATCCCAGGCGACCCCGGACCCACGCAGCATCGGACCGGTGAAACCCAGCTGCCGGGCACGCTCGGGCGTCACTACGCCGATCCCGACCGTACGCTGCTTCCAGATCCGGTTGTCTGTCAGCAGCGTTTCGTATTCGTCGACCAGCCCGGGAAAGCGGTCGATGAACTCCTCGATAAAATCCAGCAGCGACCCTTCGCGCGACGCGTTGCGCCGCCTTGCCTCCGCCGCACTGCCGAACTGACTCTGCTCGTAGCGTGGCATCTGGTCAGGCAGATCACGATAGACGCCGCCGGGCCGATAGTAGGTGGCGTGCATGCGCGTACCCGATACCGCCTCGTAGCAGTCCATCAGATCTTCGCGTTCGCGGAAACAGTAGAGGAACACGGTCATCGCACCGACGTCGAGTGCATGCGTGCCCAGCCACATCAGGTGGTTCAGGATGCGCGTGATCTCGTCGAACATCGTTCGGATGTACTGCGCACGCGGCGGCGCCGCAATGCCCAGCAGCTTCTCGATGGCACGTACATACCCGTGCTCATTGCACATCATCGAGACATAGTCGAGGCGATCCATATAGCCGATCGACTGGTTGTAGGGCTTGCTCTCGGCGAGTTTTTCGGTGCCGCGGTGTAGCAGACCGATATGCGGGTCGGCGCGCTCGATCACCTCGCCGTCCATTTCCAGCACCAGGCGCAATACGCCATGCGCCGCAGGGTGCTGCGGACCAAAGTTCAGCGTGTAGTTTCTGATCTCCGCCATGCGCTTATTCGGCCTCTTCGGTCGAGGCCTGTGGCTTCCAGCCCTCTTCGTAGCGGCTATCCTCTCTTATCACGCGCGGCACCAGGGTGCGTGGCTCGATGCTGACCGGCTCATAGATTACCCGCTGTTGCTCGGGATCGTAGCGCATCTCGACGTGGCCGATCAGCGGGAAGTCTTTGCGGAAGGGGTGACCGATGAAACCGTAGTCGGTGAGGATTCGACGCAGATCCGGATGCCCCTGGAACATAATGCCAAACAGATCGAAGGCCTCGCGCTCGTACCATAGCGCGCTGGCCCAGATGTCGACCACCGAATCGACGATCGGCCGGTCGGCATCGAGAAAGGTCTTGACCCGCAGGCGGACGTTATTGTCCATCGACAACAGGTGATAAACCGCGGCGAACCGATTCTGCGGATCCGCTTCGCGGGTGTCGCGCACCGCGCCACGACCGAATCCGGCATTGGCCGCGGAGGTCGTCACCCATTCGGAGTCGCCGTAGGCGGCGTAATCGACGCCGCAGACGTCGATGCATTGTTCGAATGCGAGGTCACGCGTCTCCCGCAGCACCCGCATCACCGGGATAAGCTGTTCTCGCGGCACTGTCAGCGTCAGCTCACCGGGTGCGCGCTCCCGGCGGCAGTCGGCGAAATCCTCGAGGTGCTCCTCGAGCGCTTCCTCGAGTTTTTCCAGGCGATCTTCTGGCGTCATCGACTTTAATCCAGAGGAGTTAACGGGCGATCGTATTGGTGCGGCGAATTTTGTTTTGCAGCTGCAGGATCCCCCACAGCAGCGCCTCGGCCGTAGGTGGACAGCCGGGCACATAGACGTCGACCGGCACGATGCGGTCGCAGCCGCGCACGACCGCATAGGAGTAATGGTAATAGCCGCCGCCGTTGGCGCAGGACCCCATGGACACCACCCAACGCGGTTCGGCCATCTGGTCATAGACCTTGCGCAGCGCCGGCGCCATTTTGTTCACCAGCGTACCCGCGACAATCATCACGTCTGACTGACGTGGGCTCGGCCTAAAGACCATGCCGAACCGATCGATGTCGTAACGCGCCGCCGCCGAGTGCATCATCTCCACCGCACAGCAGGCGAGCCCGAAGGTCATCGGCCACATCGACCCCGTTCGCGCCCAATTGATGACGCCGTCGAGCGAGGTGGTGAAGAAACCTTTGTCGAGGACGCCCTCTATTCCCATTCCAGCGCCCCTTTCTTCCACTCGTAGATAAAACCGACCACCAGGATTCCGAGGAAGATCATCATCGCCCAGAAACCTACCATCCCAATCTGATCGAGTACGACTGCCCATGGAAACAGAAAGGCAATCTCCAGATCGAAGATGATGAATAGGATCGCGACCAGGTAGTAGCGGACGTCGAACTTCATGCGCGAATCCTCGAACGCCTCGAATCCGCATTCGTAGGGTGAGTTCTTCTCGCTGTCAGGCCGATTGGGCGACAGCGCGAAACCTAGACCGATCATCGCCGCACCGACGGCGGTACCGATGACAATGAAGATCAGAACCGGCAGGTAGGTCTCGAGCATTGGAAGTATTTCTCGCGCAAGGAGGTCCTAATGCCCGGCTTCGAAGTCGCCGGTATTAGATGAACGCGAAGCATAGCGATCGCCCGCTCCCAGTGTCAAATAGGGACGCCTTAGTATGTCCTTGTTTTCTAAAAGCAATTATTGTTTTCCCCGGACATGAAAAAACGGTATCGCCAGCACGCTCGCAATACCGTCTGTGTGGTGCCGAAGGCCGGACTCGAACCGGCACGGCTTTCGCCACTACCCCCTCAAGATAGCGTGTCTACCAATTCCACCACTTCGGCTGCAACTTCAAAAAGACGGGTCACTCGCTGACCTGAGGCACATCGTCCGGCGCCGGGACCGGCACCTCCAGCACCTCGATCTGCTCGGGCACCGCTGGCAGATCGCTTGGTGGCAGTGGTGCGACACGCTCTTCCACGGCAGCCGGCGGCAGATCCGCCATCAGCGTCTCCGGCTCGCTGGTCTGCATGGCGAAGTAGGCCAGCGTAAGACTGGTGACGAAAAACACCGCAGCGAGAATCCCCGTCGTGCGACTGAGGAAATTAGAGGCGCCACGCGAACCGAACACAGTCGCCGAGGCGCCGGATCCGAACGCAGCGCCCATGTCGGCGCCTTTGCCGTGTTGGATCAGGATCAGTCCAACCAGGCCGATGGCCAGAAACAGATGCACGATGACCAAGATGGATTCCATCAGAAAACCTCGCGTTTCAA
>JAHEJD010000070.1:2700-15516 GCA_024639005.1 Chromatiaceae bacterium | reverse complement strand
TCAGCAGATCCTTCATGGCAGTGCAGGGAACTCTGCGATCAGGGGCAAGACGATCCGAATCATCGTTTTCGGCGCGAACATTAAGAAATCGCCAGGGACACCGTTGGCGGTTCGACGATTATCGAGCGTAAGCTAAATCAGATTACTGATACTGGCTCATGGGTAGACGGTAGCCAGGCCTGCGTTGGGTTAACCCAAGTGCTACTTTCGGGCCTCGTTCAGCACGGTTCTCCCTTCATACCAGTCGCGAGTGGCGTTGACGATCCGGACCACGGACAGCATCACAGGGACTTCCACCAGCACACCCACGACCGTGGCGAGCGCCGCACCGGAATTGAAACCGAACAAGACGATGGCCGCTGCTACGGCGAGTTCGAAGAAATTGCTCGCCCCGATCAGCGCCGACGGGGCAGCCACGCAGTGCGCCACACCGAACTGACGATTCAAGAGGTAGGCCAATCCCGAATTGAAATAGACCTGGATCAGGATGGGTACTGCCAGCATAACGATGACCAGCGGCTGGCTGAGGATCTGTTCCCCCTGGAAGCCAAAAAGCAGCACTAGCGTGGCCAGCAAGGCAACTAGTGACAGAGGATGCAACTGGTCGAGCCTTTGCTGTAATGCCACCGCTCCACCTTGTCCGAGCAATCGACGTCGCCACCACTGCGCGAACAGCACCGGCAGAACGATATAGAGCACAACCGAAAGAAACAGCGTGTCCCATGGTACCGTGATGGCTGAAAGTCCGAGCAACAGACCGACGATCGGCGCGAAGGCGAAGATCATGATGGTATCGTTGAGTGCGACCTGGGTGAGCGTGAAGTTGGCATCACCATCCGAGAGTCGGCTCCATACAAACACCATGGCCGTGCAGGGAGCGGCGGCCAGTAGAATCAAGCCGGCGATGTAGGAGTCGAGTTGATCAGCGGGCAGGTAGTCCTCAAATACGCCGCGGATGAAAATCCAACCGAGCAGCGCCATCGAGAAAGGTTTCACTGCCCAGTTGATGAAGAGCGTGACGCCGATACCCCGCCAGTGTTCTCGAACTTGGTGCAGGGCGCCAAAGTCTACCTTCAGCAGCATCGGGATGATCATGAGCCAAATCAGGACCGCTACCGGTAGGTTCACCTGTGCCACTTCCATCTGGCCGATGGCCTGGAATGGTTGCGGAAACCAATGGCCAAAGGCGATGCCTGTGACAATACAAAAGCCAACCCAAACGGTCAGATACCGCTCGAATAGGCCCATCGGGCTGCCTGCAGCCTGCTTTGCGGTGACTTCGCACTGCGCACTCATGATCAGGCAGCGGGCTCCCTGGCATCGGCCAACCGGATTAGACCGATTTCGTCCAGCATTTCCTCCTGTTGCCGAACCTGACGCAGATCACCGGTCTGCGTATCGGGCTGCAAGTCGCCACGCAGTTCCAATTGGTTTGGCCTGATGACTGGCTGGTCTGACAGGATGCAGGCACGCTCTATGTCGTGTCTGAGTTCGCGCGCGTTGCCTGGCCAGGGCTGCGCGACTAGGAGCGCGCGTGCGTCCTCACTCAGCGCCCGTACCTGCTCACCGTGGCGTTGGCAGGACTCGGCGAGGAATCTTTCCGCCAACCAGACGATATCTTCCGGGCGCTCACGCAAAGGTGGTACGCGAATCTGCATGACGTTGATCCTGTAGTAGAGGTCTTCGCGGAAATCACCGCTGTTCACCATGGCCAACAGGTCGCGGTGGGTTGTGCAGATAATGCGTGCGTTCAACCCGCGCCGGCTTTCACCGCCGACAGGGATGAATTGGCGATGCTGAAGAGCGCGCAGCAATTGGGCCTGCAGCTCCAAATGCATATCGCCAATCTCGTCGAGAAACAGGATGCCATAAGCAGCACGCTCGAGTGCGCCGACGTGGGTCTTGGCTGCGCCGGTGAATGCCCCACGGGTATGGCCGAACAACTCGGATGCCGCGAGACCCTCGGGCAATGCCGCACAGTTGACCGCTTCGAACGGCAGATCGGGACACTGGCGCTCGTGCAGCAAACCGGCAATGATCTCTTTGCCGACACCGGTTTCGCCTTCGATCAATACAGTTGCCGCGGGGTAGCGCACCAAGCGGTCAATCGTCCCGTCAATCTCGCGCATGGCGCGTGAGATTCCGAGGTGAGGCTCCGACCTGTGGTCAAGCTGGGGTTGTCGGCATACAGCCTCCAGCTTTTGCAGAAACTGGCCCATGTTCATCGGCTTGGTCTGATAGTCGGCCGCACCGAGGCGCAGCAGGCTCACCGCCTGGTCTATTGTGCTGATCCTTCATGGCAGTGCTGGTTAGGGAATGCCGCTATTGGCCACAAGACTATCCAAGTCATCGTTTTCAGGCGAAAACTACGAATCCGCCATAGACAGGATCGTGACGGTCCTGACCTCGGCCAGTACCGCCTCGCGGACGTCGGCGAGCGTGGCCGGCTGCGCGACTTCGTCATCATCCAGCACGGTGGTGATGACGGCGGAGAGTCCCTGAGATGTATGTTCCAACACGTCTTCTGGGTGCTCATGGCTTTGCGTTCCAGCGTGCATCTTTAATTAATTGGATTATAGGTCTTGGGTGATGCTTGGCTCAGCGACAGCGGGGGTTTTCCAGTAGGTGCATGATCCAGGTCAATTCGTGCCGGTGTGCCGCACCGCCCGCGCACCTGAGGGTCCGGTGAGACCCGATTCGAGCAGCGCGCCGACAACCGAACACCAGGCGTCGGCCAGGTTGTACAGGTTGTAACCACCGCCGCCGAGGGCAAGCAGACGGCCCTCGCAGTGTCGTTCAGCCAGTATGCTGAGCCGGATGGCCGCGTGGCGATGTGCCGCTGCGCTGTAGGCCAAATGGGTGATCGGGTCACCGGCGATGCTGTCTGCACCACACTGCAGCAGGATGAACTCGGGGCGTGCCTTGTCGACGAAGGATTCCACCTGGTCCCAGACCATGAAGAACAGGCGGTCGTCGGCCCCGGGGGGCATCGGTATGTTGAGCTTAGTGCCCTTGGCCGCTCCCTGGCCGGTCTCTTCCACTGTGCCCGAGCCCGGATAGAGGAAGCGTCCGTCCTCGTGCAGATCAACCAACGTCAGCTCGGGGTCGTCCTCGTAGGCGTAGAACACACCGTCGCCGTGGTGGGCGTCTATGTCTACATAGGCGACGCGACTGATGCCATGCACCCGGTGCAGCGTCTCGATCGCGACACCGCAGTCGTTGAAGACGCAGAATCCGGCGGCGGCATCGCGCCGGGCGTGGTGCAGTCCGGCGATGGGTACGAAGGCCCGCCGCGTCTTCCCGCTTACCAGGTCGGCGACGGCAGCCAGCACGGTGCCAACGACCCTCGCGGCGGCCTCGTAGACGCCGACGAAGGCCGGGGTGTCGCCCTGATCGAGATAGCCGGTCCCGGTTACAGAGGCACGCTGTACGCGATCGATGTAGGCCGCGGTATGAAACCGCTCAATCTCCGCTCGCTGCGCCATGGCCGGTTCCGCTAGGTGACAGCGCCTGTCCAGACCGGTCTCGCGGAACCGGGCCAGGAATGCGTCGAGCCTGGCCGGGCCGAACGGGTGTTCGGGGCCGAAGTTGTAGGCCCCGAGCTGATTGCCGGCGTAGACACTGACGTCCATCATGACCACGGAGCATATACGACAATCGGTTGTGCGGCCGCCGCATTTGCGGTGACCGCGCGCCTGTCGACAGATCTTGGCTAGATGCTGGGCTTTTTGGCGTGCCGCAAGGAAAGCGCGCGTGAAAAGGGTAATCTGTCAAAACAGGAGCTTGAAAAACGGGGGCCTGATGCAGGACTGTTTCACTTTCGCCGATGACCTCGGTCCGTCGAAGATCATCCACGTGCATGAGCCCTCGATCGGGCTGCGGGCGATACTGATCGTGGATAACGTCGCCAAGGGCCCATCGATTGGCGGGGTGCGTATGGCACCTGACGTGAGTGTCGAGGAATGCTTCCGTCTTGCCCGAGCGATGACATTCAAGAACGCCGCCGCGGGCCTGCCGCACGGCGGCGGCAAGGCGGTTGTGTACGGGGATCCGAAGATGCCCAAAGCCGACAAGGAGCGACTGATCCGCGGGTTGGCGCAGGCTCTGCGTTACGCCGAAGACTACATCTTCGCCCCGGACATGGGTACCGACGAGGTATGCATGGCCTGGGTCAAGGACGAGATTGGCCGCGTCGTTGCGTTGCCGCGCGAGGTGGGTGGCATCCCTCTGGACGAGATCGGCGCCACCGGCTTCGGTCTCGGCCATGTGGCCGATGTGGCTCAGGCCTATGCCGGCGTGTCGCTCGATGGCGCGCGCGTGGTCATCCAGGGGTTTGGCGCGGTCGGCAGCCATGCGGCGCGCTTTCTCAGCGAACGCGGCGCGCGGCTGGTCGGTGCCGCCGATTCGCAGGGAACGCTGCACAACGCAGACGGGCTGGACGTGACGGCCCTGATCGATCTGAAGCAGTCAGGCCGCAGCGTGGTCGATTATGCGGACGGCGAACGCCTCGAGCGTGACGCGGCGGTCGGTATCGACTGCGATGTCTGGATCCCTGCCGCCCGCCCGGACGTGGTCCATGCGGACAACGTCGGTCAGCTCAAGGCAAGGCTCGTTATCGAGGGTGCCAATATCCCGATTACCCCCGAGGCCGAGCGCATGTTGCACGATCGGGAGGTGCTCTGCATACCGGACTTCATCGCCAATGCCGGTGGCGTTATCTGCGCCGCGATGGAATACCAGGGGGCGACAGAGACGGCCGCGCTGCAGACGATCCAGGAAAAGTTGCGTCGCAATACGCAGATGGTGCTGGAGGATGCGCGCGAACGCGGCATCCTGCCGCGCGAGGCCGCACAGGCTATGGCCGAGACGCGCGTGCGCAAGGCGATGGGCATGCGGCGCTACAGTCTCTTCTCCTCGGCGCCCGGCTGGGTCTGAGGGCACAGGATATGTACCGGATACGGTTTCACGGGCGTGGCGGCCAGGGTATGAAGACCGCAAGCCGCATCCTCGGTTCGGCGCTGTTCGCCGAGGGCTTCGAGGTGCAGGATGCGCCGCGCTATGGTGCGGAGCGCCGCGGCGCGCCGATCTTTGCCTATGTCCGTGCAGACCGCAGGCCGATCAATGAACGTGGCATCATCCGCCGGCCGGACCTGGTCGTGGTGGCCGACGACACGCTGATCCCTGTCCCGGCGGCCGGTGTGCTGGCCGGCCTCGACGCATACAGCGTGCTGCTGATCCACAGTCACGAATCCGCCGACACCTGGCGCAGGCGCCTGAACACGCCGGCGCGTGTGCTGGTCCTGCCGCTCATCGAAGAATCGGCGGACCGCGCCGACCTGCCATATGTCGGTGCCGTCTGCGCGGGTGCGGCCGCCTGCCTGCTGGGCGTGATCTCGGAGGACGCCCTGGCGACGGCACTGCGCGATGAGCTGGGTCCACTCGGAGAGGCCGTGGTGCAACGCAATCTGGACAAGGCGCTGGCAGCATACCGGCAGATGGTCGAGGTCTGTGGTGTGGTGACCGAGGGCAGGGAGGCCAATGCAGCTGACTATACGCCGCCGGAATGGATCAGCCTGGCGTTCGAGGGTGCCAACGTCTCCGCGCCGGTGATCCATGCCGGTCTAACCAGCTCGGCAGTGAAGACCGGGTTGTGGCGTACGCTGCGCCCGGTGATCGACTACGATCGCTGCGGCCGGTGCTGGTGGGTCTGCAGCAGCCTGTGCCCGGACGGTGCGATCCAGGTCGAGGAGGGGCGGCCGACGATCGACTACGACCACTGCAAGGGTTGCCTGGTGTGTGTTGCCGTCTGCCCGCCACATGCGATCGAGGCACAGCCAGAGCGTACCGCGGAATCCCTGGAGACGCCCAAGTGAGCCGCGTGTTGCTGACCGGCAACGGTGCCGCGGCCTGGGGCGCGCGCCTCGCCCGTGTCGACTATGTACCGGCGTTTCCGATCACGCCGCAGACCGAGATCATCGAGTCTCTCGCGTCCTGGATCGACGGCGGCGAGATGCGCGGACGGCTGGTGACGCTGGAGTCCGAGCACTCGATGCTGACCGCCGCCGGTGCGGCCGCGGCCACGGGGGTACGCGTGTTCAGCGCGACCTCGAGCCAGGGGCTGCTGTATGCGATGGAGATGCTGTACACGGTGGCCGGTTGGCGCACGCCCTTCGTGCTGGTCAATGTCTCTCGCGGCCTGTCCGCACCCATCACGCTGGAACCCGATCACAACGACGTGCTCGCGGCGCGCGACAGCGGTTTCCTGCAGATTCACTGCGCCGATTGCCAAGAGGTGCTCGACAGCGTGTTGATCGCCTATCGACTCGCCGAGGACAGCCGCGTGCGTCAACCGGTGCTGGTCAATCTCGACGGCTTCTACCTGTCGTTCACCCGCGAACCGGTGACCGTCCCCGGGCCGGACGAGGTCGACGACTTTCTTCCGGCGTTTGATGCCGAGTCCATCGCATTTCGCGCGAGCGCACCGGAGAGCCAGGCGGTGGCGGTACTGGGCGGCGGGCCATATTCCTATTTCCGTTATGAGACGCACCTGGCCCTGCTCAATGGCCTGACCGTCTATGACGAGGTCGCTGCCGACTTCGCCGAGCGGTTTGGCCGGGCCCACCCGGCGGTCGAGGCCTATCGCTGCGACGACGCCGAGATCGTGTTGCTGATGATGGGCTCATTCGCCACCAAGGCGCGCGCCGCGGTGGATAATCTTCGAGACGCGGGTCAACGCGTCGGCCTGCTGCGGCCGCGCCTGCTGCGGCCGTTCCCGGCGCATTCTCTAGTCGCACAGCTGGTCGGCAAGCGGGGTGTCGCCGTCATCGATCAGAATATCTCGATGGGTAAGGGTGGCGTACTGCACGCTGAGGTCGCGTCGGTTCTTTACGGTCACAAGGATGCGCCGCTGCTGGTCAGCTTCGTCGGCGGACTCGGCGGCCGCGACATTTCACCGGAGGAATTCTTCGAGATGGTCAAAGTGGTCGCCGCCGCGGCACAGCGCGGCGAGGCGCCGCCGCCCAGACTGCTGTATACCGAAGACGAGCTGCGCGAGATACGCAAGCTGCAGACGCTGGCGCATGTCGAACGCAATAGCCTGGGGGAGGGGTAATGAGCGACGTCGAGACCCGCTTTCACCGATTCAAGGATCTACCGTCGACCCAACTGCTGGGCACCGGTACGCCGATGTGCGCCGGTTGTGGCGGCCTGCAGGCACTGCACGAGATCTACGATGTGCTCGGCGAGAAGACCGTGTTCGTGAACGCCGCCGGCTGCATGACCCTGTTGTCGGTCTACCCCTTCACGCCGTTCCGCGGCTCCTGGCTGTATACCGCGATGGCGTCGGCACCGGCCGGTGCCCAGGGTGTGCGCGATGCGCTGGACATCCTGCTCGAGCAGGAGCGCATGCCGCCCGAGGAAGATCTGCGCGTGGTAGTGCTGACTGGTGACGGCGCGGCCTATGGCATGGGTCTGTCGGCCACGTCGGGCGCGATCGAGCGTGGGTTGGACTTCCTCTACATCGTCTATGACAACGAGGGCTACGGCAACACAGGGCAGCAGTATTCGGGGGCGACACCGCATGCCGCGCGCACCGCGACCAGCAGGATGGGCGGCGGCTTTCGCGGCGACAAGAAGGATCTGTTCGACATCTGGGTCGCCCACCGTCCGGCCTATGCGGCGACGGTAATCGGTGCCGAGCCGCTGGATCTCGCACGCAAGGTGGAGAGGGCGATGGCGATCAAGGGGCCTAAGCTGATCCTGGCGCTTGCCCCCTGTCCGACCGGCTGGGATTTCGATCCGAAGCTGACCGTCGACATTGGGCGGCTGGCGGTCCGCACCGGGATCTGGCCGCTGAAGGAGTATGTCGACGGTAGGGTTGTGCACAGCAAGACGCCGCATCCGCGCAAGCCGGTCAAGGAATACCTGAGTCTGCAGGGCCGCTTCGCGCATCTGTTCGAGCCGCAGCGCAACGCGGCGGAACTAACCCGGATGCAGGCGAAGGTCGATGAGTATTGGGCGGATCCGGCTACTTGAAAAAGAGGGTCCGGTGCACGGGCAGTCGGTCGGGTGCGCTGTGCGCACCATCGCAATCTGGAACTGCCCACCATGGTGATCTGAAACATGGGTGATCTGACGCACAGTTACTGCCATCGGGGCGGTGAGACACCGCTGCTGGGTTCCACCATTCCGGAACACTTTGCCCGGGTTGTCGCAATGCACGGTGACCGCGAGGCGGTCGTCTCGCTGCCGCAGCAATGCCGCATGACCTATCGGGAGCTGGCTACAGCGGTCGATCGCGTGGCGGCGGGCCTGCTGGCGACCTGTTTGGCGCGAGGCGACCGGGTCGGTGTCTGGTCGACCAACAACATCGAGTGGCTGCTGCTGCAGCTGGCCACTGCGCGCATCGGGGTGGTGCTGGTCAATATCAATCCTGCCTACCGGCCGCGCGAACTCGCCTATGCCTTGCAGCGCTCCGAGGTGCAGGGGCTGTTCCTTATCCCGCGCTTTCGCAGCAGCGACTATGTGGCCATGCTGCTGGATCTGGTGCCGGAGCTGGCCAGTTGCGCGCCGGATCATCTGCACAATTCCACGCTGCCGCAGCTCCGTCGGGTCGTACTGTACGACCCGCAGGCACCGCAGCAGACCACGCGGCCGCATGCCGGCTTCATGACCTGGCAGGAGCTGCTGGCCGCGGGCGCGGACGTCGGCACGCAGCAGCTGGATGAGGCCGGTGCAACGCTGGACCGCGACGACCCGATCAACATCCAGTACACCTCGGGGACCACGGGCTTTCCGAAGGCCGTCGTGCTGACCCACCACAACATCCTCAACAATGCCTGGTTCTCCGCGCTGGCCATGCACTTCGGGCCCGACGACCGGCTTGCTGTGCCGGTGCCCTTCTATCACTGCTTCGGTATGGTGCTGGCCAACCTGTTATGCGTGTCGGTCGGTGCCTGCCTGGTGCTGCCGTGCGAGCACTTTGACGCACTGGCCGTGCTGCAGGCGATCGAGCAGGAACGCTGCACCGCGGTGCATGGGGTACCGACCATGTTCATCGCAGAACTCGAGCACCCGCGCTTCGGTGAGTTCGGTCTGACGAGTCTGCGCACCGGCATTATGGCCGGGGCGCCTTGCCCGCCGGCGCTGATGCATCGCGTAATCGATGATCTGCACTGCCCGCAGATCCTTATCGGCTATGGCGAGACCGAGGCGTCGCCGCTGACCCATCTGACAAGTCCGAAGGACAGCGTTGAGCGGCGTACCGAGATGGTCGGCACCAATCTGCCGCACCAGGAGGTCAAGGTCGTCGACCTGCAGAGTGGGGCGACCTTGCCGGTCGGGGAGGTGGGCGAGGTCTGCTTCCGCGGTTACCATATCATGCGCGGCTACTATGGCGATGCGGAGGCGACGGCCAAGGCGGTGGATGATGCCGGCTGGCTGCGCTCGGGCGATCTGGGTTCGATGGACGACGCCGGCTATCTGCGTATCACCGGGCGCCTGAAGGAGATGATCCTCCGGGGTGGCGAGAACATCTATCCGGCCGAGATCGAAGAGTTTCTTTCCACCCACCCGGACATCGCCCAGGTGGCCGTCTTCGGCATACCGGATGAGTACTATGGTGAGGAACTGGTGGCCTGGATCCAGCGCCATGCCGGCTCGACGCTCGACGAGGCGGCTGTGCGTGACTATTGCAAAGGCCAGATCGCGCATTTCAAGATTCCAAGGCGCATCCGCTTCGTCGAGGAGTTTCCGATGACGGTGACGGGTAAGCTGCAGAAGTTCCGGATGCGCGAGGCGGAGGTCGAGCTGCGGCAGGCCGAAGGCGCAAAGACCTAGAGAAATTTTTGGAGAATGCCATGAACCAGCGTCATCAGGAGTTGGCCGATCAGGTACTGACTGCGTTTCGTTCAGACCTGGACGAGACGGATCAGCAGCGCATCGGCGAGGCGAGGCTGCAGAGGCTGCATGCGCTGATCTGCGAGGCCCTTTCCGACGAATTGGAGATCGTATCCGGTCGCGTCGATGCAGTCGTGAAAGAATTGCGTGCCGAGATCGACAAACCCGAGCTGGAGCTCTAATCGGCGCATCGCTACCCATGAGCAGCGTATTGGTTACCGGCAGCAACCGAGGCCTGGGCCTGGAATGGGTCCGGCAGTATGCAGCGGCCGGTTGGCGTGTCTATGCGACCTGCCGTCTTCCGGATCAGGCCGACGACCTGCAGCGGCTACAGTCGCAAAACCCCAACCTGTCCGTTCACCGCCTGGACGTCACAGAACCGGATCAGGTCCGGCAGATGGCTGTGCAGCTCGGTGATAGTCCGCTGGACGTGCTGATCAACAACGCGGGCATCTATCGGGAACGCTGGGGCAAGGACCAGTTCGGCCGGATCGACTATGCAGATTGGCTCGATACCTTCGGGGTCAACACGCTCGGCGCGATGCGCGTGAGCGAGGCCCTGGTCGATAGCCTGGCGCGCAGCGAACGGCGTCTTTTGGTCGCGATCAGCAGCCACATGGGGAGCATCGCGGATATCGGCGCACCCAGCGACTATGCCTACCGATCCAGCAAGGCGGCCCTCAACGCGGCCATGAAGGGGCTTTCGCTGGATCTGGCGAGGCACGGTATCGGCGTACTGATCCTCCATCCCGGCTGGGTGAGGACGCGCATGGGCGGGGACAAGGCGCCGCTTGCGCCCGCCGAGAGCGTGACCGGCATGCGACGGCTGATCGACCGGTTCAGGCAGGATCTTTCGGGACACTTTTACCGCTATGACGGGACCGAGATGCCGTGGTAGCGCCGGGAGAGAAGGACACACCCGTTGCGGATCGTCTTCGGGGTCATGTATGCCGGCTGGCCGGGCTGCTTCCCGCCTGGCGAGTCTACCAATCCCTGAGTGACGGCCGTAGGACCGTGCTGTACTCTGGGGTGTCGGGCGTTATCCTTTTGGCAGTGGGTTGACCACCGCCAAGTCCGGGAAGCGAGAGAAATCCCGGTCGGCGGACCAGAGCACACGCACACCGTGAAAAAGACAGAGCGCAGCGACTCTGGCATCGTGCACGATTGCACCCTGCAGCAGGGCAGGGCGCGCGATCCGCTCGAGCGCATCCAAGTAGCCTTCACCTTCCGCCAGGAATCCACCGGAGAGACTCGCGAGGAGACGTCTTACAGCATTCAAGGCGACGTCCATCGGTGTGGGATCCCTGAAGATCCGGGGGTTCGAGACCACCGCTAGAAATTCGTGAACGCATGGCCAGGGAACGGACACCGGTTCTGCGCCCTCGACTGCCTCGGTCAGCACCTGGCGAGCGCGCTCGTGAAAGGGCATTTCCGGGCGATGTGCATAGACCAGTAGGTTCGTGTCGACAGCAATCAAGCCCCATGCTCCCGATAGATTTCATCCCGAATCTGGCCCCACCGCGCACTTTGGAACTCGTCCGTCAGCCCGCTCCCGCCGTAGCTCGGGAAATCCAGCTGTCGGCGCATTGCCTGCCGGCGAGCCTCGAGGCTGCGCTGCAGGCCTTCTTCAACCAGCGCGCGCAGCGAGGCGCCCTCTCGCCGGGCTACACGCCGAGCCTGCTTTATCAACTCGTCAGGGAGCTCTATTGTGGTCTTCATATGGGTGACCCTTATCCGGAATATGGTAATACCGTACTTGTTGCGCCCGTGAACGGCAAGTCCGGCGTCCGCCTTGCTAATGTCGGCGCGATCGCGGCGACCGGGATCGATGCCATCTCGGTGGGGGCCTTGACCCATTCGGCGACGGCGTTCGACGTCAGCATGAAGACGGCGACGTCGGCGGTGACCCGAGACGCGCTGATGCAGCGCGCGAAACGCTTGAAGCATGACCTTTCCGGCCGTATCACCGTACTCGGCCACCATTACCAGCGCGACGAGATCATCGAACTATCCGATCAAAGCGGTGACTCGCTTGGCCTGGCCCGGGACGCCGTGGCCACCGATACGGAATTGATCATTTTCTGTGGCGTGCATTTCATGGCGGAAACGGCGGCCATCCTGGCAAATCCCGGCCAGCACGTATTGTTGCCGGATTTGCAGGCCGGCTGCTTCCTCGCTGACACCGCCAGTCCGGATTCCGTGGAAGAGGTCTGGGACAGGCTGGATGCGGCACTGGGTGGTGCCGATGGGCAGGTGATGCCGGTCACCTATGTCAACTCGTCGGCAGAACTGAAGGCGTTCTGCGGCCGCCACGGCGGCACCGTCTGCACGTCCGGTAATGCCGAGGCGATACTCAGATGGGCGTTCGAGCAGAGGCCCAGGGTATTGTTCTTTCCGGATCAGCATCTCGGCCGAAACACCGGCCATCGGCTCGGCGTATCGGACAACGGGATGCTGCTGCTCGACGCCGACGTGTCGGCCGACACTATCAGGTCGGCCCGCATGTTCCTATGGCCTGGAGCCTGCAACGTCCATCGCAGATTCCGCGTAGAACACCTGCGTGCCATCAGAGAGGATCACCCGGACGCCCGGATCATCGTGCACCCCGAGTGCTCCTCCGACGTCGTCGGGCAGGCGGACGACAACGGGTCCACAGCACACATCATCCGGTGTGTCTCAAAAGCGGCGCCAGGCACCACTTGGGCCGTCGGGACCGAGGCGCGGCTGGTTCGTCGCCTCGATGGGCAATTCCCTGACAAAAAGATTATCCCCCTTGCGGCTGCGCCGGCTTACTGTTCAACCATGAGCCAGATCACGCTGGATAAGCTTGTCGACGTATTCGAGGCCATACAAGAAGGACGGCTGTACAACGAAGTCACCGTGAAACCTGAGGTCTCCCGCTGGGCCCGAATCGCGCTC
>JAHEJD010000070.1:0-2600 GCA_024639005.1 Chromatiaceae bacterium | reverse complement strand
AGCCCGGCAGATCGTGGTCATGGGCGCGGCAGGTCGAGACTTCCACAACTTTAACGTCGCCTACCGCGATGACCCTGCGGTGCAGGTGGTGGCATTCACGGCAACCCAGATACCGGAGATCGCGGGGCGCCGTTACCCGCCCTCGCTGGCCGGCGAACGCTACCCGCAGGGCATCCCGATCATGGACGAGGCGGAGCTGGAAAGCCTGTGTCGGGAACGGCACGTCGACGAGGTGGTATTCGCCTACAGTGACGTGGCCCACGCATGGGTGATGCACCGCGCCTCCATAGCACTGGCGGCCGGTGCAGACTTCGTCCTTATGGGCCCGAAGCGCACCATGCTGAAAGCCGGGGCGCCGGTCATCGCCACCTCGGCGGTGCGCACAGGCTGCGGCAAATCACAGACGACGCGATGGCTGTCGCGGCTGCTCAACCGGCACGGCCTGAAGGCCGCGGTGATTCGTCACCCGATGCCGTATGGAGACTTGGCCCGCCAGGCGGTGCAGCGCTTTGCCTGCCGGGCAGACCTGGATGCTGCGCATTGCACGATCGAGGAACGCGAGGAATACGAGCCGCACCTGGCGGTAGGCAATGTCGTCTATGCCGGCGTCGATTACGCGCAGATCGTGCTGCGCGCCGAGCAGGAGGCCGATGTAATCCTGTGGGATGGTGGCAACAATGACTTCCCGTTCTTGAGTCCCGATCTGCACATCGTCCTGGTTGACCCGCTGAGACCTGGTAACGAGGACAGCCACCACCCTGGCGAGGCCGTTTTGCGTATGGCCGATGTCATCGTTGTCGCAAAGGTAAATTCGGCCTCTGACAGCAGTGTCCAGCAGGTTACCGAGGCGGCGCGTGCCATCAATGTCACCGCACCCATCGTGCGTGCAATGTCGCGCGTCACCGCGGAGAATCCGGAGCTGATCCGCGGCAAGCGAGTGTTGGTGGTCGAAGATGGACCGAGCCTGACGCACGGGGGTATGCCGTATGGGGCAGGCTATGTCGCGGCGGTGGCCGCGCAGGCGGCGGAAATTATAGATCCGCGCGCCGACGCCGTGGGCGAGATCGCCGCCGTCTATGCACAGTATCCACACATTGGCGCGGTGCTGCCCGCGGTCGGTTATCACCCTTCGCAGCTAGAGGCGCTGCGGGCGACCGTCAACGCGGTGGCCGCCGACGTTGTGGTTGTGGCGACCCCCTGTGATCTGCCTGCACTGATCGTCATCGACCAACCGGTAGTTCGGGTACGCTATGAGTTTGCGGAGGCCGGCGAGCCGGGGTTGGGCTCGCTGGTCGAGGACTTTCTGTTGCGCAGCCATCTTCTTCGGGGTTGAACGGGACTTCTTTGCGCTCAGCGCGCGCATCATGTTCCGGAGAATTTGTCCTTTTTCTGCTAATCCCACCAGGAGATCGCGGGTGCCTCTGGGACGACCAGCGTGCCGCCCCGACCGGCCAGGATGGCCTGGGCATCCTTAAGCCCACCTATCCCGGCGATTCCGCCTGTCTGTTCCACAAACGCGCAGGCGGCCTCGACCTTGGGCCCCATCGAACCGACGGCAAAGGGGTGGCGGCGGATCATCGCCGGTGAAATGCGCCGTATGGCGCGGGCATCAGGCTCGCCCCAGCCGGTCCAAACGGCATCTACATCGGTTAACATGAGAAAGGCGTCTGCGTACAGCTCCCGGGCTAGCAGCGAGCTGGCCAAGTCCTTATCGATAACCGCCTCGACGCCGATCAGGCTGCCGTCGGCCTTGCGCACCGTAGGAATCCCGCCGCCGCCGGCGCAGATGACGATCACGCCCTGATCGACCAGAAGTTCGATGACGCCAAGCTCGAGGATGCGTATCGGCGTCGGTGAGGGCACCACTCGGCGGTAGTGTTCGCCGTCGCGGGCGATGCGCCAGCCACGTGCGTCGGCCAGCCGCCTTGCCTCGACCTCCCCGAACAAAGGACCGATCGGTTTGTTGGGGTGTTGGAACGCGGAGTCTGCCGGGTCCACCTCTATCTGGGTCAACAGACAGGCGCAGCGTCTCCCCGCGGGAAGCAGGTTGTCCAATGCCTGCTCGATCAGGTAGCCGACCATGCCTTCGGTCTCGGCATCGAGCACATCGAGGGGATAGGCCTCGGAGGACCTATAGGCCGCACTCTGCAGCGCCAGGAGACCAACCTGCGGTCCATTGCCGTGCGTGACTACCAGCGCGTTATCTCGAGCGATTGGGGCCAGGGAGGCTGCTGCAACCACAATGTTCCGGCGCTGATTCTCAGCGGTCAGTGGTTCGCCTCTGCGCAGCAGGGCGTTGCCCCCAAGTGCGATCACAATACGCATTAATTTCCTCTCTCGGAGTCATCGGATGATCTGTATCTCGAGTTCCAGCTGCGGCCTATGTATGGCGAATTGTTGTTCAAGCGGCGACGGGTAACTTTTATGGCCCGCGGCAATAAGATTTGCACTGGAATTGGTGGAGGTCAGCACGGCGGCTGGTGGTTTCGCCAGTGATTTCTGATGGTGTGTCTTCGTCCGAGTGCCCCAGGAAGCTCAGCCATGACGGCCCACTGTCACCGGAACCCGGCCGGTAATGCCCGGCCAAGATCCGCCGCACC
>JAHEJD010000069.1 GCA_024639005.1 Chromatiaceae bacterium | reverse complement strand
CGGCAATGTCCGATAACGCTGGGCCAATCCCTTGAAACGAGCCACATCTTCAATCCCTCGGCCGGTTTCCTCGGCGATAATCGCAGCTACTTCTCCGGCCAATGTCTCGGCAAACTCTGCATTCAGGAACAAAATCCGCGACCGACGGGCAAGCATGTCTTCCACCGTCCGCGCCGCTTCATAACGAACAGCAAAGCGCACCATCGCCTCTGTCAAACCCATGCCTAATTCACGCTGATGGCCTGGCAGCTCGTCTAACAACTCGGCCTCCGTACCGTACAGATGTGCACCCGGAGGATCGCTAATCTTATGGGTTACCGTCTTCGGCGCACCGATCAATTTTAGATCTGCAGTACGCGAGGGTTCACCGGTCTCGAGCAACCCCGCCTCTAGGCAGCGCTCGATGACGTCCTCCGCCATGGCCCGGTAGGTGGTCCATTTGCCGCCAGTCACCGTCACAAGGCCGGACTCGTCGACCACAACCACGTGCTCACGCGACATGTCTTTGGTGTTGGCCGCCACCGCTTCTGGCACCTTGACCAAGGGCCTCACGCCACCCCAGATAGAACGCACATCCGTTGTCGACGGTGCGCGTGCAAGAAACTTTGCGGCCTCACCGAGGATGAAATCGACTTCGTCCACTAGAGGCGTAGGCTCGGACTCGATGGAATCTCGCGGCGTGTCGGTCGTGCCGAGAAGCACCTTGCCAAGCCAAGGTATGGCGAACATGACGCGGCCGTCATCCGTCTTGGGCACCAGCAGGGCGCAAGCGCCGGGAAGAAACTCGCGATCCACCACAAGGTGGATACCCTGGCTCGGTGACACCATGTGACTCTCGGCTGCCGCATCCATGCGCCGCAGCTCATCCACCCAGACACCTGTTGCATTGACGACACAACGGGCATGCACATGGATCGCCTCACCTGTCTCCGTGTCCATGACCGACGCGCCGTTGACCCTGCCATCGGCATGCAGCAACGCCTTAACAGGGCAATGATTCATCACCACTGCACCCTGGGCCGCCGCAGTGCGAGCCAACGCCACGGCCAGACGGGCGTCGTCGAACTGACCGTCCCAATACTGCACTGAACCGACCAGATCATCCGGGCGAACGCCCGGCATGTTCTCGATGGTTTCCGCACGGTTGAGAAACTGCGTGTCACCCAGACTCGCTTTGCCTGCCAACAGGTCGTAGAGCATCAAGCCGGTTCCGTAGAACAGTCTGTCCCAAAGTCGGCCCTTCAGCCCGAACGCCGGCATCAGGAAGGCCAGTGGCTGTGCCAGATGCGGCGCGTTCTCCAGCACCGCCTTGCGCTCGCGCAGCGCCTCCCTGACGAGGCCGATGTTACCCTGGGCAAGGTAACGGACGCCGCCGTGTACCAGCTTGGTGGCGCGCGAAGAGGTGCCTTTGGCAAAGTCGTCACGTTCCACCAAGGCGACCGAAAGCCCGCGCGTGGCGGCATCGAGCGCGACACCCAGGCCAGTGGCGCCGCCACCGACCACGAGCAGGTCGAAGCAGCCGGTCTGTCTCAACCGCCGCACGGATTCCTGTCGGGACAGGGATCCTCGATCGTTGGTCGTGGCGCTCATCCCTTGTGTTCCTCTCCCGCGCCGACGGCAAGCTCGACGGCGACATTGTTCTCGGCACAGACACGCGCCAGCTCGGCCTCGGGCGGCTCGTCGGTGACAAGTAAATCGACGTCGGCAATATGGCCGATACGAACCGGCGCGGAGCGCGAGAACTTCATGGCATCAGCGACCAGTATCGAGCGCCGGCTGGCGACCATGATGGCCCGGGAAACGCTCACCTCGCGGAAGTCGTAGTCGAGCAGGGAGCCATCCGTATCGATGCCGGAGACGCCCATGACCGCAGAATCGACCTTGAACTGGCGGATGAACTCGACCGCGGCCTCGCCGACGATACCGCCGTCGGAATGCCGCAGTACGCCACCGGCCACGATCACCTCGATGTGGCCATGCCCACGCAACAGCTGGGCGACGTTGAGATTGTTGGTTATCACCATCAGGCCCTGATGGTTGCCCAGTGCACGCGCCACCTCTTCGGCCGTCGTCCCGATGTTGATGAACAGCGAGCAGTTGTTCGGGATCAGTTCCGCGGTACGCGCACCAATCAGCCGTTTGGCTTCCGACGAGATGTTGCGGCGGCTTTCATATCCCACATTGGCCACGCCGGCGGCGAACATGGCCCCACCGTGAAAACGTTGCAACACGCCAAGGTCGCACAGTTCGTTGAGGTCCTTGCGGATGGTCTGCGGCGTGACTTCGAAGCGTTCCACCAGGTCATCCACGGCCACTCGCCCCGCGCCGCGCGCCACCTTGACAATCTCGGTCTGTCGTGGACTCAGTGCCTGCATATGCCGCTTCCCGCCCGGACGCATCGCCTGTTTCATATTATTTCGTATGACTTTCGTTTTGCAAAGAACTTTTTCAAAACGAAAATCGCCACCCCGGCACCATCAGGCATCCCATGAACGGCCGGAACGCCGTTGTAAGCCTTTTTCTTATCGTGACTTTTTTCGACTACACTCATTTCGATGGGATATAGCGGAGGCTTTATCTGAATAGCGAAAGATTCGTATCCCCTGATTAGCTAATGCATTGCATTTCGTTTGACACTCGTTTTTTTTCGCTTACATTGCCCGTGCAGCACAGAAAAAACCAAATATCGCGAGAGGAGAGACACCATGCTCAGTAACCGCAAGCTGGTCGCCGCGACATGCCTGGCCACGTCGGCCCTGCTGGCCAGCGTCGCCCATGCCGACATGGCCGCGGCCAAGAAATGGATCGACAACGAGTTCCAGCCCTCTGTCCTGTCGAAGGAAGAGCAGATGCAGGAAATGGAGTGGTTCGCCAAGGCGGCCGCCCCGTTCAAGGGCATGGAGATCAATGTCCTGTCCGAGACCATCCCTACCCACGAGTACGAGTCCAAGACCCTGACCAAGGCCTTCGAGGAGATCACCGGCATCAAGGTGAACCACCAGCTCCTCGGTGAGGGCGAGGTCGTCCAGGCGGTACAGACCCAGATGCAGACCAAGCGCAATCTGTACGACGCCTATATCAACGACTCCGACCTGATCGGTACGCACTCGCGCCTGCAGCTGGCCGTGAATCTTAGCGACTGGATGGCCGGTGAAGGCAAGGACGTGACCAATCCGAACCTCGACGTGGACGACTTCATCGGCAAGTCCTTCACGACCGGCCCCGACGGCAAGCTCTACCAGCTTCCCGATCAGCAGTTCGCCAACCTGTACTGGTTCCGTAAGGACTGGTTCGACCGCCCCGACCTGAAGAAGCGCTTCAAAGAAAAGTACGGCTACGATCTCGGCGTGCCAGTGAATTGGTCCGCCTACGAAGACATCGCGAAGTTCTTCTCCGAAGACGTCAAGGAGATCGACGGCGTGCGCATATACGGTCATATGGACTACGGCAAGCGCGCGCCCGACCTCGGCTGGCGCATGACCGATGCGTGGCTGTCGATGGCCGGTGCCGGCTCCAAGGGCCTGCCCAATGGGGTGCCGATCGACGAATGGGGCATTCGTATGGAGGAGGGTTCCTGCAACCCGGCCGGCGCCGCGGTGACCCGTGGCGGCGGCACCAATGGCCCGGCCGCTGTCTACGCCATCCGAAAATGGGACGAGTGGCTGCGCCAGTATGCGCCGCCGGGCGCCGCCGACTACGACTTCTACCAGTCCCTACCGGCATTGTCGCAGGGTAACGTGGCGCAACAGATCTTTTGGTACACCGCGTTCACCGCGTCGATGGTCGCGCCCAAGTCCGACGGCAACAATACGGTCGACGATAGCGGCAAGCCGCTGTGGCGCATGGCCCCGTCCCCGCACGGTCCGTACTGGGTGAAAGGCCAGAAGCTGGGTTACCAGGACGCCGGTTCATGGACGCTGTTTGAGTCTACCCCGGTCGACCGCCGCAAGGCGGCATGGCTGTATGCCCAGTTCGTGGTCTCCAAGACCTTGGATGTGAAAAAATCCCACGTCGGACTGACCTTCATCCGCGATTCCTCGATCAACCACGCGTCTTTTACCGAGCGTGCCCCCAACCTGGGCGGCCTGGTGGAGTTCTACCGTTCGCCCGATCGGGTGCTGTGGTCACCAACCGGCGTCAACGTGCCCGACTACCCGAAGCTGGCACAGCTCTGGTGGCAGAACATCGGTGACGTGAATTCCGGCGCCTTCACCCCGCAGCAGGCCATGGACCGTCTGGCTAACGAGATGGACCAGGTGATGGCCCGCATGCAGCGCGCCGACGAAAAGGCCGAAGTCTACGGAGGCTGCGGCCCCCGCCTGAACGATGAGAAGCCTGCCGCGGAGTGGCTCGGCAAGGGCGGTGCCAAGGCCAAGCTGGCCAACGAGAAGCCCAAGGGCGAGACCGTTGTCTATGAGGAGCTGATCAAGCGCTGGTCGAACTGATGCGCTGAACTCACGCAGACCGGGCACATGGAGGCGCCCGGACATTCAATCGCAAATTGACACCGATTCGCCACCCATGGGCACTGCTCGGCCAGCGCCTATGGGTCGCCGATCGGACACCGCACAACGACACCGAGAGAAGCCTGGCATGGCCCTGTCATTGAAAAACGTATCACTGCGTGTGGACGGGCAGATGCATATCTACGACACCTCGGTGGAACTGGCGCCGACCGGGTTCAACATCCTGTTGGGTACGACGCTGGCCGGCAAGACCACGCTGATGCGTCTGATGGCGGGCCTGGTTCAGCCCACCACCGGCGAGATCTGGTTCAACGGGCACAATGTCACCGGCGTCCCGGTGCAGAAGCGCAACGTGTCCATGGTCTACCAGCAGTTTATCAACTACCCGAACATGAACGTGTTCGACAACATCGCTTCGCCGTTGAGACTGGCCGGGCACCGCCGCGCGGAGATCCGCAAGCGCGTCGCGCCCGTGGCCGAATTGCTGCGCCTGGAACCCTTCCTCAAGCGCAAGCCGGCCGAGCTCTCCGGCGGCCAGCAACAGCGCTGCGCGATGGCGCGTGCGCTGGCCAAGGACTCCGACCTGGTATTACTCGACGAGCCCCTGGCCAACCTCGACTACAAGCTGCGCGAAGAATTGCGCGAAGAACTGCCGCGGCTGTTCGCCATTCGCGAGCGTACCGTCGTTTACGCCACAACCGAGCCCTCCGAGGCGCTGCTACTGGGTGGCTACACGGCGGCCATGCACGCAGGCCGTATCACACAATTCGGCCCCACCGGCGATATTTACCGCCACCCGATGGACAAGCTCACCGCCAGCGTATTCTCCGATCCGCCCATCAACACCATCCCTGTCACCAAGCAGGGCCAGCAGTTCAGCCTCACGGACGGCACCCACTGGAAAGTCGATGGCGCCTACCTCGGCTTGAGCGACGGACCCTACGAATTCGGCGTGCGACCGCATCACGTTCACCCCGCCGATGGCCGCAGCGATGGCGCGCTCGTCGAGGGCACGGTACTGGTAGCCGAGATCTCCGGCTCTGAATCCACAGTGCATTTCGATC
Organism: Chromatiaceae bacterium; assembly: GCA_024639005.1. GTDB lineage: Bacteria > Pseudomonadota > Gammaproteobacteria > Chromatiales > Chromatiaceae > Thiosocius. Next base: position 10,191 of record JAHEJD010000069.1, on the reverse strand, counting down.
TGCAGGGCCAGCCCTGGGTCTCCCTGGCCCATGGCGTGCATGCCTTCGGCGTCGGTGAGACGGTGCGTTTCCACATCGACGTCGACCACTCCATGCTGTTCTCGACGCACGGCGACCTGGTCGCGGCCATGGGTGACTAGGAACTCATCTATGGCACGTATCGATCTCAAGGGCCTGCGCCACAGCTACCTGCCCAACCCCACCACGGACGCCGACTACGCGCTTAAACAGGTAGACCTGGTCTGGGAGGACGGTGGCGCCTACGCCTTGCTCGGCCCTTCGGGCTGCGGCAAGACCACCTTGCTCAACATCATTTCGGGGCTGCTGTGCCCTTCCGAAGGCAGCATCTTGTTCGACGGCGTCGAGGTCAACGACAAGTCACCGGAGGAACGCCAAATCGCACAGGTGTTCCAGTTCCCGGTCGTCTACGACACCATGACGGTGTACGACAACCTGGCGTTCCCGCTGCGTAACCGCGGCGTACCCGAAAGCCAGGTCGATGCGCGCGTGCGCGCGATCGCAGACATGACCGACCTCACCGATATGCTGAACAACAAGGCCGCCGGTCTGACCGCCGATGGCAAGCAGAAGATCTCCCTGGGCCGCGGCCTGGTGCGCGAAGACGTCAACGTGGTCATGTTTGACGAGCCACTCACGGTGATCGATCCGCACCTGAAATGGAAGTTGCGATCCAAACTCAAGGAACTGCATCAGCGCGTCAGGGTTACCATGATCTATGTCACGCACGACCAGACCGAGGCCCTGACCTTCGCCGACAATGTAGTCGTCATGCACGAGGGTTGGGTGGTGCAGCAGGGCACGCCGGTGGAGCTGTTCGAGCGCCCAGGCCACACCTTCGTCGGGCACTTCATCGGTTCGCCCGGCATGAACCTGATGCCCTGTGAACTGGCCGACGGCGGTGCGCGTGTGTCCGGACATCAGATTGATATCGCACGCAAGATAGCCCAGCCGAAGGCCGGGGCGAAACTGGAACTGGGTGTGCGCCCGGAGTTTGTCACCTTCGTCGACCCCGATCGCGCCGACGGTCTGCCGGTGGATATCGTCAGCGTGCGCGACACCGGCCGCAACAGGATCGTCGAGACCGACTTCGCCGGCCACAAGGTACGCGCTCTGGTGGCCGAGGGTATGCCCGTGCCGGAACGCAGGGCCGCCATCCGCTTCGATCCCACCTACACACAGATATACGCCGACAGCTGGATCGTCGAGTGAGGTCCTGAATAATGAGCGCAAAAACCACCAATCAGAGGGCCTGGCTGCTGGTTGCCCCGGTCGTGGTCCTGGTCGCTTTCAACGCGATCATCCCGCTGATGACCGTCGTCAACTATTCGGTGCAAGAGACCTTCGGCGACAACCTGTTCTTCTTCGAGGGCATGAAATGGTTCGAGGAGGTGCTCTCATCCGAACGCTTTCATGCGTCACTGCTGCGCCAGCTGCAGTTCACCTTCATCATCCTCGCCATCGAGGTCCCGCTGGGCGTGGCGATCGCACTGGCCATGCCGCGTAAGGGCTTCTGGGCCTCGGTCTGCCTGGTCCTCATGGCCATGCCGCTGCTCATTCCGTGGAACGTGGTCGGCGCCATGTGGAATATCTTCGCCCTGCCCGACATCGGCCTGCTGGGCAAGACGCTTAACGCCATGGGCTTCGATTACAACTTCACGCGTCAGCCCTTCTCTGCCTGGGCGACCCTGATCGCGATGGATGTCTGGCACTGGACCTCTCTGGTGGTGCTGCTGGCATACGCCGGACTGAGCTCGATCCCGGACGCCTATTATCAGGCCGCGCGCATCGACGGCGCGAGCGCCTGGGCGGTCTTCCGCTACATCCAGCTGCCCAAGCTCAAGCATGTGCTGACTATCGCCGTGCTGCTGCGTTTCATGGACAGCTTCAATATCTATACCGAGCCGTTCGTGCTCACCGGCGGCGGTCCGGGCAACTCCACGACGCTGCTGTCGCTGGACCTGGTCAAGATCGCGCTTGGCCAGTTCGACCTCGGCCCGGCCGCTGCGATGAGCCTCATTTACTTCCTGATCATCCTGCTGTTTTCCTGGATCTTCTACACGCTGATGACCCGTGGGGAGGCAAAGTGATGTCCACCAGGCGCACCGCCAGCTTCAAATGGCTTGTCCCGTTTGTTTACATCGTGTTCCTGATGCTGCCGATCTACTGGCTGCTGAACATGTCTTTCAAGACAACCAACGAGATCCTCGGGACATTCAGCCTGTTCCCGCAAGAGTTCACGCTCGAGAACTATAGGGCGATCTTCACCGATCCCACCTGGTACAACGGCTATATCAATTCGCTGATCTACGTGTGCATCAATACGCTGATCTCGGTCACTGTCGCACTGCCGGCGGCCTACGCCTTCTCGCGCTATCGCTTCCTCGGCGACAAGCACCTGTTCTTCTGGCTGCTCACCAACCGTATGGCGCCGGCCGCAGTGTTCGCGCTGCCGTTCTTTCAGCTGTACTCGGCCATGAACCTGTTCGACACCCATATCGCCGTGGCGCTGGCGCATTGCCTGTTCAACATCCCGCTGGCGGTGTGGATCCTCGAGGGCTTTATGTCCGGCGTGCCCAAGGAACTGGACGAAACCGCCTACATCGACGGCTATCCCTTCTGGAAATTTTTTACCAAGATATTTCTTCCCACCATCGCGGCGGGGATCGGGGTCGCAGCCTTCTTCTGCTTCATGTTCTCATGGGTCGAACTTCTCCTGGCCAAGACCCTGACATCGGTGGATGCGAAGCCGATCGCCGCGGTCATGACCCGGACGGCGAGTTCGTCGGGCTACGAGCTGGGGCTGCTAGCCGCCGCCGGCACCCTGACCATGGTGCCGGGCGCCATCGTCATCTTCTTCGTGCGCAATTACATCGCCAAGGGCTTCGCCCTGGGGAGGGTCTGAGCATGGGCCTGTCGTGGATGGCCTGGACATGGCAGACCGCCGCATTCTTCGGCATCATCGCAGTCCTGCTGGCGCTCATGACCGTAGTGGAGATCCGGCACCCCGGCGGCAACGCGCGTGACGGCATTCTGGGATTGCGCACCACACGCGGCGACCGCCTTTTCATATCGCTGCTGGCCGCTGCCTACGTGCATATATTCTGGTTGTTCTTTTTCGGCATGCCCCTGACCTGGGCGATCGTCATCTCGCTCGCCTTGGCGGCGGCAATCTGGAAGTGGGTTTGAAGTGGAGGGTCTTGATCGACCATGAACGATTACGTCATCGCTATCGACCAGGGTACGACCAGTTCTCGGGCCATCGTATTCGATACGGACTTTCGTAACCTGGCGACAGGCCAGCAGGAGTTCCAGCAACACTTCCCGGATTCGGGCTGGGTGGAGCACGAACCCGAGGATATCTGGAACACGACCGTGCTCACGATGCGCGCGGCCATGGACAAGGCCGGCGCATCGGCCCGCGATATCGCTGCAATCGGCATCACCAACCAGCGTGAGACCACGCTGATCTGGGATCGCGTCACCGGCAAGCCCATCCATCGCGCCATCGTCTGGCAGGACCGGCGGACCACGCCGCTGTGCGATCTGCTCAAGGCAGACGGCGTAGAGCCCACATTCAGCGCAAAGACCGGCCTGCTGCTCGACCCCTATTTCGCGGGCACCAAGATCGCCTGGCTGCTGGACAATGTGCCGGGCGCCCGCGCCCGAGCCACCGCAGGCAAACTGGCATTCGGCACCGTCGACTGCTTCCTGCTGTGGCGCCTCACCGGGGGCAAGGTGCATGTCACCGACGCCAGCAATGCCTCGCGCACCCTGCTGTACAACATCCGCGACAATGCCTGGGACCAGGAATTGCTCGAGATCCTCAATGTCCCCGACTCGCTGCTGCCTGAGGTGAAAGACTGCGCCGACAATTTCGGCGAAACGGCCCCGGAACTGTTCGGCTCGGCCATTCCCATCCGCGGCGTCGCCGGCGACCAGCAGGCCGCACTGATCGGGCAGGCATGTTTCGAGCGTGGCACGATCAAATCCACCTACGGCACGGGTTGCTTCGCCGTGCTCAACACAGGCGACGAACTGGTGCATTCGCAAAACCGGCTGGTCAGCACCATCGCTTATCGCTTGCGCGGCAAGACCACTTATGCCCTGGAGGGCTCGATCTTCGTCGCCGGCGCCGCCATTCAATGGCTGCGCGACGGCCTGCAGACTCTCGACTCGGCGACGCAGTCGGGCCCGATGGCCGCCGCGGCCGATCCCAATCAGCAGGTCTACCTGGTGCCCGCCTTCGTCGGTCTGGGTGCACCGCACTGGGACGCGAACGCGCGTGGTGCCATCTTCGGGCTAACACGCGGCACCGGGCGCAACGAAATAGCAAGGGCCGCACTCGAATCCGTGTGTTACCAGACCTTGGATCTCCTGGAAGCCATGCAAGCCGACTTCGCGGGCTCATCCGATGCCGCGTTGCGCGTCGACGGCGGCATGGTCGCCTCCGATTGGACCATGCAGCGCCTGGCTGACATCCTCGATCGGCCGGTCCACCGCCCGCAAGTACTGGAGACCACAGCGCTGGGTGCAGCATGGCTCGCGGGCATGCGCGCCGGAGTATGGCCGGATGAAAGAGGATTCGCGGCGACCTGGAAACTCGATCGCTGCTTCGAACCGACGATTGATTCCGACACGCGCCGACGCCTCATCACGGGTTGGCGCGATGCCGTTCGCCGCACGCTCTCATGAGGCCCTGAGCAGAAAATGCGCTGCGAACCATGCCGACTCGCCTCGTTCGCGCGATCGCTGCCTTCCCAACCCGCGACTTCATAATCTGCTGAAATCTTTCCGAAACACGCGGCGGCAACCGGTCAGAAAAAGGCCTCGGCGAGATAACCGGTCGTGATCGCTATCCCGAATACCGAGGACATAAAGGCAATTAGGATTGGCCAGTGGAACATGCGTTTCAACATGATCATCTCTGGCAGTGACGCACCGGCACCACCAATCACCAGCGCGATCACGGCACCAATGCCCATGCCTTTCGCCGTGAGCGTCATGGCGATGGGGATCATGGTCGAACCACGAACATAGAGCGATACGCCAACGATAGCCGCGTCCGTGTCGGGCCGACAGGTAACGACGCGTCTTTTCCGCGGGCAGCCATTCGTTCAGCGCCCCAACCAGGAAACTGATCGCCACAAACAGAACCGCGAGTTCGGCGAACGGCTGCATGGCGTACAGGCCTGTATCCAGTAGCTTTTGAGATAATTCTCCTGCCATTGCATTCACCTAAATTTCTAGTATCTTCGAACTTATTGGCCAGATTTTTTTACACCGCGCAGTTGCCCTGGCAACACTCTTCGGTCAGGTACTCCATTGTCTCGGTCAGTGCCTCCTTCTTCGGGACACAATAGAGGGTGCAACCGTCGCGGTGCTGCTCCACCAGTCCCGCCGAGACCAGCCTGGCGATATGGTGTGACAGCGTAGATCCGGGAATACCCAGAATGCGCTGTACGTCTCCGACCGGACATCCTTTTGGCCCGCATCGTACCAGGTGACGAAATATGCTCAGTCGCGTGCGGTGACCGAGTTCCGCGAGTCGTTTTGCTGCGAGGTTTGGTTCCATGATCGGGAAAATAGCAGCGCCCTTAGACAATATCCCAGCTCGAGGAACAATGTCTGGATCAAGAAGGACCCATGGTTCGTCGAATCACTGCTGCCCGCCCTAAGGCAGTCAGTTCGGGATGCAATCGAGCAGCACAACGGTCTTTCAACAGAGGTCTATCTCAACCCGATACACCGTGTAGGTTTTGGGGTTGAAATCGCCGTGTCCGGATAGGAAATTCGGGAGTTAAGAAAGGAGCGCAACATGAGAGAGTGCCGGAAGTACGCGGATGCAATCGCCCGACTGAACGCTGAACAGTACCGGGTCACACAGGAAAGCGGTACTGAAAGGCCCGGCACGGGCGAGTATCTGCACAACGAAGAGCCCGGCATCTATGTCGATGTGGTCTCTGGCGAACCGCTGTTTGCCTCATCCGATAAATTCGAGTCCGGTTGCGGCTGGCCGAGCTTCACGAAACCCATCGAGCCGGCGGGCGTGAACGAGTTGCGGGATTCCAGCCACGGCATGATGCGCACCGAGGTCCGAAGCACCCATGGCGACAGCCACCTGGGGCATGTATTTCCCGACGGCCCCCGGGATCGCGGAGGCCTGCGTTACTGTATCAACTCGGCATCGCTACGTTTCGTACATCGCGACGAAATGGAGGCGGAGGGTTACGGTGACTATCTTGACCAAGTGGAGGCTATCTGAATGCCACAAGAACGCGCAGTTCTCGCCGGCGGTTGTTTCTGGGGCATGCAGGACCTGATCCGGAAGCTCCCCGGTGTCGTTGACACCCGCGTGGGCTACACCGGCGGCGACGTACCCAACGCGACCTACCGCAATCACGGCACCCATGCCGAAGGCATCGAGATCCTGTTCGATCCAGGGGTGATCGCGTACCGCAAACTGTTGGAGTTCTTCTTCCAGATCCACGATCCAACCACGTCGAATCGCCAGGGCAATGATCGGGGCGCCTCCTATCGCTCGGCCATCTTCTACGAGAGTGAGGCGCAGAAAAGCACCGCCCTCGACACCATTGCCGACGTCGAAGCCAGCGGCCTGTGGCCGGGGAAGGTCGTTACCGAGGTCGAGCCCGTCGGCCCGTTCTGGGAAGCGGAGCCGGAGCACCAGGACTACCTGGAGCGCTATCCCAGCGGTTACACCTGTCATTACCCGCGGCCTGGCTGGGTACTGCCCAAACGCCATCCAGACGAGTAGTTGAAGGCAGGAGGATAGCTTGAATGACAAGATCGGTCTGCGCGGCGGCTGCCATTGGTGCGAGGTCCTTCGCGTAGATAATGGAATCCTCCTGCAGTCGCACGAAGCGCCCGAGTTCCCCGGAGCGGGGCCGCGACGCCACTGGCGCTCTGTATGGGTAGCTCATGAAGTTGTCTCAGGTCGGCGCGCACCTGCAGCGGCGACTGCATCACGATACAGGTGGGTTCGAGACCATAGCCGGCTTTGATGTCGCCGACATAGCTTTGCAGCGCAGTGATCTGCGGCACCTCTTGCAAGGCATTGGCAGCAGGGCCGCCAGGATCGCGAATGTCGCGACGATCGTCGGGTTGCCGACTTCGCGGACCGCATCGACGGCGGTCGGAATCGTCACGTCCTCGTCGCGTAGCCAGCGGCAAAAAATATTCTCCGCGACGATCGTCGTGGCTGTCCCGCGGTCTCGTCCGGGTATTCGACGTGTCCAGCCGCTGCGTCGAGTTGCGCTCAATGCGCGACCGGGGTCTCGGAATCCTGTAGTTGCCCTCCATTCCTGAATAGCGACCTCAACAGCGGTGGCGTGGCAAAGGTCGTCACGATCACCATCAGCACGACCGCCGAGAACACCTCTGTGCTTATGACGCCGAGACTGCGCCCGATCGATGCGAACACCAGACCCACCTCGCCGCGTGGCAACATGCCGACGCCGACCACCAGCCGCTGCAGCCCGCGGCCGCGAACCCCGAGACCCGCCACCAGCTTGCCGGCCACCGCGGCCACGATCAGGCCTAACGCGAGGAGGATCACCTGCAGGTCGAGGAAGGCCTCGAGCTTGACCTGGATACCCATCAGGACGAAGAAGATCGGGACTAGGATCGCCTCGATCGGTGCGAAAAGCTCCTTGATCGAGTATTTGCGGCAAGTGTCGCACTGCCAGGGTTTGAATTGATCGTCCATGACCAACACGCCGGCGGCGAAGGCGCCGATGATGGCGGCGAGGCCGACCAAAGAGGCGGCCCAGGCCAGCGTCATCGCGAACACGAACGAGATGAAGATCTTGGCCTCCATTTCGTCGAAATGGCGCAGCATGCAGATCAGGAAACGGATCACGTAGGGGCCGAGCGCCAGCGCCGCGGCGATGAAGAGGGTGGCCAGCGCGATGGTGCGTCCGATTTCGCTCAGCTGCAGCGTTCCGGTCACGATGATGCTGGTCACGATTGCAAGCATGATCAGGCCCAGTATGTCGTCTATCACCGCGGCACCGAGGATGATCCGGGCCTCACCGGACTGGCCCTTCTTGAGGTCCTGCAGGACCCGCGCGGTGATGCCGATACTCGTGGCCCCGAGCGTGGCACCCAGGAACAGGTGCTGGGCATAGCCCCCGTTGGGTGAGAATAGCCAGGAAGTCAACAAGCCGAGGGCGAACGGCGCGAGGACCCCGATCAGGGCGACGCGAATCGAATCGGCACCGACGTTGCGCAGATCCGAGACGCAGGTCTCGAGGCCGACATGGAACAACAGGAAGATCACCCCGTAGCGGGAGAACACGTCGACCGCGTGCACGACGAGTAGGTATTCGCCGCCTTGCGGGCCTTTCAGCAGCTCGAGTAAGGCCGGCGCCCTTTCCTCGCCGAGGACCAGACGCGCGGCTGCCGGCCAGTCAAGTCCGCTCAGTGCGGCCTTAGTCATGTCCATGACCGCCGCGCCCTCGCGGAGCACCAGCATCAACTCGTAGCCCGACCAGGCCAGCACGTTCCCGAGCAGGAGCCCCATTAGCAGTTCGCCGAGAACCGACGGTTGTTGGGTGCGACGAGCAAGATGCCGGCCGATTAGGGCGGCGACCAATATGAGGGTGACCCCGAATATCACCGGGGCGATCGGATCACTATGGCTGGCCGCCGTGGCCACCGCGGAAAAGTCGCCGTTTGCGGACATCACCAGGTTCGCCGGATGCTCCCTCTCTTTTTTTAGTCTAGGACCTTCTGAACTCCCGTGAATTGATGTTTCGCAGGTCGAAACGCCTCTTTGAGGCATTTGCGTCGAGGAATGCCGTTGCGTGGATCGATCGGCGTAGCGACAGGTCTAGCGGCAGGGCCGAAAAAACGCATGCCGGCCTAAGAGCTCGGTGCAGCGCTGGCGGACTAACTCGAGTTCGGTCGGCGAGGATTTTTCGAGCGCAATTTGCTCCAGATCAAAGAGTTCCCGCACGTCGCGGCAGGTCCTTGAACGCCGACAGCGGGATGCCGAGGCGCAGACCCGCTCGACCAAGGCGCCGCAGGCGACCTCGTCGAGCGCCGGCTCGATTTCGCAGGCGGAGAGACCGTCGTCATCCATCAGTGCCTCGCGACAACGCTCCTCGGCCCATCCGATGTTGCCCAGGCCTGGGTATTTGGCTTTTTGCTGCACTTTTCGGAGCTGCCTGGCCAGATGGCAGGACTCGGCGTCGTCACAACCGCCGTTCAGACCACAGGTCTTCAGTACCAGGTGATCGCAGTGGCCTCGATGCCGTGACGTCCGGTTCGCGGGAGCGCGTGCCGAATCGGTGGTTGACTTCTGATCCGCCGGCACGTCCGGCGTCGTTGTATCGGCGCTGATTTCTTCGGCCGGCGAGGGCATCGGTGACGTCGGGCTGGAAAGGGCCTCGTTGGGTACGACAATGCCTGAGCGAATCGTGATCGTTGACCCGTTTTGCAGGCGGTGTACGCCGTCCCAGAGCGGACGGCCTTGCCCGATACCGGACTGGATCACGGCGCGGTTGGTTGTTGGGTCAACCACGATCGGCTGGCCGTTGCCCAGTTGGGTCCGCCATTCGGCAGCGTTGAGCGAGCCTGCAATGCTGGTGATCCCGATCAAGATCAGGGCCAGCGGCGACGGGCGACACACGCTAGGGCCGCTGAACATCATCGACGCCTCCACTGTTTTTGAGGATAACACAGAGTTGCGAATGTCGATGGTGTCGCCGGACAGGAGCTCACGACGGCGTCCATGGCGACCGACGACGGCCTGACCTTGAGACAGGTGCAGTCAGTAGCCTGTCCCTTTATTGGCGGTGTTCGCCAGCACCGGAGACGGTGTCTTCGAGAGGGCCGGTAGACCGGTTCAATCATCGCACGTGTTCCTTGTACGTCGGAATATCGACGTTCTTCGCCTCTGAGACGTTCGCATACTCCATGTTGACCGTGGCCATCTCGACTCCTCCGAAGTTCGCGCCGCTGACATTCGCACGGTGCATATTCGAGCCGCTCAACACGGCGTGCGCCCACTCGACCTTGGCCAGCGCGCTGGCGAAGCCGAAACCATGCAGCAGCCCGAGGGTGAAGGCGACAATCCAGGGATAGCGTTCGGTCAGCCCCGGCCTGCCGTTTCGGCTGTGGATGATCTCCGCGACGGCGAACGCGATGCTC
>JAHEJD010000068.1 GCA_024639005.1 Chromatiaceae bacterium | reverse complement strand
AGCGGCGCCGTGCGTGGTTTCGGTCGCTTCCGGAAGAGCGGCGATCTCGCATCAAACGGCGATGGCAATCAATGACCCCGGACCAACGAGAGGCAACCAGGAAACGTCTTCAGCGATTCCAAAATGCCTCGCCTGCCGAGAAGGCCGAAATGCGGAAGGAGTCTAATGAACGAAATCCGCTGAGGTAATCGATGGAATGAGAGGGAAACCCCGCGTAACAGAACGATTGAGCTGCGCACACGGCCGTCCGATCAACAACGGCCGTGTGCGCCCAGCGATCTCACGACGGCCGATACTTATTTCCCGTGCTGCAACCATGCTCGGGCATGATCCCATGCTGGCCGTGCGAACCGTGGCCCGAGTGGCCATGGCCGTGCATTCCGTGGGCCGGTGCGGCACGTGGTGCCTGCGCGGCCGGTACGCCGCCGAGGGCGACCTGAACGGTCGACTCCTGTCGATCGCGTACGATAGCGACTTCGAGCGAGTCACCCGGCGAATGCCCGCGGAGCGCGCTGTGGACGTTCTCTACAGCCACGATGCGATCGTCACCGACGGACACCAGCACATCACCGGCTCGGAGTCCGGCTCGACTGGCCGCAGAGTTCCGCATGACCTGGGCTATCAAAACGCCCCGATCGTCTTCCGAACCGAAGGCCTCCTTAAGATCCGTGGTCATTTCCTGGATACGAATGCCCAGCACTGCCCGGCCGGTCATCCCGGAAGCCTTGGGCGGGGCAAACGCGGCCGTCAGTTTCAAGGATTCGTCACCCCGCATCAGCGTCAACATGGCCGCATCGGTGGACTGCTCGATCAGGTACTGCATGCGCTCCGGGGAATACGCCGGGCGTCCGTCGACTGCTGTCACGACATCGCCCACCAGAAGCCCCGAGGCCTTCGCAACTGAGCCGTCGAGAATCTCGTCAATCTTTACCCCGTACTCTAGGGACATGGTCTCCAGGTCAGCCTGAGGCATCGCGGAGATGGCGACGCCCAGACGCGGGCGATCTACCTCAGTAGCACCCGGTGCCATGTTACCGTGGTGCGGGTCGAGCCCCGGCGTTTGATAGGGCATGTGGTGGCCCTTGGCGTGCCCGGCCTGGGCGGGTAGGGTCAGGGCACCCGCCATGAGGGCGGTGGCCGTCAAGGACGCGATCAGATTTGCTTTCAGCATTCTTCGTACTCCGGCTGTGTATGGCTGCCCTTGGAGCCGCCGAGCGCGCGGAAGTTCAGCGCGGCATTCCACAAGGCGAGTGAGGGTGTTTCGCTGCACTGTCCGTCGGGGCGCGCTCAGCGCCGGACGGATGGCGAGGCGCCGGTATGCCGGTCCTTCAGCGCAGCCATTCCCAAACGCTGGCGTGCGACGATCTGAAGGATCCGTCGGACAGACATCATCACAGGGCCGTGAAGGCGGAATCACAATCATGCTCTTTCCACAGTAGCTGATTCGCCTCTTCCAGATTGACACTGCGCTCCTCCCGCAAGCGGTCTTTTTCGCGCTGAAGGTCGGCATCGTCGGAAAGCATGGCACCGAGGAACACACCGACCAAGACCTCATCGCTTCCCACGTATTCGCGAATGACAACGAGATCTTGGATGCCTAGTCTCAACCCGAGAGCGACATAGCTGCGAATGCTGGCGACAAGCGCCGAGAACGCACTTCGCGTGGCGTGCTGCTGCTGTTCGCTGGCAACATTGCCTTCGAGCAGATCCAGGCAGAGTACCTGCTGCCGCATGCCGTTCTCCAGTCGATCGAATTCCACTTTGTCGTCCGCGAGGGCCAGAGGAGTCAGGACAGCGACAAACAAAATCAGAATCAGCCTTTTCATACGACAGTCCCTCTCGCTCAAGTCGCCTTGGAGATTATGCGCCGTTCGCAAGTGCCAATCGAGCATCCACTGGAGCGCATTACTGCCTATGTTAAGCTGATGCTGATGCGCAACTAGTGAACGTTGAGGTCGTTATTGATGGCGCTCTCGAGTCAGATGCCCCGTATGGTCGGTCTGTTGGCCGGCGTCGTGCTGCTTGCTCTATCGGCGGGTTGTTCGACCGCCGCCAAGCGCCCGGTGTTCTATCCCAACAGCCACATCAAGCAGGTTGGCCAACCCCAGGCAAGACGCGATACCGATGAGTGCATGGCGCTGGCGGACAAGTACGAGGTAAGCCGTACCAAAGACGGCGAAGTCGCCACCAGATCCGTGGAAGGTGCGCTGATCGGCGGTGTCAGCGCCGGCGCCTGGGGGATCGTACGCGGCGATGCCGGCGAACGTGCCGCGGCCGGCGCGTTGGCGGGTGGCTCTGTAGGCGCCGTGAAGGGCGGTATCGAATCGACCCGGATCAGCCCGACTTTTCAACGTTTTGTCCAACGCTGCCTGAGGGATAAGGGCTACGACGTCATCGGCTGGGAATAGACCCTCGTCGTCGGCGTGTTCGTTGCAGTAGGCCGCGCTACCGGGCGCTGTTCAGGCCAACGAAACTGCCACCGTTGGTCTCCGCCAGTTTACGCATCAGTGCCGCGTAGCGGACCGCGTTGAGCGGGATCCCTTCGGTCACGCCGAACAGCACTGGGAACCCCACGGTGTGGATGCGTACTCGCTGATTGCCAGACTTGTCGGCACTGTTGAGTCGCGCCACGGTATCGACGACGTTCTGGATCGATCCGCGCGCAAAGTCGTCGCCGAACACGTACAGGCTGATGCGCTTGTCCTGTGCATGAAAACGGCGGATGGCGGCCTCTATGCCTTCCACCGGGCTGGAATTGGAAAACGGCCGCCAGCCGGCCAGGCGCTTGATGATCGCCTTGCGGCGGGCCGGCGAGTCGGGTATCCACTTCCCTTTGTAGGTCGAGAACATATAGTCGCCCATATCATTCATCACCTGAATTCCCTTGACCCCGGGGTAGATTTCCAGCACCTCCGAGACCTTCTTCATCACCAGCGGCCAGGCGTTCTGCTGCATGGAGCCTGAGGTGTCGATGATGAAGATGACGTATTCGCTGTCCACCGGAACCCCGCCGATGGTAGCCGCCAGCTTTCTACGCTGATAACCGCTGCCCAGCAGTCGCCGCATCTCCTCGGAGAGGTCCTGCTTCGCCGAGGCCAGCCGGCCCTCGATAATGGTTTGCGCCGTCAAGGTATTCTTTGTTGTCGTATATTGCCCGCGGATGGATGAAAGGTCGCCCCGCAGGCGCGCCAGTTTCTCGCGCTGCGCCGACAACTGCGCCTGCCGCGTAGTCAGTTCACGGTTCAGCACCGTTGTCTCGCCCCGGATCTCGTACAGCTCTGCCTCCAGTCGCGCGACAAGACCACTGAGGTCTACCGCCAGCCGCTCGATCACATGCGGCTCCGAGACCTTGACGATCACCAGCAGCAGAATAATGGCGCCAAAGCCACAGGAAACCACGTCCAGAAAAGACAGATTGAAGATGTCGACGATACGACGGGTGCGCCGGCTCATGGCCAGTCCCTCGCGGGCGTGAGAAATGACCCTCGCGTTTCCTGCGCGAGCTTCCAGAAAGCGGCGGCGGCATAGGCATCACCCTCCATCGGCAGCAGCACCGTATTCACCGGCACACCGGACGGCAGCGTGCGCACGGCTGCCTGAAAGTGCTGCAGGCGCTGATCGGCAGACACCGTGGTCGAGGATGGCTTATCGCGGCCCTGCGTTGGAAGGCCGTCGGTGACCAGCAGGATATTGTCCGGGCGCGGCGATAGCTTCTTGGCAACCGCGAGGGCATGGTAAAGACTGGTACCGCCGCCAGGGATGGTCTGGCTGAGGGCCTGAATGGCGCCATCCACGTCCTTGCGGGCCGACGTCTTCAACCATTTACCCTCGGTACCGCTGAACGCTGCGCCGGCCTGGGTGCTGAAGGTGTATAGCTGAAAACTCGCGGCTGCCGGCAGGTTGCTGACCAGCCAGTCCGCGGTCTTCAGCGCGCGCAACCACTTCGGCGCACTGCGCTTGCTGGCGGTATCCATATTGCGCCGCCGCACCACGTTGATAATGGTCTCGTCCAGCATGCTGGCGGAGACGTCGACCAGTATCAGTACCCGCTGACCGCCCATCTTCAACCCGGTCAGATACTGGCGATCCCCTTCGCCGCGGACCTCGCGCACCTTGCTACCGCTGTCCTGCTCGGCCGGCTGCGGCGCACCCAGGCGACGCTGTTCTTCATCCAGGTTCTTCAGATCCGATGCCAGCTCATTGACATGCTGTTTGCTTGCCAGGGTCTGGTTTTGCATTCTCGCTACTTCGATCTCGAGCGCCCTGATGGTCTCGAGGACGCGTTCCGCCTCACCCTGTGTCACGACCACCTCCTCGTCGGCCACGGTCAGGCTGTTGCGCACGACTACCAATTGCTCGCGCCCGGTGATCGCCTCCTTCTCGAGGCGCACCACTTCAGATTGCAGGTCGGCAAACGCCGCATTGCGGGCGCGCACGGTATCGCTGTCGAGGATCAGCACCAACAGCACCACTGCGCCGAAACCACAGAACATAATGTCGAGAAAAGACAGCGAAAAAGGAGAAACAGGGCGACGTTTCATGCGACCAGGGTCAGTCAGCCCTGCAGGCGCCGAATAAACCAGTGGTCGACGTAACGTTCGCTATCGAGCACTAAGCGCTCCTGCATCAGCTGCACCTGGTGTATGAAGAACATCAGCACAATGCTGATGACCAGCGCGATAAAGGTTGAGTTAAACGCCACCCCGAGGCTCGAGGTAACACCGGTGATATCGCCTTCGACCGCACGATGCGCCTGTCCCAGCGCATCGCCGATGCCGCGCACGGTGCCGATAAAGCCCACCGAAGGTATAGCCCAGGCAATGTAGCGGATGATCGACAGCTCGGATTCCATCCGCTCGCCCTCGGAATCGCAGATATCACGCGCCGCCGTTGAGACATTCTGCACGTTGCGGGTGGCGGCAAAGCGCTCGATGGCGGTCAATAGCGCGCGCGGCAGCAGGTAGGATTGCATTGGCGCTGGCAGGGACTGGAGACGGCCGGCCAGGTCACGGGTGTCTTCCGGACCGATCGGCAGCTCGGCCGGTAGCCGCAGCAGATCCTGGTCGAGCAGCTTTTGCTGCTGATAGGCGGCGCGGCCCTTGAAGCTCAGGATCGCAAAGGCCCATAGCATCAGTACAAAACAGGCCTCCTGTTCGTAGTCCTTGACGACAACGAAGAACGAACGCTGCTGAACATACTCCGGGTCGGACTGCATCCGCTGGGCCTCCTGCTCGAGGAAGGTATTTGCCTGCGGCCTTACGATGCTGACATACAGGGCGTGCACCAGGATGAACGCGATCAACAGCGAAAACACCTGGTAAACCAGTTCGACGGGAAAGCCTTTTCTCATAATGTCTCTGTACCTGTAAGCGTTCGTGCCCGCGTTGCTTCAGATGTCCACCGGGAAGGATACGGCGCTGTCCGCGCGGATCTTTTCCGACGGTTTGAAACCAGGTTGTGGCCTCGGCGGCGGCCGGGCTTGCCGTTCGGTCGTTGCGACAGGTGTATCGGACGGTGCAGCCACTGCCTGTGCCGCGTTCTCCGCATCCGGCGACGTCTGCGCCAAAACGTTCGCGTGCAGCGCCAGGCAGATGAGAACCCCGAACAACCACCGGTCGCGCGTTCCTTCTGCCCACCGATCGAACGGCAGGCCACAGTGGCGTGAGTGCGCCCCGCCGGCGCCATGCGCAGGCGGCATCTTCAGGTTCAAAGGCTCACCTCTATTGTGCATATCGGGCGACACGAAAACCAAGATCTGGGCGCACAGCGCGGCTGTAGTCGCGATAGCTGAGGCGCAGCTCGACGATGCTCCCTTGCCGCCAGCTGGAATCGCGCACGATGTGATGGTCACCTGCGGCCGGCCCCAGCGGGTCTGTAACCAGCCTCTCGGACTCTCCCGGATAGACCGCGTAGTAGTCGTGCATCCACTCGGCCACATTGCCGCCCAGGTCATGAAAGCCGGCTGGCCGGGCCGCGAAACTCCCCACCGGGGCCGACACTCGATAGCCGTCATTGTAGTTCGGAACCGTGTTGGCGAGCGTGTCGGCGATGCTGGCGTCCGCGAAGTTGGCGACCACCGTCGTCGGCGGATACTCGCCGTCCCAGGGGTAACGCTGTTCCGACGGCCGCCCTTGGCGACGCGCCACGTAGGACCATTCCGCCTCGCTGGGTAGCCGGTAGCCCGTCGACAGCGGCCGCACCGGCCGCATGCGTCCATTGACCTCGGCGTAGGCCGGTGGCAGCCCGGCGCGGCTGCTCAACCAGTTGCAATAGCGCGCCGCCTCCTCCCAGTTGACATTCACTACCGGCTGGCGGTCGCCGTTAAGGCTCACGCCCTCGGCAAATCCCGAGCTGTGTGCCGAACGGAACTTTCGAAATTCCGCATTGGTCACCTCCATGCTCGCCAGATAGAAAGGTCGCGTCAGCTTGACCAGCCGGCTACTCTCGTTGGCACGGCGTCCGGCCTCGCGACGCGACGCCCCCATGCGGAAACTGCGCTGCGGACGCACGAGACGCAGCGACTGCCCGGCCGGACTGCTGATCACCGCAGGTATCGCCGCCGCCCGATCTGTAGCCCGCTGTTTGTCTACCGTGAGTAATGTGACATCCACATTCTGGCTGCTGCCGACGCGTGGCGTGACCCTGACCGTCCTGGAGACATAGCCTGGCTTGCTGAATTCCAGAGAGTGGCTGCGGGTCGTCAGCCGCAGGCGCTGCGTGGCCTGGCCAACCTCCCGACCGTCCACGCGTAGCATGGCATCGGCTGGCCGTGCGGTCACGAACACGATGCCGTACTCCGGTTGCAGCCGGGCATTCAGCGACTTCTCCTCGTCGGCGGCCAGCGTCAGCCGGGTGTCGAAGTGCCGGTAACCCGGCTTGCTCAGCCGAAACTTGTGCTCAACGTCTGCCGTCAGGGCCAGAGTCACCGGCGTGGTGCCACGAAACACCCCGTCCACACTCACACTCGCGGCGGCCGGGTCGCTGCTGAGCGCCAGGCGCCCGTCGAGCGGCTGCAACCGGATGGCGTCAAGGATCAGGTCTGTACCGGCAATGACCTGCTGCTGCAGCGACAGCACCTTGTGTTTTTCAAGCGTCAATTCCAGGCTATGCGCACCTTGCAGGAGCTCGGTGTCCAGCGGCGTCACGCCGATCGGCTCACCGTCAACCGTCACCGTTGCGCCCGGTGGCTCGCTGGCGATCCGCACGCGTGCCCAGGCGGGTTGCAGAACGTGGCTGACATGCTGCACCTGCCCCTTGCCGGCCACGGTCAGGGTGTCCTCGATCGGCAGAAAGCGCGCGGTCTCGATGCGCAGGCGATGATCACCACCAGGGATCTCGAAGCGATCAACGCCCTCGGCTGGCACCGGCAAACCATCGATCAGCAGCCGGAACGCGACGGCCGGCTGCAGCTCTATACTGACCTGCCCGGGCAGCTCCTCGAAAGTCAACTCGAACACCGGATAGCCGTCGCCGTCGACCTCGATGGTCTGGCGCAGCGGCCGATAGCCCTCGCGCCGCGCCGTGACCGTGTAGATTCCGGGCAGTGCCAGCCGGCGTCCGCCGATGGAGACCGCCGGTGGGAAACCGTCGACCGCCAGACTCTCCGGCTGCGGCGTGACGCGCACGGTGATCGGCGTCGCCAGCAACAGGAACGCGGCCGTCAGCAGGAGCAGCACGAACCCGGCCAGGGCGAGTCGCCGCACGAGGCGCTGGCCGGGTGCCGCTGCCGACGCCTGCGCCACCTCGGGCAGTACCCGGTCGTTCAACGGTGGGGGCGCGCTCGGCGGCACGAGGTCTGCGGATGCCTGCCGCTCGTGCACGGTGATATCCACTTGGTCGCCCTGCACCATCCAGTAGACGAGCGACTCGCCGATCTCCACGACATCACCGGACTTCAGCCACTTCGATGCGGTCAAGTGCTCGTGATTGTGAAACAGCGGCACATCCGTATCGGCCGGCTGAATGAAGGCATGACCCTCGGCCAGACCGACATAGGCCACGAGCGCGGCCGGGGGCAGGCCCGGCAAGACGATGTCGGCCTGGGCCGCACCGCCCACCGAGAGCGGCAGTTCCTGCTCGCCGCGCTGGCGGTCTCCCTGTGAATCGTGGATGAAATAGACGCGGCTCAAATGACTTCCTCGCAGCGCACCACCACGGGGGGCAACGGCACGCCGGGGCGCACCGTTATCACCTTGCGCACATCCCGGTAACCGGGGCGGCTGCCAACGATGGTGTAGTCCCCCGGCAACAGTTGCAGCGCGTGGGTATCGAACTGCCCCAGACGCCCGACACGATAGACCACCACGTCGGTCGCACCGTCGGACCGCAGGGTAAGCGTGATCGGCGTAGCAGCGCGGCTCACGAGTTCGCGCAACGCAGCGATCTTTTCTGCCAGGCGCGGCTCATCGCGCGGCGTCTCACTGGCGGTGGCGAGCAGCTGCCTGGCATTGGCCAGCGGCGCCGCTGAGTAGAGACGTGCCGGTCGATCGAGATAGTGATCGAACTGCGCATGTAACTGCGCCCGCGCCTCCGCGTGGCGCAGGCCTTCACGGGCAAACCCGGCCGCTGGATCCACTTTCAGCGCCCGACGGTAGAGTGCGATCACAGCCTGCCAGTCTTCGCGACGCACCAGGTCGCCCGCCTGACGGCGCAGGCTGCTCAGCGCCGCCCGTGTCCGCGTCTCCTGCAGGCGCGCACGCGCATCGCGCACGGCGGTATCGCCAGGCTGCAGGCGCTCGGCCTCCGCCAGCGCCTTGTCGGCCTCATTCGTCTGCCCGCGATCCAGCGCGCCCAGCGCCCGGGTCATCGCCGCCGCAAAGTCACGGGCGTTGATCTGTCCGGCCACACGCTGCAGCGCCGCCTGCGCTGCTGCATAGTCCGCGTCCGACTGCACCGCCCGACGATAGGCGTCACGCGCGGCCTCGAGATCGTTCTCCGCTTCTGCCTTCGTGCCACGGTTCATGTGCTCGAGGCTGGCGCCGCGATTGCGCGCCTGCACCAGGCCCCGCTCCGCATCCGGGTGATCCGGCGCTATCAGCAGTGCGGCCTCGAACCGCGCAATCGCGGTGTCCACGTCGTTCTCCGCCAGCGCGCGCGCACCTGCGTCGAGCGCCTCCGTCAGCATATCGGCGCGCCCGGCGTCGAGCTGCTGCAGCCGGTCGAGGGCCGCCTGATAATCGCGCGCGGCCAGCGCGAACCGGCGCTCGGCAAAAAAGCGGTCGGCCGCGGACGCGAGACCCGCGGCCTCGCTCCAGTCCGGCTCACCCCAGGCCTCCGCATTATCCAACGCCAGCCCGGCGCGCAGCTGCAGATACCGCTGCAACGCCTGATTCGCGGCATCACGCTGTGCCTCTCTGTCGCCGGTGGGCGCTGGCGAGGGTGCCGGCATCTCGGGCTGCGCAACGGGAACAACGACTCTGGGCAGCCCGAAGACCACGGCCAGCGCCAGCATCAACAGTGCCAAGAGCGTCATCCACAGCCAGCGATAGTTGGCGCCTGCGCCGTCCGTCGAATCGCTGGGCAACCCTGGTGGCCGCAGCGCGGGCGTCTCCTTCACCTCGGGCGGTTGACCGGCTCTCATGGTGTCCTCGGGTCAGGGAACGGCGAGGCCGGTCTCGGAGACATAGATGCGTTTCAGCAGTGCACGCCACTTGGCATACTGCGCCTCGGCTGACCCGGTGAGCTCGTGGGTCTCGCCCTCGACCTCGACCACCATCGGTCCAGCCTCGGACGAAAAAGACTCGTCCAGCTCGACGATCGCTTCACGGTGGATGCCGCTCTCCGACGACTTGTCGAAACCGGTCTTGATCGCATAGGCACCGCCCAGCACCAGGCTGTCGCGCAACACGCTGGCCGCGGCATTACCGCCGTTGCCCGTGGCCTCGATGGCTATGGCGCCAAGTATGGCCGCTACGCCCAGGGCCTTGCGTTTCAGTGCGTCATACTTAATCTCTCGCAGCGCCTCCGCCTCTTCGCTACGCGCCCTGCGCCACTCCGTGTAGGGCCGCTCCATCTGTCGGGTGAAGTTCGAGAAATGGCCGTTCAGTGTATCGATCAGCAGCAAGTCCCGGTCGCGAATCGCCTGGACGCGACGATACATGGGATCGTCTGTTGCGGGTAAGCGCACAACGCTGAACTTGCCTCCGTCTTCGCGCAGGTAGCCGGTAAAGGCGTCCGGTGCGAGATCCGCCGCAAACCGCAGCGCGGCGACGCGGCGGATCGCCTTGGTATCTGCTGCTTCGAGCTCCGCGCGGACCTCTGCGAGATCATTGGCGATGGTGTTGTAGAGCGACTGGAACGCATCACCGCCATCGAGGCCGCTGGCCCGGTACCGCGGATACTCGATCTCAGCCTGATAGGTCCGCTTCAGCCACTCACGCCCGGTCGCATCCAGCGCCGTGATCTCCAGCTCCAGGCGTTCGCCGTCCGAAACCAGAATAGTCCCGCGCACCAAGAGTTCACTACCGGCGGTGTCGCGCGGCACCAGGCGCACCGCCCCCCAGTAGCCGCTGCGCTCCATCGCAGCGCGCAGCTGTTCCGGCAGATAGCGCGCCTCGGCCTCGCGGATGTCCATCGACAGCCCCATGGCCTCGTCTTCATCTTGCGGGAGTTCACCCGGATCGAACAGCTCCACCCAAACATCCAGCAGTTGGTCTTCATTCAGCTCAGTGAACGGCCTCGTCAGCGGCACGTCGCCGTCAACGCTGCGTGTAGGCCCGAATGTACTGCAGCCTTGTACCAGCGCAATCAACAACAGCAGCGGCACCAGATGCGATGGTCGCCTAATCATCGACCACCTCAACGCGTACCGGCCTTGTACTTGCGGTACTCTTCCCAGAGTCGTTTCTTGAGCTCGGGATCCCGCTCTTTCTCGGCGGCCTCGCGCAGCTGGCGCGCCACCACGTCGTCATCACTGCCGTCCGGGATATCGGGCGGCACGCCCTGCCGCTCGCTCCGGCGCTGTGAACCACCGGCCCCCGCCTGATCACGCTGGCCTTGTACAGTCACGTCCGTCTGGCCACGCTGACCCGCGCTGCGATCGCTGCCGGCATCTGCTGCCGCGGCAGATTCCCCGCCGCCTGCCGGGCCCTCGGACGTCCCGCTATCACCAGCTCCGCTCGCGGTGCCGCTGGCGGCATCGGTCATGGGCGTTGCGGCCCTCACGCGTTCCTGCTCTCGCAGCAGCATCTCATCGAACTCTCCGAGGCCGTTGAGCAGCTCCGCGTCGAGCACCGCAATCTGTTCGTCAGTGGTCCGCTCGCCTGACTGATCAATGGCGGCCGGGGCAAGCATGGGTGGCCGCACCGCAGAACACCCAAGGTCCGCCGGCAATGCCAGGCCTTCCTCGGCCACGGCAACACAGTCCTCGGCAACCAGGCGATGCAGACGGGCGACATAGGCCGCATAGTCAGCGGCCTCCGCACCGCGCAGGCTGCCATCTCGGCGCTGCGCATGATAGTCCTGCTCGGCGGAGACCATGGCGGCGTGGTCGATACGCAGGCGCTCGAGCAGCGCTCCACTGTCTGCGCCCCAGGCGCCGGCAGCCAGCAACGGCCCGGCTATCAACAAAAACCCCGCACACTTCATCGCATCATCCAACTGTCGGTAGTGATCGACGCCATGGTATAAGGTTACCGGCCAGTCACAGAGGAACCAAGCATGCAGATTCAGACCTCGCACCTTCTCATGTTGTTCCTTTTCTTTGCACCCTACACCACGGCCCGGGCAGACGCGTATCAGGACACCATCCGGATCTTCAAGAATGCCGGCGAAAGCGGTAACTTTTTTGCCAAGAGTTACGCCTATGCGGTTTTTCCTACTGTGGGCAAGGGCGGCATAGTCGTCGGTGGAGCCCATGGCAACGGTCTCGTCTACGTCTCGGGCACGGCGGTTGGCAAGACCTCGATGACGCAAGTGACGCTTGGCTTTCAGCTGGGCGGTCAGGCCTACAGCATGATCGTCTTCCTCGAAGACCAACGCGCTTTCAATGACTTTACCAGCGGCAACTTTGAGTTCGGCGCACAGGCGAATGCCGTCGCGATCACCGCCGGTGTTTCTGCCGCAGCAACGACTGGCGGGAGTTCCGCCGGGGCAAGCGGCGGTAAGAACGACGCCACCACCGTGGGTGAATACTATAAGGGCATGGCCACCTTCACCGTAGCGAAGGGCGGCTTGATGTACGAAGCGAGCATAGGCGGAGCGAAGTTCGGCTACGAACCCTTCTGAACACCCCCGCACCCCAGAATACGACGCTCAGCGCCCTGCCCTAACTTCCAGTTGTGCGAGCCGCAATTTTATGTCATCCAGGCTCTCCTGCATCTCCAGCACCAGCTCCTCGAGCTGATCCAGGCTTCGTTCAGAGGGCGGCGCCTCGGTCGCGGACATCGCCGGTGCAGCGGACGATGTAGGATCGGCTTCGCGGTCACCCAAAAGATGCGCGTAGCGAGGCTCGCGAGCGCCCGCATCGGGCGCCAGACGGACTATGAATGGGCCGTCACTGCGTTTCATCAGGCCATGGATTACGGACTCGGTCTCACGGGCGTCTTCGAATTGGCACAGGCGATTCGTGCGTATCCGCAGTTCTCCGGCCGTCTGCGGACCGCGCAGCAATAGCACACAGAGTATCCCAAGCTCCTGGGCGGTGAACTCGAGGCTGCCAAAGCCGACGTTGGCAAACCGATGTTGATACTTTGTCACCCGACTGCCGTACCCACCGCGGTCGCTGACCAGGTGCCTCTTCACCAGGCCGTCGACGACCTGCTGGACTTCCGCATCGCCGAGCTGCATGACGGGGTCCCGGCTACTTTTCTGGTTGCAGGCACTGGTGAGCGCGCTGAGAGACAGCGGGTACTGGGCGGGCGTGGTGATCTCCTTCTCGATCAGGCAGCCGATGACTCTGGCTTCCGGTGGGGTTAGCTCGATGTGCATGGGCAGGCTCTTCGGTACGCGGTTCCGGTCAGGGTGAATGTGCGACATAGTAATCCAAATGCGGGAGCCGCAAGGACGTTCTCCTCGCACCGTCACCGCGAAACCCGCGCCTGATCTGTCAAAATCTGCCCGGAAAAGGTCTTTACTCGGTCGTCGCTCGGCAGTGAACGGACAGCTCGGACTGCGAAGGCGCCGGGCAGCGCTTTCTAAGGGTCGGGCCAGGGGATAACATCTCGTTGTGGCAGAGAAACCGTCCCACGTGATTGACCGAAAGCCCTCTGTGGCCCCGATGCTGGACAATTCCCATGTATCTGATTCGTGACGGGACACCCAGACAGACCGGATCGATCTGGCCGGGCACGCACTCCAAGGTGCAAACGGCGCGAAGAAACTCGCGCTGCGACTAGACTTCCCTGAATGGTCCAGATTGCGGTCTGGACGAATGAACGGCTACTTCCAGCAGTTGGCTTCTGCGGCTACCTTGCTTCCCAGCTCGTCAAGTGTCAGGTCGCCGCAGCGGTCTCCTACCTGCCCGCCCGCAGGAGCGGCAGTCAAGGTGTAACTGAAAGGTGTCCCGGCGTTCAGCGCAACCGTGAAGTCATAGCTGCCGTTAATGGCATCCCATAACCCGGCAAAATCATTGATGACAAAACCCGTGTAACCGGTATTTGGCTGTGCCGCGCGGTGCTGTTCCAGCTGATTGGCCAAGGCCAGAAGCACACCCTGCGCATCGCCGCGCCGCGACTTCTCAACCTGCTCGCTGTAGAGCGGGTAGCCAACCGTTGCCAGAATGGCAAGCACTGCCATGACTACAAGCAACTCCACAAGTGAGAGACCGTCGGCTTTCAAAGCGGTCAGTGAATTTGGTTGCGCATCGGGATGGTGGTCGTGAAGCTGCGAGGCTGTAGCTCCGGATGATCGGAACCGACGTCGAATGCCAAGCGGACGGCGACAACATTTCTCGCGTTGCCAACGTCGCTGTAAGCCCCGTAAACCACCGGTGTAGAGGTCGCGGTACTGTTTAATTCGCCATACTGAATCTGCAGATTGCTGACGTTACTCACCAACTCGGCCGGGTCGCCCGTACCCTGGCAGGTCAGGCCGTTGACGCCGCCAGCGTCAGCTGTCAGCGCAATACGCACGGTTACCATGTCCTCGAAGTCAAATTCCTCGCCCGCACAATTGAAAAAGTTATCTCGCGGCGCTTCGAACTGTATGATCAACGAACTGTCGTCGGACGCGGTCTCGCTGAAACCCGGCGTGGCATCGACAATCGCATAGTTGCCACCGCTCCCGTCGGTACCGACCACGCCGCTTTGCACGGCCAGTGAGTCCTCCGGGTAGCCGGCCAGGCGAATCTGTTGTTTCAGCAGTGCCAGGGCCGCGTTTCCATCAGACTGTACCTGGCTCACTGCCTGTTGCAGCGCGAAGGTGTTCTTCGTGGACGAAAACAATGCCAGCGTCGCCCCCATGGTCACGAGCGAAAGCACCAGGGCGATCATCAGTTCGACGAACGTCAAGCCGCGCTGCCTCCTCAGTCCGCGGGTCTCCATCATAATTCCACGCTCATACCAAATGTTTGCGCCGAGGCCGATCCGCCCAGGCCGTATGTCTGGCGAGGCGTCCATTGCGCCTGTATCACGCAGATGGCGCCAACGGCCGTACAGGAACTCACCGAGAGCGTTACGTTGGACGCGGGGAGTTCTGCCGCCATCAGGCCGATCACCCTGCAGAAGTCCTCGTCCGCCAGGGTCTGAATGTTGCTGCAGCTGCTGGTCGTAATCCCATCGTAATCGGAGGCGTTGTCGACATTCAACCGCATCAACTCGACCAGCTCATTGACGCCGGAAGTGACCGCCTGGACGTCGCCAGACACCTTCACATTGCGCAAAGCATTAAGCTGTAGCGAACTGACGCCGATCAGCCCGATCGCCATTATTATTAATGCAACCAACACCTCTATGAGGGTCATGCCGGACTGGCGATTCGATGCACCGCGAATCATGAGCAGCCACCGGATGCCACGGTGCTACGACCGGTGAGCGTCAGAGACACACAGCGCTGTGTGCCACCGGCACCGGAGAACTGGATCGAGGCACTTGCCGCCGTCAGCAGGCCGTTTGGGGAAAACCTTAAGAACGCCGGTTCGGGATCCGGATCGACCACGCTGACTCCGACCGTCGTGGAGTTCGTTGTCACACGCTTCAGCAGCACATCGGTGCCGTCGAACTCGCCGTCTGCATCGATGTCGACAAACACCAGGCGCTCCCCGGAGACCGACGGCGACCAGCGCGAGGCTGCGGTGTTGCACGACGTACTTCCCGTGGTCGCGGGGCAAAGGCTGATGACTTCTCCTCTTTTCAATGCCTCGCTTCTCGCGAACTTCAGCTCGCCCACGAAGGCATTGATATTGGCAGTGACCTCGTTTCTCTGCACCACAGTGGTGTAGGCAGGAACGAGGGATGCCATCAGGATAATCGCCACGGCCAGCGTCACCATCAATTCGATGAGGGTGAATCCCGAACTATTCCGATGCACTATCATGGGTCAGTTTACTCCTCGCGCCACCAGCTACGACGAATCGGTTTCGCCTTGATAAGGCCGGGGGGCAACGGCAGCTGCGTGCCGACGACCAGGGTCGGGTCGATAGTGCCGTCGTCCTTCTCCTTGAACACGATCGTCGGGTCGGTCGGCATGCCTTCTCGCGGCAGCAACTTATAACGCTGGGTTTCCGTTACCTCGTCGGTCGGCTGGAGCAGCGTGACGACACCATCCCCCAGCGTGGCCTCCGGCAGCCCGTTAAACGCATTGATGAGATAGAGACGCCCGTTGCCCAGACCGGCGGAACAGGCATTCGCCGTCGCAACAGTGCTCGGGATGTATGTGGTGAACACCAGCTGACCACCGATCGTCAGCGATTCCGAGATCACCTTCTCCCCGATCGTCTGGTCCATATCCAGATACCACCCATGGACGTCGCTGGCGGTGAGGATCGCCGTCAGTGAGCTTTCTTC
>JAHEJD010000067.1:10807-16070 GCA_024639005.1 Chromatiaceae bacterium | reverse complement strand
GCTACTCGATGATGATGCGTCTGCCAGTCCTTCTGCTGCTGACATTGCTGATGCCGGTGGTAGCGGCCCAGCCGGTGCGCATCGCGATCATCATCGACGATCTCGGCAACAGCAGAGACCTTGGTCATCAGGCGATTGACCTACCCGGCGCGATCACCTACTCGGTGCTGCCCAAAGTCCCCTACAGCCGCGACATCGCCCGCCGGGCGCACGCCGTCGGCAAAGAGGTCATGCTACACCTGCCCATGCAGACCCATGACGGACGAGAAATGGGCCCGGGCGGTCTGCATCTGGAGATGGACCGCGACGAGTTTGCGCACGAGGTCTGGTCCAACGTGGCATCCATCCCGTACGTCGCGGGTGTCAATAATCACATGGGCAGTCTCTTGACCGGGCGAGCCGAGGCCATGGATTGGCTTATGCAGGACCTGCGTTGTATCGGGGGCCTATACTTTGTCGACAGTCTCACCGATGTGCGCTCGGTGGCACGCAGGCGCGCGCGCCAGGCCGGCCTGGCAAACGCGCAACGTGATATCTTCCTCGACACTGAACAAGACCCTGACCACGTGCGCTATCAGTTCGCACGCCTGATCGAGACCGCGCGTCGCCGCGGCCACGCGATAGGGATTGGTCATCCCTATCCGGAGACCCTGACCGTGCTGGCCGACGCGCTGCCCGCGCTGGCCGATCTGGGAATTGAACTCGTGCCGGTCTCGCGACTGGTGGAACCACAACGGAGTGATCAACAATGGCTCGCGTGCTCGTCCCCCTTGCGAACGGTTGCGAAGAACTAGAGGCCGTCACGATTATCGATATCCTGCGCCGTGCCGGCGTCGAGGTCGTCACCGCTGGGCTGACGGACGGTGCGATAACCGCGAGTCGTGGCGTGGTGCTCATGCCTGACAAGCCCCTGGATGATGTCCTGGGCGATGACTACGACATGATCGTGTTGCCCGGCGGTCTGCCGGGGGCGGACCACCTTGATGCCGATCCCCGCATTCACACGCTGTTGCAGCGAATGGCGGAGCAGGATCGCTACACCGCCGCTATCTGTGCCGCCCCCAAGGTACTGCTGAATGCCGGTTTGCTCGACGGCCATAAGGTCACGGCGTATCCGGGCGTTATCGATGACCAGCTGGGCGGGACCTCCCAGCTGTTGGCCGACCCGGTGGTCAGCGACGGCCGGGTGATCACCTCGCGCGGCCCCGGGACCGCGATGGATTTCGCGCTCACTCTTATAGAAAAACTGCTGGGTGCCGATAAACGCCAGGAAGTCGAAGCGCCATTGGTGCGATCATAAGGGGCGAATTGGTCATGCTGTCTCGATCAGGTAAACTTTTACTCTTGCTGCTGGTACCCGCGGTCGTCTATGGCGGCTTGAAGGGTGTGCTTTATTACAATGCCAAGCGAACGGTCGATGACGTGGTAAGCGCGGCGTCCTATCAGGCCGATATTCGCTATGCAGATATCAGCACCGACCTGCGCGGCGCCGTCACCGTGAGCGGGGTGACCGTGCAGCCCCTGGGTTACGCTGACGCGATCGAAATCGACGCAGTGCGCATAGCCAGCGACGATCCGCTGGTCTTTATTCGCAGTGCCGGCTGGCGTCCCGGTGAGGACAAACCACCCGAAATGTTGGAGTTTGCGATCAACGGCGTGCATGTGCCGTTGAATTCGGATTTCGTAACGTCGTCGTTCGGTAGTGCGCCAGATGCGGATGACACGGCGTGCGCGCAGGGTCTGCAGATCGAGCCGGGGATGTTGCGTAAGCTGGGCTTCAACGACCTCGACATGGATTTTGACGGCTACTATCGCCTGAACCCGGCACAGCGCACCTTGTCCCTGGGCGTGAACATGGAGCTGCGGGATATCGAGTCCATGCACTTCACGGCCACCCTGGCAGATGTCGATGTCGAGACTCTGGCACAGGGCGGCGCACCGCAGGTGAGCCTGGGAGACCTCAAAGTCGCCCTGACGGTGTCGCCGAAGTTTGGTCGTCAGGCACTCAAGGAGTGTGCTATCGGCACCGAGATGACGGTCCAGGAATGGAGTGGCGTCCTCGCCGACCGTGCCGTCGAGCAGTTTGAGGGACAGGGTCTTTCACTGGGATATGGTCTGCGGCGCGCGCTGCGCGACTTCTATCGTGACTGGGGTGAGTTCAAACTGGTCGCTGCACCGGCCAAGCCGGTCGGCCTGTTCAGCCTGATATTCCTGCCGCCAGAACGCCTGGCCGAGGCCCTTTCCGTGCAGCTGAGTCTCAATGACCAGCCGATCGGCGACGCCAGTTTCACATGGCAACGCCCCGACGCGCAGGCGCTGTCCGCGCTGTTCGGTGCCGAGCAGGCCGATGCCCCCAACAAGGCGGCATCCAAACCGCGGCGCATACTGATACGTCGAGATTTCGAGCCCGTCCCGGTCGGTGACATCGGACGCTACGTCGATCACAAGGTGACCATCAAGCCGCGCGGTCAGCCGCTGCGTGAGGGCGTGCTGAAACGTATCAATGATGGCGAGGTCGAGGTCGAGCAGAGTCTGCATGGTGGCAAGTTCACGGTCTACGTGCCGCTGCGAGATATCGAATCGGTCCAGGCGCTGGTGCAGCGCGAAATTACGCCGCAGCGTTAAGCGCAATGGCACTTACTTGGCGGGCCAACAGGCATCGATCAGTGCGCCGGCGCGCAGGTACTTAATTCGGTGCCATTGGCGTTAAGTTAAGCCCGCCTTTCTTACGAAGCCACCGATAGTGCGCCGTCAGCGCGGTCTCTGCAGCACGCGAATCAGCGCGCTGTGGTCGAGATCGCCGTCGCCCTGATCGATCAGCTGTCGGAACAGGTCCCGGCCCAGCTCGGTGGCGGGCAGTGCCTGACCCAGCAGTGTCCCGAGCTCGCAGGCCTGGCGCATATCTTTGTACTGGGTGGTGACCCGGGCACCGGGTTTGAAGGCGCGGTCGATCATGCGCTGCCCATGCACCTCGAGGATGCGCGATCCGGCGAATCCGCCGAGCAGGGCCTCGCGTACCTTGGCCGGATCGACGCCCGCGGCCTCCACCAGGGCCATGGCCTCCGCGACCGCGCCGATGTTCAGGCCGACGATAATCTGATTGGCGGCCTTGGCCACCTGTCCGGCGCCGATGCCACCGACGTGGGTGAATTGGCCGCCGAGCACCGCGAAAATCGGCCGCGCACGTGCGATGGTGGCGTCTGCGCCACCCGCCATCACCGTCAGACCGGCGTCTATAGCCCCGATCTCGCCGCCGGATACCGGGGCATCGATGAAATCGACCCCCTGCGCCGCGAGGCGCTGCGCAAACTCGCGCGTCGGCATGACCGCCGTGGTGCCCATGTCGATCACCAAGGCGTCGGCAGTCAGACCCTCTGCGAGGCCGTCTGATCCGAACAGGACTTCTTCAACGGCCGCCGTATCGGCCAGCATCAGGATCACGGTATCGCACTGCCGGGCCAGGCCTGCCGGCGTATTGCAGACAGTCAGCCCCGGGCCCCGCATCGCCTCGGCGACACGGCGGGTGCGGTTCCAGACGGCGAGGTCAGCACCCGCCGCAAGCACATGCCGGGCCATTGGCCGGCCCATCAGGCCAAGGCCGGCGAAGCCCACCCGTTGGCCCCGCAGAGGCCGGCCGCGCGTATCGCCCACGTCAGTCCTGCCTGGCCTGGAGGCCGATACCCCGGATACCGGCTAGCGCGCAGGCCTCGTCGTCTTCGGAGGCGGCACCGGACACGCCTACCGCGCCGAGGGTCTCCCCGTCGTCATTGCTCACCAGGACCCCCCCGGCGAGCGGGATGATCCTGCCGGTGGACATCGCGTTCAGCGCGAGCAGGAAGCCCTGCTGTTGGGCGTCCTGCGCATAACGTTTCGCCAGATGGCAGGTGTCGGTGCCCATCGCCAGCGCGCCCCAGGCCTTCGCCTGACAGATATCGGCACGCAGAAAGGATACCCCGTCCTGGCGCTGCATCGCCTTCAGGTGGCCGCCACTATCGAACACCGCGACCGCAATTGGCGGCAGGCCGAGTCGCGCCGCCTCGGCCAGGGTGCCGGCGATCAGCCGGTTGGTCTGATCCAGGGTCAATTCCGCCATTTAGGGTTCCTCCGAGTAGGCAGTGACGACAGCACATTTCAGATATCGCGCAGTGCCGGGATCCCACGACCTTATCGCCGTCATGCTGCTCGATCCAGTGCCAATCGCACCGCATGCCGTCGGCCCCTGCGCGCAAACTGGCTATACTGGCTCGCCTAGGCAGCGACCGACATCCGACGGACGCCCGAGAGAGAACGGAACCGCCCTATGAACACGAAACCCGTTGTGCTGGTCACCCGACGTCTGCCGCAGGCCGTCGAAGATCGGCTGACGCGCGACTACCAGGCCCGGCTAAATCGCGATGATGTCGTCTACTCCAGCGATCAACTGCTCGAGCTGGCCGCCGGTGCCGCCGCGATCATCCCCTGCCACACGGAGCGACTGAATGCCGACGTGATCGTGCGCCTGCCTGATAGCGTCCGCGCCATCTGCAGTTTCTCGGTCGGCTATGACCACATTGATCTGGCGGCAGCAAAAGCGCGGGGCATCACGGTGACCAACACCCCGGACGTATTGAGCAATGCCACTGCAGAGATTGCGATGTTGCTGATGCTCGGTGCAGCGCGCCGTGCCCACGAAGGCGCGCGTATGCTGCGGACCAACATCTGGGCTGACTGGAGCGCCATTGGACAGCTGGGCATCGAGGTCACCGGCAAGCGACTCGGCATCATCGGTATGGGACGGGTCGGCCTGGTGATGGCCAGACGCGCCCGCGGCTTCGATATGGAGATCCACTACTACAATCGCCATCGCCTCAGCCCGGAACTCGAGGCCGGCGCGGTCTTTCATGCCGACCTGGATGAGCTGCTGACACACAGCCAGTTCCTCTCGATCCATTGCCCGGCAACGCCGGAGACGCACCACTTACTCAATGCCGAGCGCATCGCACGACTGCCGAATGA
Source organism: Chromatiaceae bacterium (assembly GCA_024639005.1). GTDB lineage: Bacteria > Pseudomonadota > Gammaproteobacteria > Chromatiales > Chromatiaceae > Thiosocius. Next base: position 11,075 of record JAHEJD010000067.1, on the reverse strand, counting down.
CGCCGTGGTGGTAAATACCGCGCGCGGCGCGGTCGTGGATGACGACGCCCTTATTTCGGCGCTCTCGTCCGGCAGGCTGTTCGCCGCCGGTCTCGACGTATTCAACGGGGAACCCGACATCGATCCGCGTTATCGTGCGCTGGATAACACCTTTCTGTTGCCGCATATCGGCAGTGCGACCCGCGAGACGCGCGATGCCATGGGCTTCCGAGCGCTGGACAATCTGGATGCGATCATGGCCGGGAGAGAGCCGCGCGACCGCCTTGCC
>JAHEJD010000067.1:0-10707 GCA_024639005.1 Chromatiaceae bacterium | reverse complement strand
CACCTTTCTGTTGCCGCATATCGGCAGTGCGACCCGCGAGACGCGCGATGCCATGGGCTTCCGAGCGCTGGACAATCTGGATGCGATCATGGCCGGGAGAGAGCCGCGCGACCGCCTTGCCGAGCCCGGGCAGTAAGTCCGCCGGTCGCTGGGCCGGCGGCCGCAGGGGTCATTTGGACTTGGCGTGGAAAGACTGCCAGAAATCGTAGATCGCCAGTACTGAGACCAGTGCGATCACGATGATCAGGTCGATGTCCGGCACGAATACCGCGACGATCGCCAGTGAGGCGATCATCGTTGCGAGTGCGACGATTGCCATGATCTTGTCTGTCATCTCTGTCGACCTCTTTCCGACCTGAACGATTCAGGCACCCAGATTTGCTGTGAGCCAGCGCGCGGTGCGCAGCAGTCGCCCATCGTCGTTGCGCGGTCCGACCAGCTGGACGCCCATCGGCATGCCATTCGCCCCCGTCAGCAGCGGCAGGGTTAGCGCCGGCGTGCCCATCAGCGACCACAGTACATTGAACGCCGCGCTGCCGGTACTCTCCAACCCGAGCGGCGCCTCGCCCGGCGCCGCCGGTGTGACGATGGCATCGTAGCGCTCGAATATCTCCCCCAACCCGGCGTACAGCGTCTCGCGCCAGTCCAGCGCGGCCAGATAGTCATCCGCGGAGATCGTGCGGCCCTCTTCGATGGCCGAACGGGTCTGTGGCGCAAGCTCCTCGGACCCCCGCGCATAGTAAGGCCGAAGGTTGTGCGCGATCTCGGCCAGCATGATCCTGCGGTGGGCGAGTGCGCCCTCGCCGAAGATCCCCGGAAGTTCGACCTCGTCGCACTGTTCACCGAGTGCATGGACCAATTCCGCTAACCCCTCGGCACAGTCTGCATCGATGTCTGCCCAGGCCGACGTCTTGACGAACGCCAGCTGAGGCGTCACCGGGGGGGCGCTCAACGCGGTCTCCAGAAGCCGGGGTGCCGCCATTGGCCTGCTGTCCGGATCGGACGGATCGTGACCGGCGAGCGTGTCGGCGAGCAGCGCCACATCCTCAACGGCTCGGCCGAACGTGCCGAGCGTGTCGAGCGACCGCGAGGTGCGCAGTACACCGCTGCGCGGGATCAGGCCGAAGCTGGGTTTGAAGCCAACGATGCCACAGAAGGAGGCGGGTCGGATCACCGAGCCACCCGTCTGTGTCCCGACCGCGAACGGGACCATGCCGCTCGCTACAGCGGCCGCGGAACCCGACGAGGAGCCGCCCGGCGTATGTTTGGGATCGTGCGGGTTGCGGGTCTTGGAAGGGGCGAGATAGGCGCACTCCGTGGTCACCGTCTTGCCGAGGATCACCGCACCGGCCGCGCGCAGGCGCGCCACCAGCCAGGCGTCGTCGCTGGGTCGCCGACCGGCATCCAGCGCATTGCCGTTCTCGGTAGGCAGGTCCTGGGTATCGACGATGTCCTTGATCCCGACCGGCAGACCGTGCAGCGGCCCGAGCGGGCGTCCCGTCTGCCGATAGCCGTCCAGGATGCCGGCGTGGTCCATTGCCAGATCTGCGTCGACACAGGCCCAGGCCTGAACCTCCGGCTCGCGTTCGGCAATCCGGCCCAGGCAGGCCTTGGTCAGGTCGGTCGCGCGCAGCGAACCGTCCGCGAGGCGCTCGCGGGCCGCGAGCGCGGTCAGGTCGGCCGGGTCCATCATGCCGCCACTCGGCTGTGGCGCCTCACCGCCCATAGACCTGATCCGGGAGCCAGAACGCGATCTGCGGGACGTTGTACAGGATGATCATCGCGAGGACCACCATCGCCAGGTACGGATAGTTGCCCTTGAAGATGTCGTTCAGTTGCACATGCGGCGGCGCTATGCCTTTTAAATAGTACGCCGACATCGCCATCGGCGGTGTCAGGAACGAGGTCTGCAGGTTGAGCGCGACCAGGATCCCGAAGAACAGCGGATCGATGCCGAAGTGCGGAAGCAGGGGCAGGAAGATCGGCACGAAGATAATGATGATCTCCGACCACTCCAGCGGCCAGCCAAGAAGGAAGATGATGATCTGCGCCATGATCAGGAACTGAATCGCCGTGATGTCCAGGCTGGTGACGAACTCGCTGATGATCTGTTCGCCGCCGAGATAGGAGAACACCGACGAGAAGGTCCAGGAGCCGACGAACAGCCAGCACACCATTGCGGTGGTGCGCACCGTCAGGTAGACGGACTCACGCAGGCGTTGCCAGGTAAACGCACGGTAGACGAAGGTGAGCAGCAGGCCGCCCAGGGCGCCCACAGCAGCCGCCTCGGACGGTGTCGCCAGTCCGAACAGGATCGCACCCAGGACCGCAAGGATCAGAAACGCGAGGGGGAAGAACGACGTCAGCAGCTGTACAAAAATCTGCAGCGTCGTGATGTCACCGACCTCCTCCTTGGTCGGCTTGGGCGCCAGGTGCGGTTGCAGCATCGAGCGCGTAACCACATAGGTCACGTACAGGCCGGCCAGCAGCAGGCCGGGGAACAAGGCCCCGGCGTAGAGTTTGACGATCGAGACCCCCGAGGCCGCGGCGTAGACGATCAGCATGATCGACGGCGGGATCAGGATACCCAGGGTGCCGCCTGCACAGATGACGCCGGCGGCCAGGCTGGTGTTGTAGCGGGCCTTGAGCATCGCCGGGAAGGCCAACAGCCCCATCAGGGTCACGACCGCGCCGACGATGCCGGTGGCGGTCGCGAACAGGGTACAGGTGATCAGCGCGGCCACGGCCATGGAGCCGGGCAGGTTGCGCGCGGCGATGTTCAGGGTCTTGAACAGTCGGGCGACGATATTCGCGCGTTCAACGATGTAGCCCATGAACAGGAACAGCGGCACCGCGGTCAGGACATCGTTTGCCATGACCGAAAAGGTCTGGTTGATGAACAGGTCGAAGATCCGGTTGTTGAACAGGCCCTCGATCCACAGCTCCATCTGGGTGAGCTGATCGGCGCCGGCCTCGACCGCCTTGTTGTAGGCGCGCCACATGCGGTCGGCATCGAAATAGGCGTAATAGCCGAAGCCGATACCCATCGCCATCAGCGTGAAGGCGACCGGAAAGCCGAGCAGGATTACAAACAGGAAGATCGCCAGCATGCTGAGCGCGACAATAGGATCGGACATGGCTCAGCTCCGGTTGTGGTCGTTAGGTTTTTGGTTCAGATCCTTGTACTCATCCTTCAGGCCGCGCGCATCCTCGCGTGCGGTACCGGCGACGAAGTGGCCGGCCTCTTGTTCCATCTGACGTGCCAGCTGCACCTCGGTCTCCTCGATGTCTTCAGCCGCCCTCAGCCACTCGCCGGTGCGGATACAGATGATGCAGCGAAATACCTGGGCGATACCCTGGATGAACAGCAGGATGCCGGCGGCGACGATCACGGTCTTGAACTGATAGATAGGGATGCCGGCCGGGCTGTTGACGCTGATCTCCATATAGTCCCAGGACCGCGAGGCGTATTTCCAGCCGGAGATGATCAGTGCGATAACGCCGGGGAAAAAGAACAGGAAATACAGCACGAGCTCGACCTTGCCCTGGGTCCGCGTCTTCCACAGGCGGTACACAAAATCGCCGCGAACGTGGCCGCCGCGCGATAGGGTATAGGCCCCGCCCATCATGAACAGGGTGCCGTAGCCGATGTAGGACATGTCGAATGCCCAGCTGGTCGGGGCGTGGAAGACGTAGCGGACCACGACCTCGTAGCCGATTCCGACCGCCATGAACATGATCAGCCAGGCAAAGGCCTTGCCGAACCAGGCCGACAGCCGATCGGCGAATTCAATGTAGCCGAGCATCCCAGTTACCTCTGAACTTGTGTTAACGCCTGCCAGACGAAGGCGCACGACGGTATCCGGACGATACCGCCGTGCTCATTCAGACGCCCCGCCAGAGGTCAGAGCTTGAGTTTGCCCGGGAAGTAGTGGTCATACGCCAGGGCGTAGTCCGGTGCGTTCATCAGTTCGTAATACACGACGCGTTCGACCCAGGCGCGCTGGCTGTCCAGCACCTTTTTCATGAACGGGTCCTCCTCCAGCACCGGGATGATCTCATCCCAGGCCTTGAGCTGGGCAGACAGGATCTCCTTCGAGGTGCGCTCGACGTTTACGCCGTCTTTGGTCTGCAGGGTCTGCAGGTCCTTGGAGTAGTTATCCATTGCCGAGGCGGTATTGGCCGTACTCGCGGCCTCGACACCGTACTGCAGGATTGCCTGCAGATCGTCGTCGAGATCGTCGAAGAAGTCCTTGTTGAACAGGAACTCGAAGCTCTCGCTGGCCTGGTGATAGGACGACAGATAGTAGTACTTGGCGACGTCCTGGGCGCCGAAGCGCTTGTCGGACGACGGGTTATTGAACTCGAACGCATCGATGACGCCGCGCTCCATCGCCGGCACGATCTCACCGCCGGGCAGCTGGGCGACGCTCATGCCCATCTTCTGCATCAGGTCGGCGGCCAGACCGACGGTGCGGTACTTGAATCCCTCTACCTGCGAGGCCTTGGTGATGGGCTCTTTGAACCAGCCGAACGGCTGCGCAAACATCGGGAAGCCGAGGAAGCCGTAGACATTGAGCCTCATGTTGTCCTGGGTCAGCTCCCGGTAAAGCTCCTTGCCGCCGCCGGTGCTGTACCAGGCCAGCATGGTGGTCGCACTGCCGCCGAATACCGGGCCGGTGCCGAACAGCGAGGCCGCCTTGTTCTTGCCGTACCAGTAGACGGGTACCGTGTGCGCCGCATCGAGCAGGCCGTCGTTGACCGCGTCCATGACCTGGAAGGCCTTGACCACCGCCCCTGCCGGCAGCAGGTCGATCTTCAGGCGCCCGCCAGACATCTTTTCCACTCGGTCGACGTACTGGCGGGCGAAGTCCATCCAGATGTCGGAAGACGGCCAAGAGGTCTGCATCTTCACGACCTTGGGGGCGGCGGCGGTGACGACCGCCGGTGCACCGATGGTGCCGGCGGCGACGCCGGCGGCCGCGGCCAGACCACCCTTTAAAAATTTGCGTCTGCTGCTGCCCTCTGCGGCTGCATCGTTTTTCACTTCGTTGGCGTTTTTCTCTTTACTCATCTCGTTCCTCCAGGTTTGGTTTTATTGCTGCCGCGTCGGCGGCGGTGCTGCGACAGGCGATCACCGCCGCAGCGTTTCCTCGATTGCCGGGTTTGACCGCGGCACAGAAGGCTCTGCGCGAAGTCGGTCTCGCCAGCACGCAACCGCCGAAGTGGCCATTGCGCCATACGTCCGCGCTGGAATTGCCTCAGCCTCGGAATTTCGACGACCAGCATGTCGCGCGTTGCGCCGATTCCGATATGGAAGACGCGCGACTCGCGCGGGGTCTGACTGCCTTTCTTGTTCTGCGTCACGCTTGGTCTCGCGACGCTGCAGCGTCGGACCTGCCGTCCGCCGCCAATCCTCCTTGCGCTTTTTCCGCAGTATAGCGCCTGCGCGTGCCGATGGGTGGTTGAAGCCAAGCTGCGGCATCTGCATCGGGCTAGTCGATGCACTCGACGGTCAGGTCGACCGCGGCGCGCAGCGTATTGGCCACGATACAGCCGCGCTCTGCTATCTTGACCAACCTGGGCAGCTCTGCGGCGGGCTCGCAGGTTGCGTGTACGCGCATGCGGATGGCGGTGTAGCGCGGCGGCGCATCGGCCAGATCCCCCTCGATCTCGGCACGTGCGTCGCGCAGGCGAATATCCCGTGCCAGGGCCGCTGCGAGCAGGTTACTCATGAAACAGCCCCCCAGGCCCAGTAGCAGCGCCTCGCCACCCATCGGCCCCTTGTCCTGCCCCCCCTTGGCCTCGGGCCGGTCGATAATGAGCCGGTGGCCACGCACCTCTCCCTGCGAGGCAGAGTGGTCGAGCTGAGTGACAGTGGCGAGTATGGTCGGCATCTGCTGATCCCTTTCGCGTTGTGTGGTTTGCGTCTGCGTCACGCGATCTCGAGGTTCACGAGGGTTTCCGGCGCCGTGGCCGTCACCGCGCAATCCAGCCTCGACCAGGGTGATTCGAACTGGTGCATCGTTCGTTCCGTCGTGCGCTCGTTCACTTCATGGTCGGCATGTGAAAATCGGCGCCGGCGCGAATGCCGGTTGGCCAGCGCGAGGTGACGGTCTTCAGCTTGGTGTAGAAGTGCACCCCTTCGCTCCCATGCATGTGGATGTCACCGAACAGCGAGCGCTTCCAGCCGCCGAAGCTGTGAAATGCCATCGGCACCGGGATAGGCACATTGACCCCCACCATGCCGACCTGTACACGCGAGGCATAGGTGCGGGCGGTGTCGCCGTCCCGGGTGAAGATCGCGGTGCCGTTGCCGTACTCGTGCGCGTTGACCAGGGCCAGTGCACTCTCGAAGTCAGGCATGCGCACCACCACCAGCACGGGGCCGAAGATCTCTTCCTGGTAGATCCGCATCTCGGCAGTCACGTCGTCGAACAGGCAGCCGCCGAGATAGAAGCCGTTGGGATGGTCTGGCACCTGGATGTCGCGACCGTCGACCACGAGCCTGGCTCCCTCTTGCACGCCCAGGTCCACATAGCCGCGCACGCGCGCATGGTGTGCCCGCGTTATCAAGGGACCCATCTCGGCACCGGGATCTGTCGCCGGGCCGACTTTGAGCGCGGCGACGCGCGGCGCCAGCCGCGCGATCAGCGCGTCGGCGGTCTCATCGCCGACCGCCACGGCGACCGAGATCGCCATGCACCGTTCGCCGGCCGAGCCGTAGGCGGCGCCCATCAGCGCGTCGGTCGCCTGGTCGAGGTCGGCATCGGGCATCACCACCATGTGATTCTTGGCGCCGCCGAGCGCCTGTACGCGTTTGCCGTTGTGGGTGCCGGTGCGAAAGACATATTCGGCGACTGCGGTCGAGCCGACAAAACTGACGGCTGCAACATCCGGGTGGCTAAGCAGGGTGTCGACCGCCTCTTTGTCGCCGTTGACGACATTGAAGACCCCCGGGGGCAGGCCGGCCTCGCTTAACAGCTCTGCCAGCATGAGTGCGGTCGACGGTACGCGCTCCGAGGTCTTGAGCACGAAGCTGTTACCGCAGGCGATGGCCATCGGGAACATCCACATCGGGACCATCGCCGGAAAGTTGAACGGTGTAATGCCGGCGCATACCCCGACCGGCTGGCGCACCGAGTGGCTGTCGACATTGGTGCCGACGTTCTCCGAGAAGCTGCCCTTCAGCAGGTGCGGTGCGCCGCAGGCGAATTCCACCACCTCGATTCCGCGCGTCACCGAGCCACGGGCGTCATTGACTACCTTGCCGTGTTCTGCCGCAACCAGCTGCGCCAGATCATCCAGGTGCCGGTCAAGCAGCTCTTTGAAGCGGAATAATACCGCCGCCCGGCGCAGCGGTGGGGTATCGCGCCAGGCCGGGAAAGCGGCCGCCGCGGCCTCGATTGCTGCTGCGGTCTCCGCGGCCGAGGCGAGTGGGACCCGGGCGGCCACCTCCCCGGTGGCCGGATTGAAGACATCACCGAAGCGATCGCCGTTTCCGGCGACGTGCGCGCCGTTGACGAAGTGGGTCAGCGTCTTGCTCATGCCGGTGTCCTCTGTCGCGAGCGGTTGTTGTTTCGGGTCCAGGTGCCGCACCTCGGCAGACATCGGCCGGGTGTCGCGCTACAGTTCCCGGCGGGCGCCACAGATCGTCGCGCCTGCCAACGGTAACCTGGAGGGGTAGCATGGCGAAGATTTCTTCCCGGGGCGAGATGGTCGAGACGAGTGGCGAGCTGCCCGACGTCGGCAGTGCCGCGCCCGATTTCACGCTGCGCAGGGCGGACTTGTCTCCGGTCGGCCTGGCGGACTATGTCGGTAAACGCCTGGTGCTGAACATCTTTCCCAGCATCGATACACCGACCTGTGCCAAATCTGTGCGCCAATTCAACGAGCGCGCCGCCGCCATGCCGAATACCAAGGTGTTGTGCGTCTCGGCGGACCTGCCATTTGCGCTCAGCCGGTTCTGCGGCGCCGAGGGTATCGACAATGTCGAGACCGCCTCGGTCTACCGGGCCCCGGAGTTCGGGCTCGCGTACGGCGTGTACATGGCCGAGGGTCGCCTCGGCGGTCTGCTGGCCCGCGCGGTCGTGGTCGTCGACGAGGACGGCCGGGTCGTTTACCGGGAGCTGGTCCCGGAGATCGCCCAGGAGCCCGACTACGATACGGTAGCGGCCGCGCTCTAAACTCAGACCGCCGCCGGGCCGCTGCCGAACCGGCCGCCTGGCGAATCTGGCGGCGAGCGTGATCACGCGCGGGGCTGATTGGCAGAAAGGCGGCGATGTCTGTTGATGCATCGGCTTTCGGGCGCCGTTCGTGTCGGCGTTTCTCGGGTGTCGGCTCGCTATTATGGCTGGTCTTTTGTGATTTTGCATTTGTAATTATGAATTATCTTGGACTACCCTCTGCGATGTTGCCGCCAGGATCATCAGCCAATGGGCAGCCCGATCGAACAAAAACCACTCTATCTCGAGGTGGCCGGGCGGCTGCGCGAGCGTATCTATGCGCAGCGGCTCAAGCCCGGAGAATGGATCGATGAGAAGGCGATGTGCAAAGAATTGGGGATCAGCCGCACGCCGCTGCGCGAGGCGCTCAAGGTGCTGCACGCCGAATCGCTCGTCGAGCTGATTCCCCGTCGCGGCTGCTATGTAAAGACCCTGGACGGCGACGGTCTGCACGAGCTCTTCCCGGTGATGGCCACGCTGGAAGGGCTGTGCGCGCGGCTGGCGGTCGAGAACTGCACGCCTAAACAATTGAAGGCGCTCGAAGAGACGCACGCACGGCTTGAAGAGGCCGCCGCTGCCGGCGATATCGATCGCTACTTTGACGAGAATCATGGGTTTCATCGCGTCGTGCAGACCCTTTCGGGCAACCGCTGGCTACAGCGGATAACCGGCGAGCTGCGCGGCGTACTGCAACTGGCACGTCAAAAGCAGCTCACGCTGCCAGGTCGACTTGTGCAGTCGCTCGACGAGCATCGCCAGGTCATGGAGGGGTTTCGCCAGCACGACCCGGTGAAGGCACAACAGGCGATGGAACGTCACCTGTGTCGGCAGCGCGACGCACTAAAGGATGCAGATCAGAACCAATAAGCCCGATTGCGGGCAATCGAGGCGCAACGGCCGAGACCTCCAATGGTCACGACCGCCGGCGCAACTACAAAAGTGAACGGAGGAAAAAAATGAAGATTTTAAACACCCCACGCCCGTTGATGACGCTTGTCTTCGGCATAGTACTCGGTACCGGTTTGGTGCACGCGGACACGGTGCTGAAGGTCTCGCATCAATGGTCGACGTCCGATGTAAGGCACAAGGTGGCGCAGATGGTCGCTGATGAAGTGGCGGCAGCGAATGTCGGCCTGGAGCTGAAGATCTACCCATCGAAGTCGCTGTTCAAGCCGAAAGAACAGTACAACCCGCTGAGCCGAGGCCAGCTCGACATGACTGTCGTGCCGCTGGCCTATGCCGCAGGCCAGCAGCCGGCCTACAACCTGACGCTGATGCCTGGTCTAGTAAAGAACCACGATCATGCGGCGCGGCTGGCCGAATCGCCGTTCATGGCGAAGCTCGAAGAGATCATGGCGACCGATGACGTCATGGTCCTCGTCCACGGCTATCTCGCCGGCGGCTTCGCGGGTAAGGAGAAGTGCATCACCAAGCCGGAGGACGTCAAGGGCTTGAAGATCCGGGCCGCCGGCAAGTCGTTCGAGCAGATGGTCGCGGCGGCGGGTGCCTCGGTCACCTCGATGCCTTCGTCTGAGATCTACAGTGCGATGCAGACCGGCGTGCTGGATGCCGCCAATACCTCTTCCTCGAGCTTCGTGTCCTACCGCTTGTACGAACAGCTGAGCTGCTACACGCCGGCCGGCGATGTTGCGCTGTGGTTCATGTACCAGCCGATGCTCATGAACAAGACCACCTTCGATGGGCTCACCAAAGAGCAACAAGCGGCGCTGCTGGCAGGTGCTGCAAAGGCACAGGCCTACTATCTAGCCGAGGCAAAAAAGGCGGATGCGGCCTCGGCTGCCAAGTTCAAAGAGGCGGGCGTAAAGCTGGTTTCGATGAGTCAGGCCGACTTTGATGCATGGCGTGAAGTCGCCAAGGGTTCTTCCTACAAGGCCTTCGTCGAAGAGACGAAAGACGGGCAGCAGTTACTCGATATGGCGCTCGCCGTCGAATAAGGGGAGGCGGCCGACCATCGGTAACGGTAGTCGGCCGCCGCCTATCGCTAGTCTGCGGGAGGGCTGATGATGGCCGGAAACAACGCTTCTCTGAGCCAGCGGTGCGAGCAGGTGTTCGTTCGTGCCGTGGCCGCACTATCGACGGTGTGCGGCATCACCGCGGCACTGATGATCCTGGTCTCGGTGGTGATCACCTGCCAGATGATCTGGATGCGCTTCGTGTTGAACGCATCGACGATCTGGCAGACCGAGGCCGTCACCTATCTGATGATCTCTGCAACATTGATCGGTCTCCCCTATGTGCAGCTGGTGCGCGGCCACGTCAATGTCGATCTGGTACCCATGCTGCTGCCGCCGCGCCTGCGCAAGGGACTGGCGCTGATCGTCCTGGCCCTGAGTATCGCCGTGATCTCGATCATGGCCTTTTACGGCTATGAGATGTTTCACATCGCCTGGGAGCGCAACTGGCGGTCAGAGAGCGTCTGGGGCGTAAGTCTATGGATACCCTATCTGGCGTTGCCGCTGGG
>JAHEJD010000066.1 GCA_024639005.1 Chromatiaceae bacterium | reverse complement strand
AGATCCTGCCAGGCCTTGGCCTTGTCCTGCAGGCGGCGCAGCAGATAGGCCGGATGATAGGTGACGATCAGCGGGATATCGCCGGGATCGAAGCGATGCGTCCTGCCGCGCAGGCGCCCCACCGCCTCCTCGGTACCGAGCAGATTGTGGGCCGCTACGCGCCCCACGGCGAGGATCACGTCCGGTGCCAGCAGCGCGATCTGACGATGCAGATAGGGCTGGCAGGCCGCCGCCTCGTCGGCGTGGGGATCGCGGTTCCCGGGCGGCCGACACTTGACGATGTTCGCGATGTAGACCTGCGCGCGGGCCAGGCCGATCGCGGCCAGCATGGCGTTCAGCAGCTGACCGGCGCGGCCCACGAACGGCTCGCCGGCGCGGTCCTCGTCCGCACCCGGCGCCTCACCGATGATCATCAGCCGTGCATTCTGATCACCGACACCGAACACGGTCTGGGTTCGGGCCTGGTGCAGCCCGCAGGCGGTGCAGGTCTGGACGACACTGCGCAACGAATCCCAGGACAGCGCCGCGGGCCCGGGGTCGAGAGCAGCGGGAGTAGTAGGCACCGCGCGCTCGGCATCGGGGGCCGGGGGAACAGCGTTCGGGCTGTCTGTTTCGGCGTGAGGGGCAGCGACATCCGGCGATGCCTTTCGCGGTGCGGCCTCGTCCTCGGTCCTGAGGCGCCACAGATCGATCCCCATCGCCTGGAGACAGGCGCGGCGCCGTGCATCGCGCATCAGACGTCGCCGACCTGCGGATGCGCACGCACGGCGGGCTCGAGCAGCTTGTTGCAGCCGTTGATGTAGGCCTTTGCCGAGGCGATGACAATATCGGTATCCGCACCCTGCCCATTCACCAGCCGACCGCCCTTCTCGAGGCGTACCGTGACCTCGCCCTGGCTGTCGGTCCCGCTGGTGATGTTGTTGACCGAATACAGCTTGAGGTCGGCGCCGGTCTCGACCAGCGCCTCGATGGCACGGTAGGCCGCATCGACCGGCCCGCCGCCCTCGGCCGACACCGAGCGCTCCTCGCCGTCGATGTTCAGGGTGACGTCCGCCATCGGGATCTCGCCGGTCTCGGAGACCGCGCGCAGCGACACCAGACGGATGCGCTCGTTCTCGGCCTCTATCCCCTGCTCGGTGACGAGGGCCTGCAGGTCTTCGTCGAAGACCTCGTGCTTCTTGTCGGCCAACTCCTTGAACTGCGCAAACGCGGCATTCAGGTCGGACTCGCTGGCGAAATCGATGCCGAGTTCCTGCATGCGGCTGCGGAAGGCGTTGCGGCCGGAATGCTTGCCCAACACCATGCGATTCTGTGTCCAGCCGACATCCTCGGCGCGCATGATCTCGTAGGTCTCGCGATGTTTGAGCACGCCGTCCTGATGAATACCGGACTCGTGCGCAAACGCATTCGCACCGACGATCGCCTTGTTCGGCTGGACCGGGAAGCCGGTGATGTTGGATACCAGCTTGGAGCAGGTCACGATCTGGGTGGTATCCAGACGGCTGTCGCAGCCGAACTCATCCTGCCGGGTGCGCACCGCCATCACGACCTCCTCCAGCGATGCATTGCCCGCGCGCTCGCCCAGGCCGTTGATGGTGCACTCGACCTGGCGCGCGCCGTTCATCACCGCGGCCAGCGAGTTGGCCACCGCCAGACCGAGGTCGTTGTGACAGTGCACCGAGAAGACGGCCTTGTCCGAATTGGGGATCCGCTCGAGCAGCTGGCGCAGGGTCTCGCCGAACTGGGACGGCAGATTGTAGCCGACGGTATCCGGTACATTCACCGTCGTCGCCCCGGCATCGATCACCGCCTCGAAGATGCGGCACAGAAAATCCAGCTCCGAGCGTCCCGCATCCTCGGCGGAGAACTCGACATCCTGGGTATAGGCGCGCGCCCGCTTGACCGCCCAGACCGCCTGTTCGACGACCTGATTAGGCGACATGCGCAGTTTGCGCTCCATGTGAACCGGCGAGGTCGCGATAAAGGTGTGGATGCGCCCGGCATTGGCGCCCCTGATCGCCTCCCCGGCGCGCGCGATATCTGTCTCGAGTGCCCGCGCGAGACCGCAGACAGTGGATTCGGTGACCGCATTGGCGACCGCCTGCACCGCCTCGAAATCGCCATTGCTCGCGATCGGAAAACCGGCCTCGATCACATCCACACGCAGCCTTTCCAGTGCCTTGGCGATCCGGACCTTCTCGTCCTTGGTCATGGACGCGCCGGGGCTTTGCTCACCGTCACGCAAGGTGGTGTCGAAGATGATCAGTCTGTCCGGATTCATCGAGGCTCCTGCCGGGTATCGTTCATCCGGCACGCAAGAAACTGGGTAAGGTCAGGGGCTCGACGCCGACGTTCGGCGCCGTCGTTTGTCGATCAGGCGCTTCAGGCTCAGGAGCGGGCCGGAGAGTGTGTAGAGGAAAAACAGCGCGAACAGCACCAGCGGTGGTTCGGAGACAATCACCGCGAACGCCAGCATGACGACCACGATCACCACGAAGGGGACCTTGCCCTTGAAGTCGATCTGCTTGAAGCTGTGGTACCAGAGGTTGCTCACCATCAGCAGGCCGGCGCCGGCGGTCAGGATCATAGCCGGCCAGGCCAGATCCGCGCTGGTCAGCTCGTTATCGACCGCAACCCAGACGAAGGCGGCCACGATCGCCGCTGCAGACGGACTCGGCAGCCCAGTGAAGAAGCGCTTATCGGCCGTCGACAGCTGCGAATTGAAACGCGCGAGTCGCAGTGCCGCACCGGCGGTGTAGATGAAGGCGGCCAGCCAACCCAGCCGCCCCAGCGTGAAAAGCCCCCACTCGTAGATCACCAGCGAAGGCGCCAGGCCGAACGCGACCATGTCCGAAAGACTGTCGTATTCGGCACCGAACGCGGTCTGGGTATGGGTCATTCGGGCCACACGACCGTCCAGGCCATCCAGGATCATTGCGAGAAAGATCGCGATCGCGGCCTTCTCGAACTGGTTGTTCATCGCGGCGAGGACCGCGTAGAAGCCCGCGAACAGCGCCGCGGTCGTGAACAAATTCGGTAACAGATAGATGCCACGCGTCCGCCGGGGACGCTCCGGGCCGAGCTCGGTGACCTTGACCGGTTCCTGATCCATGGGTGGAAGTATAAGGCATGGCCCGATGTCCTGGGCCGTTCCGGTCAGTGCAACTCACATCATCCATTGCACCCCGGGGTCGAGGCTCAGTTCTTCGATTTGTCGACGATCTTCTGGATCCACGGCATCATGCCGCGCAGGTGCTCGCCGACTACTTCGATCTCGTGCGCCGCGTTGTTGCGACGGTGCGCGGTCATCTCCGGGTAACCCGACTGACCTTCGGCGATGAACTGTTTCGCATAGGCACCGTTCTGGATGTCCTTCAACGCCTCGCGCATCGCCCAGCGACTCTCCTCGTTGATCACCTTGGGACCGGTCACGTATTCACCGTACTCGGCATTGTTGGAGATCGAGTAGTTCATATTGGCGATGCCGCCCTCGTACATCAGATCGACGATCAGTTTGAGCTCATGCAGGCACTCGAAGTAGGCCATCTCCGGCGCATACCCGGCCTCGACCAGGGTCTCGAAGCCGGCCTTTACCAACTCGACCGCCCCGCCGCACAGCACCGCCTGCTCGCCGAACAGGTCGGTCTCGGTCTCGTCCTTGAAGCTGGTCTCGATGATGCCGGTGCGACCGCCGCCGATCGCCGACGCGTACGACAGTGCGATGTCTTTGGCGCGCCCGGAGGCGTCTTGCGCAATCGCGACCAGGTCGGGGATGCCGCCGCCGCGGGTGAATTCGTTGCGCACGGTATGCCCCGGCGCCTTGGGGGCGATCATGATGACGTCGATGTCGGCACGCGGCACGATCTGGTTGTAGTGGATCGCAAAACCGTGCGCGAAGGCCAGCACCGCGCCCTCCCTGAGGTTCGGTTCGATCTCGTTGCGGTATAGCTGCGCCTGGAACTCATCCGGGGTCAGCACCATGACCAGGTCGGACTCGGCCACGGCGTCAGGCACGCCCCTTACCGTCAGCCCGGAGGCCTCTGCCTTTATTGCCGAAGACGAGTCGGGACGCAGGGCGACACGCACATCCACACCCGAATCCTTGAGGTTGTTCGCGTGGGCGTGGCCCTGGGAGCCGTAGCCGATCACGGCCACCTTCATGCCCTGGATGAGGGAGAGATCGCAGTCTTTGTCGTAGTAAATGTTGATCGCCATCGCGAGTTCCTGGAGTTCTTGGTTTATGAGTAGTGAATCTGGGCGCCGCGCTACAGCGTGAGGCGCTTGCTGCCGCGGGCGATGCCCAGCGGCCCGGAGCGTACCGTTTCGATAATCAGCTCCGGGTCGAGCACCCGGATGAAGGCGTCCAGCTTGTGGCCTTCGCCGGTCATCTCGATGGTGTAGGAGACATCCGTTACATCGATCACGTTACCGCGGAAGATGTCTGCGAGGCGCTTGAGTTCGTCGCGCATGGCCTGATCGGCGCGCACCTTGATCATCATCAGCTCGCGCTCGATGTGCGCCCCCTCCGACAGATCCACCAGCTTTACGACGTCGACCAGCTTGTTCAGCTGTTTGGTGATCTGCTCGATAATCGCCTCGTCACCTGTGGTGACCAGGGTCATGCGCGACAATGTCGGATCCTCCGTTGGCGCCACCGTCAGCGACTCGATGTTGTAGCCGCGGGCGCTGAACAGCCCGGCCACGCGTGACAGGGCACCGGCCTCGTTTTCCATGAGGACCGAGATGATGTGGCGCATCAGGCAAGCTCCCTGTCGGACGACAGATGCGGCGACAGGTGCATCTCGTGGTGTCCCTTGCCTGCCTCGATCATCGGGTACACGTTCTCCGAGGGATCGACGATGACATCGATGAACACCATGCGGTCTTTCATGCCGAAGGCCTCGCGGTAGGCGTCCTCGAGGTCGGCGGGTTTGTCGATCCGCATGCCGACATGGCCGAAGCTCTCGGCGAGCATCTTGAAGTCGGGCAGCGCGTCGACGTAGGAGTGCGAATAGCGGCCGTCGTAAAAAAACTCCTGCCACTGACGCACCATTCCCATGTAGCCGTTGTTGAGCAACACCACCTTGACCGGCAGGTCGTACTGCTTGCAGGTGGCCAGCTCCTGGATGCACATCTG
Organism: Chromatiaceae bacterium; assembly: GCA_024639005.1. Taxonomy (GTDB): domain Bacteria; phylum Pseudomonadota; class Gammaproteobacteria; order Chromatiales; family Chromatiaceae; genus Thiosocius. The sequence continues at coordinate 11,129 of JAHEJD010000066.1, read as the reverse complement.
GATGCTCGCCTCGCCGGTCACGCAGGCCACAGTGGCATCCGGAAAGGCCTGCTGCACGCCCATCGCCGCGGGCAGTCCAAAGCCCATGGTTCCCAGCCCGCCCGAGTTTATCCAGCGCCGCGGCTTCTCGAACGGATAAAACTGTGCTGCAAACATCTGGTGCTGCCCGACATCCGAGGTGAGATAGAAATCCGTGTCCTTGGTCACCTTGTACATCGCCTCGACGGCATACTGCGGCTTGATCGTCTCGCTACCCTGTTCGTAGCGCAGGCACTGCAGACCGCGCCAGCCATTGATGCGATCCCACCAGTCTTTGAGCCGGTCGGCATCCGATTTTTGGGGGCGCTCTTTGAGCACGCGCAACATATCTTGCAGCACATTGCGCACCTGACCGACGATCGGTACGTCGACGCGCACCGTCTTGGATATGGATGCCGGATCGACGTCGACATGGATAATCCGCGCATTCGGGCAAAAGTGGGCGATCTTTCCGGTCACCCGATCGTCGAAGCGTGCCCCGATGGCGATCAGCACATCGGTCTCGTGCATCGCCATATTGGCCTCGTAGGTGCCGTGCATGCCCAGCATGCCGATGAAATGCGGGCCGCTGGCCGGATAGGCGCCCAACCCCATCAGCGTGTTGGTGATCGGGAAGCCGGTCTCGTGCACCAGTTCGGTGAGCGTATCGGAGGCCTCGCCCAGCACGACGCCGCCACCGGTGTAGATCACCGGACGCTCGGCCTCGAGCATCATGTCGACGGCCTTGCGGATCTGCCCCAGGTGGCCCTTTTCCACCGGATTGTAGGAGCGCATCTCGATCTTGTCGGGATAGTGGTAGGGGATGCGGATATTCGGGTCGGTCACGTCCTTGGGGATATCGACCACCACCGGGCCGGGGCGCCCCGATGCGGCGATGTAGAAGGCCTTCTTGATCGTATCGGCCAGGTCCTCGGCGCGCTTGACCAGGAAATTGTGCTTCACGCACGGCCGGGTGATACCGACGGTGTCGACCTCCTGGAAGGCATCGGAGCCGATCACCGGCGTCGGCACCTGGCCGGTGAGGATCACCATCGGGATGGAATCCATGTGGGCCGTGGCGATGCCGGTCACCGCATTGGTCGCGCCGGGGCCGGAGGTGACCAGGACCACGCCCACCTTTCCGGTCGCGCGCGCATAGCCGTCGGCGGCGTGTGTCGCGCCCTGCTCATGGCGAACCAGGATGTGACGTACCTCGTCCTGCTGGAATAGCGCGTCGTAGATATGTAGCACGGCGCCGCCCGGGTAGCCCCAGACGAATTCCACACCCTCGTCTTTCAGCGCCTGAACGACGATCTGGGCACCAGTGAGTTCCACCTTAAGATGACCTCCAAAACCTGCGATAATGTTGCGTAGCTCGCGGAAAATGCGATGAACAGCTAGGCTTTTCAGAACCGAACAATCTACTAATATTGATCTAAGTGGTCAATAGCCAGCGTATTGAAAATCATGCAACAGTCATCTGCCCTTTGTACCTCCCTGTTTTTCTTCTTCGGACTCGTGCTGGCCGTTCCGGCCGCAGCCGCCCAAGGCGTACACCTCTGGTACGACGAAAACGGTGAGGCGGTGTATTCCCAATCCCCGCCTCCGGGGGGACAGCCAAGCCGCCTGGTGAAGCCGCCGCCTCCGCCTGCGGAATCGCCCGAGGTGGCGCAGGAACGCCTGAATCAGCGCCTGCAGAAGTTTGAGGACAACCGCGAGGACGAGGAGTTGGCCGAGGAGAAGGCCCAGGAGGCGAAAAGCGAGGCCGCCGCGGCACAGCAACGCTGCAGCGAGGCGCGACGCAACCTCGAACGGCTCGATAGCAGCGTGCGGCGCCGCTTCCAGATGCCCGATGGCAGCGTCCGGCGCCTGACGGAGGAAGAACGTCAGCCCATGCGCGCCGAGTACGAAAAGATCATCGCCGAGGACTGTCGCTAGGAATCGCGCCGCAGCGCAACCGCCTTGTCGTCGTCCTCGACCTCGGGCAGCTCCACCTGATCGATGTCCTGAAAACGTGAACTGATCTTTTTGGCCGAGGTGCTGACCTGCTTGACGTCTTCGTGCGCCTGACCGATATGCACGGAGAGTTTGTCCATGCGCTGCTGGAAGCGCCCGAAGTCCTCGGACAGCCGCCGCAGGTGGTCCTGGATGATGTGAACCTGGCGGCGCGTGGCCTCGTCCTTGAGCACCGCGCGAGCAGTGGTCAGGACCGCCATCAGCGTGGTCGGCGAGACCAGCCACACCCGGGCGCGCTGAGCCATTTCGACCAGATCCGGGAAATGCGCATGGATCTCGGCGAACACCGCCTCGGCCGGCAGAAACATCACCGCACCGTCAGCGGTCTCCCCGGGGATCAGATACTTGTCCGCGATGTCCCGGATGTGCCTGCGGATGTCCTTTCGGAACTGTCGCGCGGCGCGGGCGCGATCCGTCTCGGCCAGGGTATCGTCGAGCATCGCCTGAAAGCTCTCGAGCGGAAACTTGGCGTCGATCGGTACATTGCCGGTGGGATCCGGCAGGGTCAGCAGACAGTCGACCCGGGTACCGTTGCTCAAGGTGTGCTGCAACGAGAAACTGCCGGCCGGCATCACATTGCGCACCAACCCCGCCAGCTGCACCTCGCCAAAGGCGCCGCGTGAGCGCTTGTCGGTCAGCACCTCCTGCAGGCTGACGACATTGCTGGATAGCTCGGTAATGCGCTTCTGCGCCTCGTCGATGCGGCTCAGGTGCTCGAGCACCCGGGTGAAGGTCTCCGTGGTCTTCTCGAAGCCCTCGGCGAGACGTTTCTCGACCTGGCCGCTGATCTCTCGCAAGCGGCTGTCGGTGGTCTGGGTCAGCCCCAAGACGCGCTTGCCCAGTTCATCCGAAGACGTGCGAAAGGCCTCGCTGACCTGGCTGGCCATCGCCGCCATGCCGCTGGTCAGGGCCTCCTGCTGCCCCTTCAGTGCAGCGCGCTGGTGCTGTTCGGCGACCTCGCGGTGACGCGTCAGGGCCGCCTCCATCGCCTCACGCAGCTGCGCCGACTCGCGCTGCTGGGCCAGCCGCCCCTCGCTCAGGCTGTCGGCGATCGCCTTGCGCTGGGTCTCGAAGCGCTCGATCAGCTCGGTCTTCAGCGCTGCCGAGTCCTGCAGCATCTGGCGCTGCAGAGCACTCAGACGCTGCTCGAGCAGATCCTGCAGACGCATCAGACCGGCACTCAGCGACTCCTGTACCTGCTGCCGACTGTGTGCGACATCGTCACCGATGTCTTCGCGCACCTCGCGCAGCAGCGCCCGCTGGTCGCCCAGTTCGCGGCGCAGATGCCGTCGCAGGCGGCGCTCACCGAACGCCAGCCAGAGCAGCAGACTCAGCCCCAGCAGCATGCCGACCAGCAGCATCAAGTCCAGATTCGGTCGCAATAAAAGCAGCATTTTTTCAAGCATAACGATAGGTTAGGCGAGATCCCTCAATAAGGGTAGAATCTCGGGCCTCGTTCGCGACCGAAGCCCCCTTCGACTGACCATGCGCGTTTTCCTGCAGGCCCTGGGCTGCCGCCTGAATGAAGCCGAACGCGAACGCTGGACGCGCGACTGTCGGGCGCATGGCTTCCGGCTCGCCACGGATGCGGCACAGGCCGATCTGGTGGTGATCAACACCTGCGCCGTCACCGCAGAGTCGGTGCGCAAGTCGCGCCAGGTCATTCGCCGCGCGCAGCGCGCCAACCCGCTGGCCAAGCTGGTGGTCAGCGGTTGCTACGCGTCGCTCGCTGCCGCAGACATCGGCGCAGAACTGGGCGTCGATCTGGTCGTCTCCAATCAGGAAAAGGACCGCCTGATCGCATTGGTGGCCGAACGGCTCGACCTGCCGGTAATGCCGGCGATCGCCACGCAGCCCGGCGAGAACGCCCTGCCCGGCCACGGCCGGCACCGCGCCTTCGTCAAGGTGCAGGACGGTTGCCGCTACCGCTGTGCGTTCTGCATCGTGACCAAGGCGCGCGGCGAGGAACGCAGCCGTGCGGTCGCAGAGATCATCGACGAGATCAATGCGCTGCATGGCGGCGGCGTGCAGGAGGCCGTCCTGGCGGGTGTCCACCTCGGCGGCTACGGCAGCGATAACGCCGGCAGCCTGAGCGCCCTGGTTCGCGCCGTCTTGGCCGGCACCTCGATTCCGCGACTGCGCCTGGGCTCGCTGGAGCCCTGGGAGCTGGATCCGGACTTCTGGCCGCTGTTCGACGACCCGCGGCTGTTGCCGCATCTGCATCTGCCGATCCAGAGCGGCGCCGACAGTGTGCTGCGGCGTATGTCCCGGCGCTGCCGCAGCGACGAATTTCGCGCGCTGGTCGCACAGGCACGCCAAGCCGTCCCCGGGATGAATATCACCACCGACATTATCGTCGGCTTCCCGGGCGAGACCGACGCCGAATGGCAAGAGACCCTGGGCTTCGCCGCCGAGATGGCGTTCGGCCACATCCATATATTTGCCTATTCGCCGCGCACTGGGACCAAGGCCGCAGCCATGCCCGATCAAGTGGCCCGGGAGGTCAAGCGCGCACGCAGCGCGCAGCTGCACGACGTCGCCCGACGCAGTCGGCAGCGTGTGCTCGAGGCCGCCTGCGGACAGGAGTTCGAGGTGCTGATCGAGGGTCGCGACGACCAGCCGGACGGTGCGGCTGCGTCGTGGTCGGGCTACACGCCCAACTACCTGCGGGTCGAGATCTGCGATAGCCGGCGCGACCTGGACAATCAGATCGTCAGGGTGCGCGCCGAGGGCCTAAGCGATGACGGCGAACGCCTGATCGCGCACCTGCTGGCGTAGCGCGCGACAGCGCAGCGTGTCGCACGCTCAGCCTGCATATCTCACCGTTTTTCGTAACGAGGACACCGAGACGCCGCTAAGGCGGGGTGCACGCAGTGGAAGGCGGTAAAGGCGTAGTCGATACTACGTCGAACCACCTGCAACGAGTACGCCCCGTCATGGCGAGGCTATCGGGGGCCGCAGCAGGAAATCGGTGAGATATGCAGGCTCTAGACCTCAATCGAAATCCACCCAGCTCGGGCAGTGGTCAGAGGGCTTTTCCATCGCGCGGATATCGTAGGCGATGCCTGCGCCGATAATCCGCGCCTGCAGGCCGGCGGTGGCGAGCAGCAGATCGATTCTCAGGCCGCGCTTGGGCTCACGCTCGAAACCGCGACTGCGATAGTCGAACCAGCTGAAACGGTCGTTGATCTCTGGATAGCGCATCCGGTAGGCGTCGCGAAGCCCCCAGTCCATCAATCGATTGAGCCACTCGCGTTCTTCGGGCAGAAAGCTGCACTTGCCGGTCTTCAACCAGCGCTTGGCGTTGTCCGCGCCGATGCCGATATCCCCGTCCTGCGGGGCGACGTTCATGTCGCCGACCAGCATCAGGTCCTGCGTCGGGGAGTATTTCTGTGCGAGCAGCGCCGCCAGGTCGGCATAGAAACGCTGCTTGTGTGGAAACTTGATCGGGTGATCGCGGCTCTCGCCCTGCGGAAAGTAACCGTTGATGACCGTCAGCGGCCGGCCGTTTACCTCGTAGGTCGCCGCGATCAGGCGGCGCTGCGCCTCGCTGTCTTCGCCCGGAAAACCGCACTCCACCGCCAGCGGCGGCTGCTTCGACAGCAGGGCCACGCCGTAGTGCCCCTTCTGCCCATAGAAGGTCACGTGATAGCCCAGCGCCTCCACTGCCTCGCGCGGGAACTCACTGTCCTGCACCTTGGTCTCCTGGAGGCCGATGACATCCGGATCGTACAGGGATTTCAGCGCCTCGAGCTGGTGCGGACGCGCACGCACACCGTTGATGTTGAATGAGACTACACGTGTCATGGCGCCTGGGTTCCGGTGATTTCGTAGGTTTCGCGACTGCCCATTCGTTCACCGTGCCGATACGCCTTGCCCCAGGGCGTTGCGATCTGCCCGCCGAGCACGACGGGATCGTCGATCACGCGGTCGTCGAGGCGATCTCCCTGGCCGAGTTCCCGAAGCGCGATCACCATGCCATTGGCATAACCGCGGTTATACCAGCGCTGCGGGTCGCCGGGCTCCGCCAGAAAGTCCGCGCTCTCCTGACGCAGTCGGTCGATCAGATCAAGCAGCGGGTGCAGCAGCTCATCGGGCAGGTCAGGCATAGTAAGATGGTGGCGCTCTGGCATCGCGCGGAAGCCTACCAGCTGATCCATCCGCAATCCACGCCAGGCACCGGATGCCCATGATCGACAAGCTGAAACAGATTGGTGGTCTACGCCTGACCCTGGTGCTGCTTGCGCTGGTAAGCCTGCCGTTGGTGATGTTCGCCGACATGGAGCCCAAGGGCATCGGCGTCATGACCGCCTACATCGTGCCCTCGCTGGTCGTGCTGTTTTTTTTCGTGCTGATGCTCGACGCGCTGATGAATCGGGTGTTCATGATTGAACAGCCGCCGCAGGAGCAGGCCCCGCGGCGCCTGCGGATGTGGCTGGACCTCGCGGCAGCGGGCGGGCTGCTGCTGGTATGGGGCGCGTACTTTCGCACGCTGTTGCAGCTGTGACCGACGCCGAGTGAGCGGGCGGCCGCTCAGTCCGCCGGCAGATTGGCGATATTCATATGCCGCACGTCCTTGCCGGTGACCGAGAAGATCAGGTTGCGCGCGATGCTACAGGCATGATCCCCGACGCGCTCCATCGCCTTGATGCCCAGTGTAAAGTCGATGACCCAGCGGATATTTCGCGGATCCTCCATCAGATAGGTCGCCAGCCGGCGCAATGCGCTGCGAAAGAGCTCCTCGAGTTCTTTGCCGTCCATTGCGACCTCGACCGCCGCCTACACCTCCTCATCGGCCAGCGCCTGCAGGCTCTTTTCCAGCAGGTCGATCGCGGGTCGGGCCATGCGCCGCACGTCCTGAAATATCACGCGTTCGCGCGCCGAGGGTTAATAACTCGTAGAGTTCCTGGGCGATATCGGCCAGGCGTACCGCATCGCCGCTGATGCGCTCCAGATCGTAGACCGCACGAGACAGGGTCAGCACCAGGCGCAGATCACTCGCCACCGGCTGATGGATTGCATACAGCCGGGCATTGGCCTCCAGGCTGTCGATATCCAGATCGCGGATGGCGCGCCATTCGTCGACGACCTGGCGGTCCTTGCCTGGGCCAACAGCCGCTGGCCCATCTCCAGCACCAGCGAACGGAAGTGACCCAGATCGCTGTCGAGCGCCTTCGAGTGACGCGGCGTGTCTGCGGCGGTCTGGGTCGCGTCGTCTGCAACGAATGTTCCGGCGGTAGTCATATCTCCATCCTCTTGGGCACCGCCATTACCACCGACGCTCGAAGCGTCGACGCATAATCACGGCGAAGGTGTTCATGGCGATCAGGAAGGCCAGCAAGACCATTATGGCCGCCGAGGTGCGCTCGACGAAGGCCCGCTCCGGGCTGTCCGCCAACAGATATACCTGCACCGGCAGCACCGTGGCGGGGTCCAGCGGGCCGCCCGGGATGTCGACAATGAAGGCGACCATACCGATCATCAGCAGCGGCGCGGTCTCACCCAATGCCTGGGCCATCGCGGTGATCACCGAACCCTCGAAAAACATCCACAGCGCCGCAACGAACAGGGCCGGGAGGCCGGCCCAGAGCGCGGTGTAGAAACCATAGTAGGCCGGCAAGGAGTGCAGATTCCGCACACCGGTCCGGCCGCCCACTGACGCGAGCGAGCGCTGACGGCCGATCTGTAAGGCCACCGCCGGGACGCAGGCACTTGGCCGGGATCCGCACCCGCGGCAATGGCCTGGGTTGCGATATCCCCATCGCAACCCTGCGCGCCCGAGCCCTACACTGAGCAAATCTCGAACCAGATATTTTTCCTTTGAGATCCGTCAACTCGACATTTCGCGGACGCGAAAGTGGAAAGAATCCTGACGGCGCGTTCCTCATTTTCGTTGTTGAACGAAGCAGCGGCCTGCTGACCGCACTAGATATCGAACCTAATTCCTGACGCAGCGCCTTGGCGCGTCTATACCCCGCCGGTAGAATCGGCGCCTTATTTTCCACAGCGAACCGACATGCGCACATCCAGCTTCCCGTTACAGACCCTCAAGGAAATTCCCGCCGATGCCGAGATCGCCAGCCACCGCCTGATGCTGCGCGCCGGGCTGATCCGCAGACTCGCCGCCGGCCTCTATACCTGGCTGCCGCTGGGCCTGCGGGTACTGCGCAAGGTCGAGGCCGTTGTGCGCGAGGAGATGAATCGGGCCGGGGCCCTGGAGGTACTGATGCCGGCCATCCAGCCCGCCGAGCTGTGGCAGGAGTCCGGCCGCTGGGAGCAATACGGGCCAGAGCTGCTGCGGCTCAGTGACCGCCATCAGCGTGAGTTCTGTTTCGGGCCGACGCACGAGGAGATCATCACCGACCTGGCCCGCAATGAGTTGCGCAGCTATCGGCAGCTGCCGGTCAATTTCTATCAGATCCAGACCAAGTTTCGCGATGAGATTCGACCGCGGTTCGGCGTCATGCGCGCGCGCGAGTTCCTGATGAAGGACGCGTATTCCTTCCATACCGACCAGGCATCGCTGCAGCAGACCTATGAGCTGATGCACGCGACCTATTGCCGCATCTTCGCCCGCTGCGGTCTGGACTTTCGCCCGGTCGCCGCCGACACCGGCAGCATCGGCGGCAGCGGCTCACACGAATTTCATGTGCTGGCGGATTCCGGCGAGGACGCCATCGCCTTCTCCACCGCGAGCGATTATGCGGCCAACGTCGAGCTGGCCGAGGCGGTTTCTCCCAAGGGTGAACGCCCGCCCGCGGCGCAGCCGATGCGCAGGGTCGATACGCCACACGCCAGGACCATCGCCGAACTCGTGGAACAGTTTGAGCAGCCGATCGAGCGCACGGTGAAGACCCTGGTCGTCGCCGCCTCGGAGGCACTGGAAGCCGACTTTGTCGCGCTGCTGGTGCGCGGCGATCACGAACTGAACGAGGTGAAGGCCGACAAGCTGCGCGAGGTGCAGAGTCCGCTGCGCTTTGCCACCGAGGCCGAGATCCGCGCCCAGTTCGGTGCAGGACCTGGTTCACTCGGCCCGGTCGACTGTCCCATTCCGGTGATCGCCGATCGCAGTGTCCTGCGCATCGCGGACTTCTCGGCCGGCGCCAATGTCGATGGCCAGCACCTGTTCGACATCAACTGGGGCCGTGACCTACCGGAGCCCGAGGTCGCGGACATCCGCAATGTCGTCGAAGGCGACCCGAGCCCCGACGACATGGGGACATTGACCATTGCACGCGGCATCGAGGTTGGCCACATCTTTCAGCTCGGATCAAAGTACAGCGCAGCGATGAACGCAAACGTGCTGGACGAGAACGGCAGGCAGGTCACCATGACCATGGGGTGTTACGGCATCGGGGTATCGCGGGTCGTCGGCGCGGCCATCGAGCAACACCACGATGAGCAGGGCATCGTCTGGCCGACGGCGATCGCGCCATTCACCCTGGCGCTGGTGCCGATGCAGATGAAAAGGTCGCCGCGCGTGCGCGGGGCGGCAGAAGATCTGTATGCGCAACTTCGCGCGGCCGGCGTCGACGTGCTGTTCGATGACCGCGATGCCCGACCGGGCGTGATGTTCGCGGACATGGAACTGATCGGCATCCCGCATCGCGTGGTGATCGGGGAACGCGGCCTGGATGCGGGCCAGGTTGAATACCGCGGCCGCCAGGACAGCGAGAACCGCATGCTGCCGCTGGACACCTTTGTCGATTTCATCGCCGACCAGATTACCTCGGAGCATGCCTTGTCCGGCGCCTGAGCGCCCGTCTGCGTCGGATCGCAGCACGCAGTCGCCGCGATTGGCGCGACCCGCATCACAACGCGACGCGGCCGCAGGGACCGGGCCCACCGGTCAAGTTGACAAGCCCACCCCCAGGTCGGAAGATCGCCGGCTTCGCCAGTCAAGGTATGAATGGTCATGGGGAAGGTGGAATCGTTTGCCCGGGAGGGGCTGCTCAAATGTGGCTCCGGCGAGATGTTCGGCCCGGGAAACGCGCAGCTACCCGTACCCGATATGCTGATGATGGACCGCATCACACGCATCGCCGACAGCGGCGGTGCGTACGGCAAAGGCGAGATCATCGCGGAGCTCGATATCCGACCCGATCTGTGGTTTTTCCAGTGCCACTTTCCCGGTGACCCGGTAATGCCGGGCTGCCTGGGGCTCGACGCCATGTGGCAGTCGGTTGGTTTCTTTCTCGCCTGGCTCGGCAACCCGGGGCACGGTCGGGCGCTGGGTGTCGGTGAGGTGAAGTTCAGCGGGCAGGTCCTGCCGACGGCAGACAAGGTCACCTATTTTATCGACATCAAGCGGGTGATCACGCGCAAGCTGGTGCTCGGGATCGCCGATGGCCGGATGGAGGTCGACGGGCGCGAGATCTATGCCGCGAAGGACTTGCGCGTCGGCCTTTTCACCTCGACCGAAGGCTTCTGATAAGAATCAGCCCGGTTGGAGCCGGGCTGGTCTTTGGTTTTGCAGATCTGGTTCGCGATCAGCCGAGATCCTTGGCGAGAGAGTCGCGGACATTTTGCGCGATGGGCTCGGCGGCAAAAGAGTAGGCCGGATGGTCGATGCCCATGCTGATCGCCGCACCCTGCCTGACCGCCGCCACCATCTCCGGGGTTAGCTCGAAGCGCAGAAAATGCACCGATGAGGTCTTGTCCTCGCTCTCGCGCTCCAGGTCCTCGTCGGCGACCGGCGTAATGCGGGCGAAGTCGGCCACCTGGGCCCAGATCTGCCGCTCGATCCCCATCAGCTTCTGCAGCTGTGTCTGGCGCTCGGTCTCATCCGGGTACTCGAGCATGAAGGTCGCCTTCCAATTGCTGCCGTCCGGGATCAGCGGGTTATACGCGTCCAGCTCTTCCTGGATGCCAGAGGCCTCGAAAATGCGCTCGGCGCGCAACATCTCCTGGATCTGGTAGTGCATGGTCAGCGTGTCCTCGAAGTACAGCGTCGCACTGGGCCCGATCGGCAGTCGCCGATTCTTCTTGTGCGCCATCACGCGGGCCCGGAATTCGGGACGTACCTCGGCGTATTTTTCCAGTGTAAAAAGATCTTCACGAGACAATTTGTTCATTGTTTCCACCTGGGTCTCCTT
>JAHEJD010000118.1 GCA_024639005.1 Chromatiaceae bacterium | reverse complement strand
GAAATTGAGAACGGTTCTCATTAGGGTTGCTCGCCTTGTCCCGAATCCTTCCCCTGAGCGAACTGGCCGTGGGTCAGCGCCTGCGACTGGTGCGCGTCGAGGGAGGTCAGCGACTGCAGCGTCGCCTGCTGGCCCTCGGCCTCAGCATCGGCCGTGAGGTGGAACTCGTCCAGCGACGCGGTGGCGGCGTGGTGCTGGCGAGCGGTGGTAATCGCGTGGCGCTCGGCGAGGGCGTGGCGCACCGACTGTTTGCCGAGGTCCTGAATTGAAGAGTGCCCCATCTACCGCCGAGACACCGCGCGGCGCACTGAGCATTGCCATCGCGGGCAACCCGAACTGCGGTAAGTCGGCGTTGTTCAATGCCCTGACCGGGATTCGCCAGAAGACCGGGAATTGGCCAGGGGTAACCGTCGAACGCAAGGCCGGAAACTGCCGCATCGACGGCCGGGATATTACTGTCGTCGATCTCCCGGGCATCTACTCGTTCGATGCCGACTCGCTGGACGAGCAGGTCACGCGAGACTACCTCCTGTCGCGCGACGCAGACCTGGTGGTCAACGTCGTCGACGCGGCGAATCTCGAGCGCAACCTCTACTTCGCGGTGCAGTTGCTCGAGATGGGCGTGCCGCTGGTGGTCGCGCTTAACATGATGGACGTCGCGCGCAGGCAGGGTATTCGGATCGACACGGAGGCGCTGGCGCGCCGCCTCGGTTGTCCGGTGGTGCCCATCGTCGCAACCAGTGGCGAGGGCCTGAGCGAACTGCAGGCGCGCATGTTGGCGGTCGCTGACAATCGCCAGACGCCCGGTTTTCCGCTGGCGCTCGATGAGGCGGTCGAACAGGCACTGCTGCGGTTGATGCCGCTGCTGACCGACGTGGACGAGAAGAATCGTCGCTGGGTGGCCCTCAAGGCGCTCGAAGACGGCAGCGGGGAGGCGACGCCGCGGGCACTCTGCGCTGCCGTCGGCGAGGTCCGGGTCTGGGTCGAGGACCGCTATGGCAAGGATGTCGGCCTGGCGATCGCCGACAGTCGCTATACGCATGCACATGCGCTGGCGCGTGAGGTGGTCCGCCATGCCGAGTCCTTCGGCCGCACGCTGAGTGACCGCATCGACAGTCTGGTGCTGGGTCGCTGGACCGGCATCCCGCTCTTCCTGGCGGTGATGTATCTGATGTTCCTGTTCACCATCAATCTCGGTGGGGCCTTCATCGACTTGTTCGACGGTGTCGCCGGCGCCCTTTTCGTCGACGGTTTTGGTGAGTTGATCAACAAGGCCGGCGGGCCGGCGTGGCTGCGCACGCTGCTCGCAGACGGCGTCGGTGGTGGCTTGCAGGTGGTGGCCACCTTTATCCCAATCATTGCTGCGCTGTATCTGTTCCTGTCGGTTCTCGAAGACTCGGGCTACATGGCGCGCGCGGCCTTCGTCATGGACCGCTCGATGCGCGCGATCGGCCTGCCGGGCAAGGCCTTCGTACCCCTGATTGTGGGTTTCGGCTGCAATGTGCCCGCGATCATGGCCACCCGCACGTTGGAGAACGAGCGCGAACGCAGACTCACGATCCTGATGAATCCATTCATGTCTTGCGGTGCCCGGCTGCCGGTGTATGCGCTGTTCGCGGCGGCCTTTTTTCCGACCTCGGGCCAGAATGTGGTGTTCGCGCTGTACCTCACCGGGATCGCTGTCGCGATCCTGACCGGCCTGATGATGAAGAAGTCGCTGTTGCCCGGGAGCAGCAGCGGTTTTGTCATGGAACTCCCGCCCTACCACCTGCCGACGCTGCGCGGCATTCTGCTGCGCGCCTGGGATAGGGTTCGATTGTTTGTCCGTGAGGCGGGCCAGGTGATTGTGGTCATGGTGGTCGTACTCAATCTGCTCAATTCGCTCGGCACCGACGGTACGTTCGGCAACCAGGACAGCGAGCGGTCGGTGCTGAGCGAGACGGCGCGCATGGTGACCCCGGTGTTCGCGCCGATGGGGCTGCGCGAGGAAAACTGGCCTGCAGTCGTCGGGATTTTCTCCGGCGTACTTGCCAAAGAGGTCATCGTCGGCACGCTCGATAACCTCTACAGCCGGGTCGCCGCATCCGGCGCGCCGCCGAGCGAGGCGCCGTTCGACCTGCTGCAGAGCCTGGAGGATGCCGCGCGGACGGTGCCGATCAATCTGGCCGCCACATCACGGGCCCTGCTGGACCCGCTCGACCTGGCGAGCCTGGAGGCCAGTGACGCAGCCGCGCACGGTGTCAACGAAGCGGTATTCGGGGCCATGCATGCGCGCTTCGACGGCCAGGTCGGCGCCTTTGCCTATCTGCTGTTTGTGCTCCTGTACTTCCCCTGTGTGGCGACGATTGGTGTGATCCGGCGCGAGACCGGTACCGCCTGGGCACTGTTCGTCGCGGCATGGACCACCGGTGTGGCGTACACGGTCGCGACGCTGTTCTACCAGACCGCTACCTATGCGGCGCATCCGCGCAGCTCGCTGGCCTGGATCCTCGGTCTGGCAGCGATGTTCACGTTGACGGTGGTCGCGCTGCGCTGGTGGGCGAGGCGCGGCGGTGGCACGCCGGAGACACTTGACTGGGCCGAGCGATGATACTTTCGCGTATCCTGGATCTGCTGTCCAAGCAACAGACCGCGACGCTGGACGAGATCGCGCGCGCCGTCGGTTCGCCAGCGCCGGCGGTACGCAGCATGCTGGAAACGCTGCAGCGTAAGGGTCTGGTGCGCCGTCTGGAGATGCAGCCCGGTTGCGGCTCGCGCTGTAGCCGGTGTGCACCAGGTGCGGTCGAGGTGTTTGCGCCCGGGCCGGCGAGCGACCTGCCGACCCCGTCGGATGGCCCGGCGCGCGGATGCGGTATTTGACCCAGAAACAAATCCCCCGGCAGAGCCGGGGGCAAGAGGCAGTCGGACCTTGGGAAGGCAGAGGGAATACACGACCGCCCCGACGGGCAACCGCCGTCCTTGGCGAAAGGACAGATCCCAGCTCAAAATGGTGGACCGCGGCGTCGAGGCGTTGTTCCCAGATGCGCCAAGGGCCGGGTTCAGGACATCGAGACCGCACGTGCCCTGCCTGCTTAACGATTCTCGAGCTGCCGCAGTGGCGCGCCGGGGGGCGCTGGTCGGCGTACTGATAGGAGGTTGCCTGATGCACGGGGGTGGTTCGGAGGCGACGCAGCCGCGCGAGTGGCTGCCGATCGATGCAGCCCGCTGGCGCCTGGTGAGCGACCGCGTCATGGGTGGCGTGTCATCTGGCGGTATGCGGCGCACCGACCGCGCGGGCGTCCCGCTGACCTGCCTGCAGGGCATCGTGCGGACTGAGAACAACGGCGGCTTCCTGCAGTTGGCGCTCGACCTCGGCGACGAGCTGGCGCGGCAGGCAAAGGACTACGACGGCCTGGCGTTCGATGTGGCCGGCAACGGCGAGTCCTACAACGTCCACCTTCGCACGGCTGACTTGTGGCGACCGTGGCAGTCCTACCGCGCGAGCTTTACTGCAGATCCGCAGTGGCGGCGCATCGAGTTGCCGTTTGCAGGCTTCGAACCCTACAGAACGGACTCGGCGCTGCGTGTGGACCGCCTGCAACGCATCGGCATCGTGGCGATCGGCCGGGCGTTCGAAGCGGATATCTGCGTCGCGGCGCCGGCATTCTACCGGGCAAACGACTGACGCCCCGCGACCGGCGGCGCGGCAGCCGTGTCCGGTTCCCCAAGCGCCGCACGTGGCGTCAGCTGCAGGGGCACCGGGGCCGGCCCGAGCTGTCGCGACAATCCGGAGTGCATCGACGTCAGGCTGTCGCGCACCTGGTTCGCGCCGCTGTCCGCATCGAACACCAGGCGGCCATAGCTCCCGTAGTGGGTGAGCTTGCGTGCCAGGCTCGCGACCGCCTGGGGCGTCGCTGCACCGATGAACCCGGTCGCCACCCCGTCTGCATCGCTGGCGACCAATACGATACTCGTCGCGTCCGCACCGTAACGGGTGCCGCGAACCGTCGCGGCATCCTCCTCCAGCGTCTGCCCGTCACGCACGAAGCCCGCCCGCGCCCGGGGCAGTTGACGATTGTCCCAACCCAGCAACAGACGGTTGGCCGAGGGCGGCAGAACCGTCCCGTCATCGGCCACCTGGAGCCCCGGGTAGCGCGCCTGCCATTGCCTGGCCAGGGCCATCCAGGCATCGCGCATCGGCGCGGGCGCCGCTGCGGGTACCACCAGCCAGCTGTCTTTACTGCCGAACAGCTGATTGAGCGCCGGCGGTTGCTCGGTCGGATCGAGATAGCGCAACAGGTCGTATTCAGGGTCGATATCGACGCGCAGCGGCTCGCGCGGTAGATCGAAGACCAGGCGATTGCGCGGCTGGTCGATGCGGGCCTGCA
>JAHEJD010000117.1 GCA_024639005.1 Chromatiaceae bacterium | reverse complement strand
TGGCCTATGCAGCACTGGTGGTCTCCTACGCCCTGACTGCCAGCGTTTTTGGGCCGTTCTCTGGCGTGGCCGTCATCACCGGCCTCTGTCTCACCGGCGTGGCCGTCTATATCGCGCAGATACCAATATGGGACGACCCCACGCGCCAGCGCAGCCGCGCTTGATTTTGACGCTGCCTGGCCGCACATTGAATCGCAGCGAAATCATCACCGCGCGGAGAGCGCCTCAATGCTGCGAATTCTACTGTTTCTCGGTACCAACATTGCCATTATCGCGCTTATCAGCGTCACCTTCCGCCTGCTCGGGATAGATAACCTGCTGGCGCAGAACAATGTCGATCTCGACATGCAGGCCCTGCTCATCTACTCGGCCGTGATTGGCTTCTCTGGCTCTCTGATCTCGCTGTTTCTGTCCAAGTTCATGGCGAAGAAGTCCATGGGCGTGCATCTCATCGAGGAACCGCGAAGCCACGACGAGCACTGGCTGATCAACACCGTCCAGCATCAGGCGCAGGCTGCCGGTATCGGCATGCCGGAGGTTGGCATCTTCGAGGGCGCGCCCAATGCGTTCGCGACCGGCTGGAACCGCAATGCGGCACTGGTGGCGGTCAGCACCGGCCTGCTGCACACCATGGATCGTGACGAGGTCGAGGCGGTGCTGGCGCATGAGGTCAGCCATGTCGCCAACGGCGATATGGTCACGCTGGCGCTGATTCAGGGCGTGGTGAACACCTTCGTGGTGTTCTTCTCGCGCATCATTGGCCACGTCGTGGACCGCGTGGTGTTCAAGGTAGAACGCGGACACGGGCCGGCGTTCTGGATCGTCTCGCTGATCGCCCAGTTCGTGCTCGGCATCCTGGCGTCCATGATCGTGATGTGGTTCTCGCGCTGGCGCGAGTACCGCGCCGATGCCGGGGGCGCGAATCTCGCCGGGCGGCGGAAGATGATCTCGGCCCTGCACAAACTCCAGCAGGCACACGATCCGCAACCCCTGCCTGATGAGTTCGCCGCCTTTGGCATCAGTGGCTCCGGGCTGAAGGAGCTGTTCGCCAGCCATCCACCGCTCGAAGACCGGATCGCGGCATTGGAGAATGCGGCCTGACTGGGCGACCGGCAGGTATGCGCGGGAAGCCGCTTCACAGCATGTTCAAGCGCATCGACCGTCCGCCGCTAGGCGGGATATGGATATCTCCGGCATCTCAAACGGCCTGTTGCAGCGCATCGGCAAGGGCGCGACCCAAAACGGCGATGCCGTGACGATCGCTGTGCTGCGCAAGGCGCTCGATCTGCAATCGGCGCAGGGAGCCCAGGCGACGCAGCTCATCGAAGCCGCGGCGCAGGCCGCTCCCGATCCTGCGGCCCGGTTAGGCAAAAACGTCGATCTCAGAGTTTAATAGCCTGTCGGTATCCTGGGCCGCCGGCCTTCAGTGCCGGTAGTTATGATCCGGCGGTTCCGGTACCGGGTCATACCCGCCGGCATGAAACGGATGACAGCGCGCTACACGGCGCATTCCCATCCACAATCCGCGCCATGGCCCCCATTTATCGATCGCCTCGAGGGTATAGGCCGAGCAGCTCGGCACGTAGCGACAGTTGTTGCCCAGGAAGGGGCTGACCAGCAGCTGATAGCCGCGCACCAGTTTGAGGATAATCTGCTTGAACATCGCGGGCCTCAAGATAACGCATTGCGAGGGCTGCCGGGGTGGGCCAGCATAGAGTGCATGACGCTCAGCAGTCTCTATCTTGCGCCCACCGACCCGCAGCTCCAACCGGCTCTACGCGAAATCCGCCAGGTGTTGGAGGAACTGCAGATCATCGGCCCGCCGCTAGCAGCGAGCTTCAGTGCAGGCGACGGATTCAGCCGACACGTCATCTATGCCGGCTGTGCACCCCATCTGGTGATGCAGCCGCCGGCGGACGGCAGCCCTCAGTTTTGCCATGTGGTGCTCCACGGACCCTTTGCGCGACCGCGCCTGGTGACGGGGCCGAACACGGTGCCACCACGCTGTCCGACCTGCCGTGCACGCCTCCAAGACTGGCGCGACCAGCGCCAGGCCTGGGACCACGACAGGCCGGCGCGCTGTGCCGTCTGCGGTCACAGCTGCGCGCCATCCGCGCTCGACTGGCGGGGTCATGCGATCAACGGGTGCGTGCTCGTCGAGCTGCGCAATGTCTTCCCGGGGGAGGCAGCGCCCAGCGACCTCTTGATGCAGCGCCTGCGTGAGGCGACCGGCTCGGCCTGGCGCTACGCCTGGGCAGGCTATCTGCGCGAGTAGCCCACATCTGTCACCGGCATCACGGATGCTGGTGGATTTGCTCGGTGCTTCGCCGCAGGCTACTCAGCCCCGCACGACCGCGTTCTTGCCCTGGCGTTTGGCCTGGTACATGGCGCGATCTGCGCGCTCGAACACGTCCCCCGGAGAGTCCCCGGCGGCGAACACAGAGAGCCCGCCGGACAAGGTGATAGTTACCGGCTGACCATTCGCGTGCAGTCCACCGTCCTCCACCGCGGTGCGCATCGCATCGGCGACCTGCAAGGCCGCTTGAGCATCGGCACCGGTCAATAGGGTCACGAACTCCTCACCGCCATACCGGGCAACGAAATCTGTCTCGCGCAGGCGCGACCGCAGGATCTTCGCGATCATCGCCAGTGCCTTGTCGCCCGACTTATGACCAAAGCTGTCGTTGATACCCTTGAAGTTATCCACGTCCCAGACCACCAGCGCGAGCGGTTCACCAAAACGCCGCCAGCGCGCATATTCCTGTTGCATGCGTTGCTCATAAGCGCGCCGATTGGGCAGTCCGGTCAGGGAATCGGACATCGCCCGCGCCTGGTTCTGAGCCACCTGTCGACGTAGATCAAAGGTGTCCTGTTCGAGGCGATGCAGCCGACTGCGCAGGTCTGCGGCCTCGGTCTCGGCGGTTTCGCGCCGCGTATTCTCCTCTTCGAGGTGGCTGCGCACGTGCGACTGCATGCGATCCAGGCTCGCGATAACGCTCGATCGCAGCTGCGCGAGGTCTGCGCTGTCCCGGACACTGGCCGACAGGGTGTCCACCTCGCTGCTCATCCGCTGCCCGAGTCGCTGGCTACTCTCGCGCGAGTCTTCGCGGCGCTGGACCTCGCCGAGCATGTGCGCATCGAGTTCCTCGAGGCGCTGATTCAACGCGTTGAGGAAGGTCTCGGCGGATCTCGCTTCCTGCTGCACCCGATACATCGCCTGCACCGCCAGGTCGCTGATCCGACGCACGACGTCTATCCAGGCATCCCGACCGGCGTCGGCGTTGAGCTCGGCGCAGAATTCTTCGGCCTCGCCGGCCAGGCTATCCGGCCATTCGACGTCCTCGAGGACATCGAGCAGCGATCGATTCGGCCCCGCCGCGCCATCGCCTGCCCCCTTGCCAATCAGCCTGGCCAGCAGGCCCGGCCGGTCGGCCGACTGCGGGGCCTCACCGAATCCCGCCTGCAGTCGGGCCGCCAGGTCGTCGAGCTGCTGGTCGCTTACCGACATGGGCCTTGCCAACAGCGCCGTCCACAGCGCGGCGATCTCATTACGCTGCGCCTCCTCCAGTCCACTGCGCTCGAGCAGGCGCTGCAGTACGTCCGGCTGGGCTCGCGTCTCGGCGGCTTGCAGCAGCGTCTCGGCGATCGCGTGGGTCTGCTGCGGCAGCCCGCCGGCGTCATCGGAGTCTTTGACCGCCTGGCGCAGACGGTCGAGATGCGGGTCAAGCGCGGGATCGATTCCGGAGAACGCGACACACAGCCGTGTGATCAGTCGGGTAAGCTCGCGCTGCGCGGCGGCACGATTCGCTTGATCGCGTTCCACATCGGCGGCGAGCCCGAGGTAACGCTCTCGCCAGTCCGCCGTCTTCGTCGTCATAATGCTAGCCTGCAAATTGCATGAAGGGTTTGGGAGTCAGGGCGTGATGGTCAAAGCAGTTGGGCGGATCGGCCAAAAAAGCATAGCCGTTGCTGTGGTTTGAGGGGGATCGGCGCAAATGCGAAGTCCAGCGCGGCCTGAGCCCAAACAGGACAAACTGTAACTGCGAAACTGAAAGCTGAAACTAGTCAAACACCTTCTACACTGCTGCAGACTCAAATCTTCAGTCCGCCTTCATGCAATTTGCAGGCTAGGCATCAGGCGGCGAGGCGGACGCTCTCCGGCAGCACCAGTTCCACGCAGATCGGCAGATGATCGGAAAGGGCATAGTCGACCACCCGCGTGCTGCGCACCTCGATGGCATGCGACACCAGGATGTGGTCGATGCGACGCACCGGCCGCCAACTGGGGAAGGTGGCCTTATTGCAGGCCGGCTCGGTCAGGCCGGTGTTGTCGATGAATCTTCGCACCTCGGCGCTGTCACAGCCGGCGTTCATATCGCCCATGAC
>JAHEJD010000116.1 GCA_024639005.1 Chromatiaceae bacterium | reverse complement strand
TTGATACCCCGATGTCTCCTTACTAATCCTAAAGCGGACACGGAAGCGTGCCCCACGCTGATTATGGCTTGTACCTTGTCTTGGGGTTCCCTAACCTGAACATGATTTCTGCTCCTGTTACAGGCTGTGTGAAAACTCAAAAACGGCCCGCTGTGATCGTTTTTAAGCTTGAGAAATTCTTGGCCAAAGCAACGTCATCAGCTACTAACCGTAGATGGTTTCGACGCCCGCAAGCTGCCCGCTGAGGCATGTTACAAACTTGGTCTTTGCTCGAAGAACGTTATCGAGTTTTCACACAGGCTCGTTACGGAACAGCCGTTCACCGAACGCCATCTGAGCCACCGCAGTGGACCGTGTCCCGCCGGATAGGAAATCAGAAAGCTGCCGCTCGGGAGATTTTCCGGCCTATGACCGGAAACCGATCCATAGCGGAACCAGTTGCACCGAGTCTCGAGCAGCAGCTTTGGCGCCGAGGTGCTGCCCTACATTCGATCACTGCATCCGTCCGTACAAAAACATATTCCAGCCGTTGGCTCATCGCTGGCGACAATGGCGGTGGAGGCTCGACTAAGGAGCATTTCACCGCAAAAAACGCTTGGTTACGGGGCGTCAGAAGGCGAATAAGCTGCTCTGATACATTGCCGAAGAACAGTGTGCCTGAAGTTCACTCGACCAGCCGCTGGTTCTGTTCCCGCAGGGCACGCGACAACTCGCGCAGCGTCCGCCAGATGCCGTCCTTGTGCGCATTCTGTGACACGGCCGCCTTACCGGCCTCGGTCTTCGGCCCGGTCGACTTCTCCCACGGTCGCCATTGCCGGATCAGCTCGGCTTGGCGTGCACGTCGCTCCGGGGTCCAGCCGTTCGCCATCGTTCTCCCCTAATAGTTTGTTTTGCAGATTTGGATTCTCTAGCGCGCGCGGGGCGCCATCGGGAGCGGCCGGTGCGTTGTTCACCTGCAGCGGCCCGTGGACGATGTTGGCTTGCCGGCGGCGGTGATCTGGTTCGGGTCACGTTTCTTGGTGGACTTGTGTTTAGTCGCCATGGACTTCGTCTCCAGGGTTCTGTTCCAGCGGTAGCCAGCGGGCACAGCCACGGCCGTCGGAATCCCACAGGCCCGCGATAGCTTCGGGTTCGCCCGCGGCACAGTGCCCGAGGTGGGGATAGTCGATGCGGCGGAAGTGGCGGCAGGTGCCGCAGGTGACGGCCACGGGCCGCGGGATGGCTCGCCCCTCGGCGCGGTTGAAGCACCAGGGGCAGCCGAGCACCCGCGCCGGACTGCCGGGCCAGAGAAAGACCGGGCCGCAGTCGGCGCAGTCGCTATGCTCCGTCCAGTGCGGTGGACACTCGCCCTGTTCGCGCTGGCGGCGCGTGATGACGGCGTTCGCCAATGCTTGGAGGACGGTCGGATCGTCGCGCAACTCCGGCCAGTCCTCACCGGCCGCTTCCTCCAGTTCTGCGAGCGTCAGGCCGTGGAGATTCGGTAGTTCGGTGGTCGTTACCGGCGGCGGAATTTCACCACGGTCGCGCGTTCGGAGCAGCGCCAGGATCTCCGGCTTGTCGCGCCGCAGCGCATCGAGCAGATCCGGCGGCGGTGCGCAATCGGCCTCGACCAACAGGCCCGCTCCGTCGACATCCAACCGCACGCCGGCGGCCTGTGCTGCTGCGAGTGTCTCTGCGGCGCTCACAGGCGTGTCCTCCAGCCGCTGGAATGGGCGGCCGTATTTGCTTCTGCAGCAGTCATGTCGCCCTCACTTTGGGCACCCCCCTCAGAAGGGGTCACAGGGTCACAAGCCCCATTGTCACTAGGGATACAGGCCGATTCATGGGTCCCACTCTTTTTTGCCGTGTCACCCATGTGACCGACGCAAGTTGTTGATGTTATTGAGCTGTGACTCTGCGACTCTTTTTCTAGGGATTCCTCAGGCAGGTAACGCTTCCACGCTTGTGCGAGGTCACGTTCGCGATACCCTTTTGCAGAATTCGGTCGCTCGATTGCTCGCACGGTCCCGCGCTCGATGCCGTACCGCTTCAGCAACCCCGACAACTGTCGCGGCTGAATGCGACGGCCCTCGGGGTCGCGCTGCCGGAAGTTGTAATTGGCCCACGGGGCCTCATCGAGGTTGGCCAGCATCCCGATTAGATCTTCGGTCGCGATGTTGCGGGCCTTGCCGTCCAGCACGTCCCGAATATCTATGAGTAGCTGCAGGCCCTTGCTGGGCTCGGATAGGTCGGGCTGCGCGAACAGTGCCGCCCTCGCCCGATCGGGCCAGTGACGGCCGGCGACCTCAGCAATCGCGAACAGCGGCCGCCACTTGTCGGCCAAGCGATTGCGGACCTTTGGCGGCAAGGTCGGGTCGCGGCCTGCAATTTCCTGTTTCGCATCGGCACACCAGCGAGCGAGGCGTCGACCCGTTTCAAGGATGCCGACGCGATGCTTTCGAGTTTCGTAAATATCATCTTCGTCCAGCTCATCGTCGGCCGCGCGTTCGAGGTGTACGACGACACTGCGCGAGACCGTTGTCGCCGGCAGTTTTTTATGCAACTCGATCCCTGCCATAGCGACAGGTGTATGCGTTGAGAATTTCCGCACCTCGTTGTCGTCACCAATGCAGCGCAGCACGCCGCCGTGCGGTTCCCAGCCGTTATTGACTGCGGCCAGTAGGTCGCTGTCTTGCTCGATAAACACGTCCATTTCGTCGATCAGGTAAGAGGGTTTCGCCTCTTCGGCCAGTCGGAAGAATGGTGCCGCCTTCATTAGTTCAGTGACCAGCGGCTTCGGAATCAGGTCGCCGACGATGTGAACCATCAACAACGATTTCCCGCACTCGGCATCCGGCGCGGTAATCATCAACCTCGGGGAATGCGCGAACCGGTCGAACAGGTGAACATGTGCCGCCCATAGGGTGACGGCATCGGCTTGATGCTCGTCGATCACCATATGCCGCAGGATGTGTTCGCGTACTTCATCCAGCACCTCGTCACCTCTGACCGGTTGCTCCCACAACTCGAAATCGTGCAGTTCGATCGCCCTGCCCTTCGCCTCGTTCTCCTTTGTCGGCCGCGCGTTCGCCACCTCCTTGTCCAATGTGCCGACGCGCACTCCAAAGCCCTTCGCCTTCTGCTCGCGCACTTGGTCATATTCGAGCGGCGACAATTTCGCCAAATCGGCGACCTCAGCCTGCAGATCAGGCTGGACTTGTTCTGCGTTGTCTACGGCTTCGCAGATAAGGTCTTCGGGTACACTGGTCATGCTGCACCCTCCTGTGCGCCGGCGACGCGTCCAAGCAGGACATCGTTGAAGTCCATGCCGGTGGGCGGACGTGCAATGCGCACAGTTCGGCCTTCACGCTTCCATCTTCTTGCCGCGTCGAGTGCCGCCGCCTCGCCCGGGTCGTCGCCGTCCGCCAGGACGATCACCTCGTCGATTTCTGTGGGAATCTGCAGGGCACGAAGTCCAGACGTGGACAAAGCGGCCCAGGAGGGCAAACGGGTGGACTGCATCGCCGCGAGGCAGGTCTCGATGCCCTCGCCGACCATCAGCTTGCCGGTGGGTACGGCGAGTCTTACCGCGCCACCACGACAGGGGCCGAGCATCATTTTCTGCGGAGTGACGGGTGCCTTACCGGCACAATCACGGGCGAGAAAGGTCCGGTGGATCGCCAAAGGCTCGCCGTCATACCCGCGGGTGACGAGTGAGACTATGCCGGGCCAGGTACTGCCGCTCGGATGCTTCAGGCGCGGATGGAAGCGCACTGAGTCTGGCGCGACGAGGCTGATCCCGCGCGAGTGCAGATAGGTCGCAATGGGCGTATCCACCGCCGGCACCGCCGCCCCCCAAAGGCGTAGAGCAGCCGCGGTTCGGTCGCTATCTTCCTGCACTGGCGGCGCATTGGATGCCGCTGGTGACTGTCTTATGACGGGTCGCTGGCAATTATCGCTGGCGCTATCCCACAGCCCTCGCGACCGCAGCTCGCCGATCACGAGGGACTGGTCGCATCCCGCATGGCAGTGCACCAGGACCTTGCTGTCGTCGGCGTCCCTGATCGAAAGGCTCGGGTCTCGATCCTCGTGGGTGGGGCAAGGCGCCATCCAGTGGCTGCCGGTGCGGCGCCCGCCCAAGGCACGGGCAAGGGTTTCGGCGTTCATGCCTCGGCCCCTCCGCTGGTATTCGTCTCGGCGCCGTCGCTCCCCTCCTGGCGGGACCACTCGGCGAGGATGGTAAAGAAGCCGGTGATGTTCTCGGTGATCTCGCGCGCGTCCTCTTTACTGAGGCGGCGTCGGTGTCGTGGTTGCCAGACGGCAATGGTGTGTTCGGTCAGTTCCTGTTTCGTCATTCGCATCGGTGGTTGCAGAGAGCTGCATCCTCGCGGATGCCGCGGCTCCTCCTGCCCTCCACCTCGGAATCACACCGATGGCGAGCGAC
>JAHEJD010000115.1 GCA_024639005.1 Chromatiaceae bacterium | reverse complement strand
ACCCGCCCCAGCCCCGCCGGCCTATGCCTCATGACAACGACCGCTGAAGTCTCCAACGCCGACCATCCCGAGCCCTCGCCGCAGCGTAGCCGCCTCGGTGAACTGCTGGTGGCGCAAGACAAGCTCGCCCCGCGCGATCTGCAGCAGGCATTGGCGGCACAGACCGAGATGGGCGACCTGCTCGGCAGAGTCCTGGTGCGGCTCGGGCTGCTCTCGGAACTCGATGTCGCACAGGTGCTGGCGTCGCAGATGGCGTTGCCGCTCGTCCTGGCCGGCGACTTCCCCGAAGAGGCATTGATTGTGCCGGGGCTCCAGACCGGCTTTCTACTGGCGCATGCGATCCTGCCGCTGAGCCTGGTCGAGGGTCGCCTCGAGGTCGCCATGGCCGTACCGCAGGACGCCTTCCTGCTCAAGGCGCTGCGCCTCGCGACCGGCCTGACGATCGTGCCGCGCCTGGCCCTGGAGAGCGAACTGGAGGTCGCCCTCGATCGTCTCTATGCCGAGCCGGAGGTCCAGGACGAGGTCGACGAAGGCCTGCTCGGCGGCGCCTCGCTGGGTGGCGACAGCGACTTCGTCGAGCATCTGAAAGACCTGGCGTCAGAGGCGCCTGTCATCCGGTTGGTGAATCAGCTGATTACGCGCGTCGTCGACCTGCGCGCGTCGGATATCCACATCGAGCCCTTCGAGGACGGGCTGCACCTGCGCTATCGCGTCGACGGTGTATTGCAGGATGCCGAGCTGGCAGACGTCGGTCTGGGTGCTGCGGTGACGTCGCGCGTCAAGCTGCTGGCGCATTTGAATATTGCGGAACGCCGGCTGCCTCAGGACGGCCGGATCAAGACGCGGGTCAAGGGGCACGAGCTGGATCTCAGGGTATCGACCCTGCCGACGGTGCATGGCGAGAGCGTTGTAATGCGGGTGCTCGACCGCGCCAGCATCCGTCTGGATCTCGAGGACATGGGCTTCTCGGCCGACACGCTGATGCGTTACCAGGAGTTGATCGATCGCCCGCACGGTATATTGCTGGTTACCGGGCCAACCGGTTCGGGAAAGACGACGACGCTCTATGCCTCGCTGACGAAACTCGACGCCGTCGCGCTGAAGATCCTGACCGTCGAGGATCCCGTCGAATACCAGCTCGAGGGCGTGAACCAGGTGCAGGTGCTGAGTCAAATCGGCATGACGTTTTCGAACGCGCTGCGATCCATTCTCCGCCAGGACCCCGACATCATCATGATCGGAGAGATGCGTGACACGGAGACCGCGCAGATCGCCGTGCAGTCGGCACTCACCGGCCATCTGGTGTTGTCGACGCTGCACACCAACACTGCCGCCGGCGCCGTGATCCGCCTCGAGGACATGGGGGTGGAACGCTATCTGATTACCTCCACCGTCAACGGGGTATTGGCGCAGCGGCTGGTGCGCAGGCTGTGTCCGCACTGCAAAGAAGAGACTGTGCTGCCCGAGGCAACGCTGCGCGAGACCGGGCTGGATCGCTTCATGCCGAACGGTAGCAGATCCGTCTTCGAGGCCCGGGGGTGCGCGAGCTGTAAAGAGGTAGGTTACCTGGGGCGGACCTCGATTCATGAACTCTTCGTGATGAATGACGCCGCGCACAAGGCGATCCTCGCCGGGGCGGATGCGACGACACTGCACAGTGTTGCGCGTGCCGGCGGCATGCTGACGCTCTACGAAGACGGTCTGCGCAAGGTCGCCGCCGGTGTCACCTCGCTGGATGAATTGCTGCGTGTGACCCAGGATCAGCGCGATGCCTGAGTTTGCCTATCGCGCCGCCAGCACGGTCGGCAAGCTGGTAGACGGCCATATCGATGCGGAGAATCAAGATGCCGCGTTGCGTCGCCTGCGCAGCCAGGGCCTCACGCCGATCCGGCTCACGGGTGCCGGGCGATCCGCCGCGCCTGTCGAGGCGCCACGCAGTGGCGCAGTGCGCCGCCGGCGCTTTGCCCGACGCCAGGTCCCGGACTACCGGGATGTGGAAAACTTCACCAATGAGCTGGCGGTGATGCTGCGCGCGGGCCTGCCCCTCGACCGCGCGCTGCGCGTCCAGATCGGAATGAGCCTCAAGCCGGCGTTCGCGGCGCTACTCGACGACATCTTCAAATCGGTCAAGGGGGGCGACAGCTTCAGTCAGGCGTTGGCCCCGCATCAGGCGCTGTTCGGCGAGTTCTACATCAACATGGTGCGTTCGGGCGAGGCGGGTGGCCAGTTGGCCGCGGTGCTGTCGAGTCTTGTCGAGCATCTGGAGCGCATCAAGGCGTTGCGCGAAAGCGTCGTCTCCGCATTGATATACCCGGCGATCCTGGTCATAGTGGCTATCGTCTCGGTCTTTCTGATGCTCGGCTTCGTGGTGCCGCAGTTCGAGGCCCTGTTCGTCGATATGGGCGAGGCCCTGCCGTTGCCGACCCAGTTCATCGTAGCCGCCGGGCACGCGGTAGGCGACTGGGGTTGGCTGATGGTCGTGGTGTTGGTGCTTGCCGTGTGGGTATTCCGCAGGTGGCTGGCGACCCCGGCCGGGCGGCACTGGCGCGACGGCAGACTGCTGGGTATCCCGGTGCTCGGTACCGTCGTGAGCAAATACGAGATCACCCGCTTCGCCCGCAGCATGGGGACCCTACTCGGCAACGGCGTGCCGATCGTCAATGCGATCAGGATCGCGACAGACACGGTCGGCAATTCCCGCCTGCGCGCGGCGTTGGGCGAGGTCACACCGATTATCAAACAGGGCGGAAGGCTGGCCGACGCACTCGTACGATCCGGTCTGTTCAGCCCGCTGGCCGTGAATATGGTGCGCCTGGGCGAGGAGACGGGGCAGCTCGATGCGATGCTCCTGGAACTGGCGCGCGTGCACGATGCCGACGTGCAGTCCGGTGTGAAACGTGTGCTTACGCTGCTCGAGCCGTTGTTGATTCTGGTCCTGGGTGCGATCATCGCGGCCATCATCGTGTCGATTTTGATGGGTATCCTGGCGGTCAACGATCTGGCGATCTGAATGGGGCCCCGGGCGGACGCGAGACAGACATAGGCGTGGTCCCAACGGACTGCATGACCATCCACATGACGAGGCGAAAATGACGTTGATTCGCAAGCTTGCACACCACCGCTCTCGGGGTTTCACGTTGGTCGAACTGCTGGTGGTGCTCGTCATACTCGGCCTGCTCGCGGGCCTGGTGGGGCCCAGGGTCTTCAATCAGCTGGGTGGCGCAAAGGGCAAGACGGCCAAGGTGCAGATCAAGGACCTGGAACAGGCCGCTGATCTCTTCCGCCTCGATGTCGGCCGCTATCCGACCAACGCCGAGGGGCTTCAGGCCCTGGTCACCGATCCGGATACCACGGGCTGGAACGGACCCTACCTTCGGCATGACCTGCCCGACGACCCCTGGGGCAATCCCTACCGCTACGAGTCACCGGGTCGCAATGCGGAGATAGACATCTTCAGTTACGGTGCCGATGGAGCCCCGTCGGGCTCTGGGGAGAATGCGGACGTTGGCAACTGGCAGTGAGGTGCTGAGACGCCCTGCCGAGTACCCCACCCGGTCCGCTCGCAGTGCGGCGCGTCGATCCGGTTTCAGCCTGATAGAGCTCATCGTGGCCCTAGCGATCATGGCCCTCGCGTTGGCGGTGGTGCCGGTAAGTATGATCAAGCTGTACGACGCCATACAGTACCGTTCCGCGGTCAGCGATCTGTTGGCCGGGCTCAAGGCGGCGCGCAATGCGGCGGTGCGATCGGGGACCAGCGTCCCGTTTAGCGTCGATGTGGAATCGCGCCGCGTAGACGTGGGAAGTGAGAAATCCTTCGTCCTGCCGGAGTCGCTCAAACTTGGCCTGATCGTGGCCGAACAGGAGGTCGAAAGCCAGCAGGGCGCCATCCGCTTCTATCCCGACGGGAGTTCGACCGGTGGCACCGTGTCAATCAGGCGCCCTGCCGGGGATGGGGTTAGGCTGCGGGTCGACTGGCTGCTTGGTCGTGTGGATCAGGAGACTTTTGACTAATGCCGCGCTGCCGGGCCAGACAACGGGGTTTCTCCCTGCTCGAGGTGCTGGTCGCGTTCTCGATCATGGCGCTGTCGTTGGGCGTGCTGTACCAGGCCGCCGGCGGTAGCATCCGCAATCTCGCGGTGGCCGAACGCCAGACGCATGCAATATTGTTGGCGCTGTCGCTGCTCGATCTGCATCAGGGTGTGCCGGCCGGGGGGCTGTCGGTCGATGGTGCCGCTGCAGGCGGCTTCGACTGGACGTTCGATGCTGTCCCGGCGACCGCCTTGGCGGATGATCCGGGTGACGATTCCTGGGCCCTGTATCGCGTCGACATCGAGGTAGCCTGGCAGGACGGCGAGCGCCGTCGGCGCTATGCGCTGGCGACGCTTCTGCCGGAGCTTGCACCGGACGCCGAGGAGGCAGCGCAGTGAACGCGATCCGCGTGGCCAGGCAGGTGG
>JAHEJD010000065.1 GCA_024639005.1 Chromatiaceae bacterium | reverse complement strand
CGGCATCCAGGTTATAGGTGAGGGCATCGATGTCCACGAATACCGGCGTCGCACCCAGCAGCGCGATCACCTCGGCGGTGGAGATGAAACTGAACGGCGTGGTGATCACCTCGTCGCCGGGACCGATATCGAACGCCATCAGTGCGACTAGCAGCGCATCGGTGCCGCTGGCGACGGAGATGCAGTGTCGAACGCCGACATAAGCGGCAAGCAGAGTCTCCATCTCGCTGATCTCGGGGCCGAGGATGTATTGCCCGTGATCCATCAGCCTCGCGAGCCGTCGGTCTATGTCGTCGCGGATGAGCGCTTGCTGGCGCTTGAGATCAATGAACTGCATGTTCTTCGGTTCGGTGTCTGGAGATCGTCAGGCGTGTGCACGAGCGAGCACGCCGCGCCCTGTACAGATGGCTGCATGCTAGCATGCAGGCCGCAGTAGGGTGCCTGGGGATGTCATGCAGAAACCGCTCTATCACAGGCGCTTGGCCGGACTGATGCCTGCCGGCGCATGATCCGAGGCGTCTATACAGTCTTGCTCTACCTGTCGTTGCCGCTGGTGCTGGTGCGGCTGTTCTGGCGCAGCCTCAAGGCCCCGGGCTATCGCAGCCGCTGGTTGGAGCGTCTCGGTATATTTAGCGCGCCGCCAGGATGGGGCGGGCTGTGGATCCATGCCGTCTCGGTCGGCGAGGTGCAGGCGGTCGTGCCGCTCATCGATGAACTCTCGCGGCGCCATCCCCGGCTGCCGATCACCGTGACGACGACGACGCCGACGGGCTCCGCGCGGGTGCGCGAGCAGCTCGGTGATCAGGTGTTCCACGTCTATTTTCCCTATGATATGCCGCTGCCACTGACGGGCTTCATCCGCCGGGTCCGCCCGCGTATGTTGCTGATGGTCGAGACCGAGATCTGGCCGAATCTGCTGCACATGTGCCGTCGAGTCGGCATCTATACGCTGTTGGCCAATGCCCGACTGTCGGAGACATCGGCGAGACGCTATGCGCGCGTTGCCGGTCTTACCCGCGACACCTTCGCGCAGATCGATTGTGTCGCCGCCCAGTCGGACGCGGATGCGGCCCGATTCTGTGCCCTCGGGCTGCCGGCCGAGCGGGTACGGGTGATCGGCAGTATCAAGTTCGACCTGCGGATCCCGGCGAGTCTCGAGGAGCAGGTCGAGGTGCTGAGGCGCGACTGGGGCGGTCGCCCGGTGTGGGTGGCCGGCAGCACCCATGAGGGGGAAGACGAACTCATCCTGTTCGCACACCGCGAGGTGCTGGCGCGCTTCCCCGAGGCGCTGCTGATACTGGTGCCGCGGCACCCGGAGCGTTTCGAGCGCGTCGCCGCGCTGGTCAGGCGCGAGCGGCTGGGTCTGGCGCGGCGGTCGCGGCCGGAGGAATACAATGCCCAGGTCCAGGTCTACCTCGGCGACACCATGGGCGAACTGCCGATGCTGATTGGCTCTGCCGACGTCGCGTTCATCGGCGGCAGCCTGGTCGAGGCCGGCGGCCACAATATGCTCGAGGCCGCGGCGCGCGGGGTGCCGACCTGTTTCGGGCCACACGTCTTCAATTTTGCCGCCGTCAGCCAGATCCTGATCGAGGCTGGGGCCGCGGTACAGGTCGCAGACGCGTCCGTGCTCGCCGATCAGGTGATCGTCTGGCTGGAGGACGCCAGCCGGCGGGCCGATGTGGGGGAGAGGGGGCGCCGCGTGGTCGCGCGCAACCGTGGTGCCCTGGGACGTCTGCTGGCGTTGATCCCTCCGATGTGATGCCGGCCACCGTGGAAAGAAATCGACCCTGTTATTCGAACGCCGGCCTGCTCAATAAGTCGCCATGCCATGGTCGACATCGCGCGCCCAGGCATCGACGCCGCCGGCGAGATTGATGACGTTGGCGAATCCCTGGTAGTCGAGAAACATCGCCACCTGGCGGCTGCGAATGCCGTGATGGCAGATGACCACGGTCTCGCGCCCCGGATCGAGGCTGCCGAGCGAGGCGGGAATCTGCCCCATCGGGATGAGCTGAGAACCCGCTATATGACAGATGCCAAACTCCCAGGGCTCGCGGACATCGAGCATTAGCGGATCGCTGTCTGTCTCGGTGAGATAGCCACTCAGCTGGCTCGCGCTGAACTCACGCATGCGAAAGGCTAAAACACGAAGTGACTGGGCTGTGGCGCCTTGTCGAGCGGCGGCAGCACGGTCTCGAACAGTTTTTCCTTCCAGATCTCACCCTCTGCGCTGCGCGTCACCAGCATCGCGTTCATCACCGGCCCCTCACCCACCACCACGAACAGGCGGCCGCCGGGCGCCAACAGGTCCTCGAGGAACTTCGGGTAGCTGGGCAGTGAACCAGTCACCGCAATGACCTGAAAACTGTTCGGGGCCAGTCCGGCGTGCAGGCCATCGCCGGACACCAGCTCGACGTGCTGTACCTTTAGAGCCTGCAGGCGCTCGGCCGCACGCTGGCTCAGCACGGGGCGGAATTCGTAGCTGGTCACAATGCCGCCGAGGTGTGCCATACAGGCGGTCAAGAAGCCGCTGCCGGTACCGATCTCGAGCACGCTCTCGCCGGGCTGGATGTTCAGCGCCTGCAGCATGCGCGCCTCCTGCACCGGTTTCATCATCTGTTGGTCTTCGCCGATCGGCACCGCCACGTCGGCGAATGCCAGGCCCTTGTATCCATCATCGACGAAATGTTCACGCGGCACCGCCTCATAGGTGCCCAGCACGCGCTCGTCGATGACCTCCCAGGGTCGAATCTGTTGCGCGATCATATTGAAGCGGGCGGTTTCGAGGTCGTTGGCCAGCATCCCGGTCTCCAGTTCAGCAGCTGTGGGTAATTGGGCAGGGGCGCTAGCCTAAGGGGAGATGAGGGCCCGGGCAAGGTCCTGCGTTGACGCAGGGTACCCCGGGCCTGCACGATCGCCACAACGGGCAGAGGGGAATCCGTCTGGTGCGGCCCCTGGGGCACTGGTAAAGTCTCAGGTAGAAGCTGGGGGCGCCAGCCTTGGCGGGCTGAGAAAGGCCCTTGGAACCTGATCCAGTTGACACTGGCGTAGGGTGAGTTGGGACCGAATGTCCGGGGGACATTCGCAGCCCGGCGAACGCCCTGCCAAGGATGGCAGGGCCGGGGCCAGAAAAAGGCCACACACCGCGCCAGGGAAGGTGCGTGGTAACGAATACAGCTGGGAGTGTTCGCCTTGACGGGCTGAGAGAGTCCCTTGGAACCTGATCCGGTTGGCACCGGCGTAGGGTGAGTCGGGACCGAATGTCCGGGGGGACATTCGCAGCCCGGCGAACGCCCTGCCAAGGATGGCAGGGCCGGGGCCAGAGAAGGGCCACACACCGCGCCAGGGAAGGTGCGTCGTAACGAAAACAGCTGGGGGTGCCCGCCATGACGGGCTGAGAAAGACCCTTGGAACCTGATCCGGTTGGCACCGGCGTAGGGAAGCTGAGCCAAGTTCAAACCTTGTCTCCGCCCCCTCGCCCTGGAGACAAACAATGAGCGCGATTCCCGACGAATTTATCAAGAAGACCAGTGAGCTTTCCGACGAGGTCACACGTCCCTTCCCCGGGGCGCGCAAGGTCTATGTGAGCGGATCGCGAGCGGACATCCGCGTCCCGATGCGCGAGATCGAACAGTCGCCGACCTCGGCCAGTTTCGGCATCGAGGAAAACCCGCCGATCACCGTCTACGACACCTCGGGCCCGTTCAGCGACCCTGAGGTCGCGATCAATCTACTCGAGGGCATGCCGGACGTGCGCGCTGGGTGGATTGCCGAGCGCGGCGATACCGAGCAGCTCGCAGGGCCCAGCTCGGACTATGGCCGGCAGCGCCAGCACGATCCGGAGCTCGCCCAGTTGCGCTTCGAGCACATCCGCGCGCCGCGCCGCGCTATGGCCGGTAAAAACGTGACCCAGATGCACTATGCGCGAAGGGGCATCATCACGCCCGAGATGGAGTTCGTCGCGATCCGCGAGAACCAGCGGCTCGATCAGATGCGCGCCGATCCGCGCTACGCCAGGCTGCTGCGTCAGCATCCCGGCCAGGGCTTTGGCGCCAGACTGCCGGAGCAGGTCACGCCGGAGTTCGTGCGTGCAGAGGTCGCCGCGGGTCGCGCCATCATCCCGGCCAATATCAATCACCCGGAGCTGGAACCGATGATTATCGGGCGCAACTTCCGGGTGAAGATCAACACCAATATCGGCAACTCGGCGGTCACCTCCTCGATCGCGGAAGAGGTCGAGAAGATGGCCTGGTCGGCGCGTTGGGGCGGCGACACCCTGATGGACCTGTCGACCGGCAAGAATATCCACGAGACCCGCGAGTGGATCCTGCGCAATGCGCCGATGCCGATCGGCACGGTGCCGATCTACCAGGCGCTGGAGAAGGTCAACGGCAAGGCCGAGGAGCTGACCTGGGAGATGTTCCGCGACACGCTTATCGAGCAGGCCGAGCAGGGCGTCGACTATTTCACCGTCCATGCCGGCGTGCTGCTGCGCTATGTGCCGCTGACCGCAGATCGTGTTACTGGCATCGTTTCGCGTGGCGGCTCCATCATGGCCAAGTGGTGTCTGGCACATCACAAAGAGAACTTCCTATACACGCACTTCGACGACATCTGCGAGATCATGCAGGCCTATGACGTATCGTTCAGCCTGGGCGATGGCCTGCGCCCGGGCTCGATCGCCGATGCCAACGATGCCGCTCAGTTTGGCGAACTTGAGGCCCTCGGTGAGTTGACCAGGATCGCCTGGGATCACGACGTCCAGGTGATGATCGAGGGCCCCGGGCATGTGCCGATGCAGATGATCAAGGAGAACATGGACAAGGAACTCGCCGACTGCTTCGAGGCGCCTTTTTATACCCTGGGGCCGCTGACTACCGACATCGCGCCCGGCTACGACCACATCACCTCGGGGATAGGCGCGGCCAACATCGGTTGGTATGGCACCGCGATGTTATGCTACGTGACGCCCAAGGAGCATCTCGGTCTGCCGAACAAGGCCGATGTGCGCGAGGGCATCATCACCTACAAGCTCGCCGCGCACGCGGCCGATCTGGCCAAGGGGCTGCCGGGCGCGCAGCTGCGCGACAATGCGCTCTCCAAGGCGCGCTTCGAGTTTCGCTGGGAGGATCAGTTCAACCTGGGCCTGGATCCGGAGCGCGCGCGCGAGTACCACGACGAGACACTGCCAAAGGATTCGGCCAAGGTTGCCCACTTCTGCTCCATGTGCGGTCCGCATTTCTGCTCGATGAAGATCACCCAGGATGTCCGCGAGTACGCCGCCAGCCACAAGCTAAAGGACCTCGACGTCGCGGTGGAAGAGGGCATGCAGGAAAAGGCCGCGGAGTTCCGCCGCCAGGGTGCGGAGATCTATAAGCCGGTCTAACTCGCGCCAGGATCAGGCGTGGAAGCGCTGGATCAGCGATTCGAGCTCGGCCGCCTGTTCGGCGACATGTTCACCGATCTCGCGCGTCGACTGGCTGCCCTCGGTGAGGCGGCCGGCGGCAGTGCTGATCCGATGCACATTCTGGCTGATCTCATGCGAGACGCAGCTCTGCTGTTCGGCGGCGACGGCTATCGCCTGTCCCATCTCCTCCAGTGACGCGACCTGGCCGAAGATGTCCTGCAGCTGCTCGCCTACCTGCTGCGTGCTGTCGACGCTCTCCGCTACCCGTTGCTGACTGAGCTCCATCGCCTGCACCGTATTACACACCGTGGCCTGGAAGCGCTCGATCATCCCCTGGATCTCCTCGGTCGAGGCCTGCGTGCGGCTTGCAAGCGTGCGTACCTCGTCGGCCACGACGGCGAAGCCACGCCCCTGCTCGCCGGCGCGCGCGGCCTCGATGGCGGCATTGAGTGCGAGCAGGTTGGTCTGCTCGGCGACCCCGCGTATAACCCCCAGAACTGAGCCTATGGTCTGGCTGTCCTGCTGCAATGACTGGATCGTCCCGATGGAATCGCGCATCCCTTCGGCGACCTTGTCGGTGCTGGCGATCGCCAGTTCCACCGCGCGCTGGCCGGCGCTGGCGCGCTGATTGGTCTCTTCAGTCGCATGCGAGGCCTGGGCGGCGCTGCGCGCGACCTCGCTGATGCTGGCCGACATCTCCTCCACCGCGGTCGCGATCATGTCGATCTCGCGCTGCTGGGCCTGCATATCGTCCGTCATGCGCGAGGTCGTGGAGTGCAACTCGTCCACGTCCAGCGCGACCGCGCAGACAGAGCCGCGAATCCTGCCGCGCATGGTGCGCAGCTGCGCGCGTAGCGTCTTGATCGCAAATACCAGACTGCCGACCTCGTCGCCGCTGCCGGTGTAGACGCGCTGCATCGTCGGGTTGTGCATGATCGCGCGGGCCTCGCTGGCGGCGTGTTTTAGACCGCTAAGCAGCCAGTGGCTGATGCCAAGACCCGCGCCGCTGACCAGCAGCCAGACGACGATCGCGGTCGTCAATGCGCCGCCGGTAACCAGCGTGGCGCCGACGATGCCCAGTCCCGCGGCGGCGCAGAAGCCCAGTGCCAACTTTGTCGCCAGGCCGGGGTCCGGCAGGGTCAGGCCCTGCTTGGTGCGCCAGAGTCTCTTGTACAGCGCCTCGGCCCGGGCCACGGTCTGCGCATCCGCGGCTGCGCGCACCGATTCGTAGCCGATCACGCGGTCGCCTTCGCGCGAGGGGGTGATGAAGGCGTCTACCCAGTAGTAGGCGCCATCCTTGGTGCGATTCTTGACGACCCCCATCCAGGACTGGCCCTTCTTCAGCTGTGCCCAGAGATTCTCGAATGCGGCGGGCGGCATCTCCGGGTGACGGACGATGTTGTGACTCGACCCCTTCAGTTCCGCGGCCGAAAACCCGCTGATATCGACAAAGGCCTGATTCACATGCGTAATCACCCCTTTGCTGTCGGTCGCCGACACCAGCTCAGCGTCCGCTGGGACTGCCTTCGCTGTGTCCCTGACGGGAAGGTTCCTCTTCACTGGCCAATCTCCGTGAACTTCGGGGTGATGTTGAGGGACCGATGCCCTATCTTTCGGCTAACGACCGCGGGGTCGCCAACTTGAGGCTCCGGGACGTCGCCGGGCAGCGTCGATTGGGGACATCTCGTGGTCGATTCGACACAAGGGGTTCAGGCCATGCTGGACAGACTGAAGACATTCTTCACCGAGGAAGCGCCCAGCGTCGATGACGAGGCCTCCTTGCACCTTGCGGCCGCTGTGCTGCTGATCGAGGTGGCCAAGGCCGACCACTCGCTCGAGGAGCCCGAGATCGCCCACATCAAGGCCGCCCTGGCCCGGGACTGGGGACTCGGTGAGCAGGATCTGGCGGATCTGGTCGCGGTCGCGCGGGATTCGTCGGATACCAGTGTCTCGCTGCACCGGCATATCGACCAGATAAACCGCAATTTTTCGGCCGGCCAAAAGGTGGAGCTGGTGCGCGGGCTATGGCAGGTGGCCTGTGCCGACGGACAGGTGCATCATCACGAGGAGGCGTTGATCCGCCGGCTGGCCGACCTGGTCTACGTCTCGCATATCGACTTCATCCGCAGCAAGCACCGGGTGCTCGACGCACAGTCATCCGCCCAGCGCGGAGACTAGCTCGCGAATGCCGCACTGGCGTAAGAACCCGGTGGTCGTGGTACTCGCCGGTGGGCTCATCGTGCTCATCAGCATGGGACTGCGGCAGTCCTTCGGCATCTTCATGCAGCCGCTGGGGTGTGTGCTGGGGATCGACCGCGAGAGCTTTGGCCTCGCGATTGCCATCCAGAACCTGGTCCTCGGGCTGCCGCTGGCCGGCTATCTGGCGGACCGCTTCTCCGCCCGCCAGGTGGTCTTCGGCGGTGCCCTGCTGTACGCGCTGGCGATGTCGTTGATGAGCCAGGTGGCCGGGCCTCCCGGTCTGCTCCTGGTACTCGGGCTGCTCACCGGTGTGGCGCAATCGGCGACCACCTATGTCGTTGTGCTCGGCGCCGTCGGGCGCATCGTCAGCCCCCAGCGCCGTGCCAGTGCGTTCGGCGTGGTGACCGGGCTTGGCTCCTTCGGCCTGTTTTTGATGGTGCCGTTGGCCAATCACTGGCTGCTCCAGGGTGGCTGGGGCTGGGCCTTCGAGGCGCTCGCGTGGACGGCGCTGCTAATGCTGTTCGCCGCGCTGTTCCTGCCCGATCCGGATGGCCGGCAGGACGCCGGCGGCCAGGAACTCAGGGCGATGCTGCGCATTGCCGCCGGCCACCGCGGCTATCTGTTGCTGATCGGCGGATTCTTTGTGTGCGGATTCCATGTCGCCTTCATCGCTACCCATCTGCCGGCATACGCCGTGGATATGGGTCTCGACCGGACGACGGCCGGCCACGCGTTGGCCCTGATCGGTCTGTTCAACATCCTCGGCTCATTGCTGTTTGGCTGGCTCGGCGATCGCTATCGCAAGAAGTATGTCCTGAGCTGGTTGTACGGCCTGCGCGCAGTGGTGATCGGCGGCTTCCTGGTGATCCCGTTGAGCGAGACCACGGCGCTGGTATTCGGCGCGCTGATCGGGGTTTTCTGGCTGGCCACCGTGCCGGTGACCAGCGGCATGGTCGGTCAGTTGTTCGGGGCACGCTATCTCGGCACGCTGTACGGCGTGGTCTTCCTCGGCCACCAGTGTGGGGCGTTTCTCGGTGCCTGGTGGGGCGGCCACGTGTTCGAGTCGACCGGCAGCTACGCGGTCGTATGGTGGGCGGCACTCGGCCTGAGCGTGCTGGCCGCGGCGCTGCACGGGATGATCGATGACCGCCCCGCGCCCGCGATGCGGGGCGCCTCGGCGGCCTGATCAGCAGGCTAGTCGGGTTATTCAACGATCAGCGTAATCAGCGCCTTGGGTCCATGGATGCCGAAGGCCAGGGTCTGCTCGATATCGGCGGTCTTCGACGGCCCGGAGATCAGCAGCGCATTGGTCGGCATGCCGGAGGCCCAGTCCTGGGCCTGGATCAGCGCGGGAAAGTTTTCATACAGCCGGTCGGCCTCGAGGATGGCGATATGCAATGGCGGCACCAGGGACATCAGCCTGGGTTCGTCTGTATCGGGCCAGAGGACCAGGGTGCCCGTCTCGGCCAGTCCGGCGACGGTGCCGGTCACAGAAAAATCGATCTGCTCGAACAGGTCCGTCTTCCATGCCTCGATCGGCCTGTCGTAGCGCGTCAGTTTGAATCCCGCCGCCGCGCCGGCGGCAAACTGCTCGGCGATGGTGCTGCGCCCTACCAGTGGTTGCCGCAGGCCGCGGGCGGACATCTCGCGGTTGATCCAGTCGACCCAGTCTGACCGGGCGATGCGATGCACTTCGCCGCGCACCGCCTGCATGCACCGGGTGAACTCGGCGATTCGCCGTTCGTGATCCCAGCCGAGGGGCTTGGCATAGACCGCCGGGACCGTCGTCGCCTGGACGCGGTTGGCGCGCAGACGCGAGAGGATGTTCTGACGTGCGTCATTCATCCGCAAAGCCCTCGCGTCTCGCCAGTTCGCGCAGGCTGCGGGCGGCCGGCCTCGGTGCGCTGCGGTAACGCGTCCAGCCGCCCAGCCGGCCGGGTGTCAGCCAGCGCAGGCGGGTCGCGGCGAGGGTAAACAGCCGATATAGGCGCGGGTGGCTGTTCAGCTGCTGCCATAGCCGCCACACCGCGGCCTCGCCGGGCTTGCGTAGGCTGCCGCGCCCGGCGAGTGGCGTCGTGCTGTGGTGCGCCTGTACGGACTCGGCGCGCAGCCGGTTGATCAACTTGGGCAGCGGTATCTTCACCGGACAGACCTCGCCACAGGCGCCGCACAGGGTGCACGCGGAGGTCAGGGTGCCTGCCTTGTCCAGTCCGATGCGCTGTGGCTCCAGGGCCAGGCCGATCGGGCCTGGGTACACGGTGCCGTAGGCGTGGCCGCCCAGCTGGACATAGACCGGGCAGTGATTGATGCAGGCGCCACAGCGAATGCAGCGCAGCGTTTCGAGCAGCTCTTCGTCGATCCGGATGCGCGAGCGGCCGTTGTCGAGCAGGACCAGGTGCACCGCCTCGGGACCGTCGAGTTCACCCGGCTGACGCGGTCGGCTGATCATATTGAAGTAGGTGGTGATCGGCTGGCCGGTCGCCGACTTGGTGAGTATCTCGAGCAGCGGCGGGACATCCGACAGCTTCTCGACCACCTTCTCCACGCCGGTGATGGCGATATGCAGCCGCGGTGCGGTCGTGCTGAGTCGACCATTGCCCTCGTTCTCTACCAGGCACAGGGTGCCGGTCTCCGCCACCGCGAAGTTCACGCCCGAGATGCCGGCATCGGCATTCGCAAATTTACCGCGCAGGATGGCGCGTGCGCTCTGTGTCAGTTCGTCGATGTCCTCGGTGTAGGGGATCTCGGGATGGAACTGGCGGAATAACTCCGCCACCTCACGGCGGTTTTTGTGGATCGCCGGGGCGACGATGTGCGATGGGGGTTCTTTCGCCAGCTGGATGATGTATTCGCCGAGGTCCGATTCGATCACCTCGATGCCGTGCCGTTCGAGGTAGTCATTGAGCCCGGTCTCTTCCGAGACCATGGATTTGCCCTTGACCACGGTCTTCGCAGCCGCCGCGGCGAGAATCTCTTGGATGATGGCGTTGGCCTGCTCCGGGCTCTCTGCCCAGTGCACCTGGATGCCGTTGGCGATGAGTTTTTCCTCGAGTCGCTCCAGCAGGTCTGGTTGGCCGACCAGGGAGTTGGCGCGCACCTGGCGCGCCTGCTCGCGCAGCGCCTGCAGTTGGCCGTCGTCGGGGAACTGCTCGGCGCGGCGCGCCATGATGCCGGTCAGGGCGGCCCGAAAATTGTGTCGCAGCTGATCGTTGTGCAACGCTGCGTCGATGCGGTGATGGAAGGCCTGTGTCTGGTTCATGAGCGACCTCAGAGAGATTCCGCGTGAATGGCTTCGGTACGTTGCCAGAGAAACTCCGCGACGTGCTGGGTGATCGGACCGTTGCCCTGCTTCTCGAAGGCGCCGCCGATATTCACCAGGCAGCCGCAGTCCTGGCTGATTACGCGCTGCGCGCCGGTGGCCCGCAATGCGTCGGTCTTATCCTGGACCATGGCCCCGGACACATCTGCCTGTTTGACCGCAAAGGTGCCGCCGAAGCCACAACACTCGGCCTGCCGGTCCTGGACCGCGACCTCGACGTTCTCCAACTGTGCCACCAGCGACTGGATGCGATCTGCGACGCCCATTTCGCGACGTGCGGAACAGGAGGTGTGAATCGCGATCTTGGTCGGCTCACCCAGGTCGGTCAGCCGCAGATCGACGACGTCGACCAAGAACTCGGTCAGTTCGTAGGTCCTTTTGCTCAACGCCAGCGCGCGCGCCTCATCCTGGTCGCCGGCGAACAGCTCTGGCCACTGGTGTTTCAGCATCCCAGCGCAGGAACCGGACGGAACCACCACCGGAATGTCACGTGGAAAGCAGGCCAGCTGGGCGCGGGCGACACCCAGGGCCTGCGGACGGTAACCGGAGTTGAATGCCGGCTGACCGCAACACGTCTGACCCTGAGGAAACAGCACATCAATGCCTGCACGCCGCAGCAACTGCATGCCTGCAAGGCCCGCTGCCGGATAGAGCAGGTCGACCAGGCAGGTGGCGAAAAAGTACACCGTGTTTGGCGTTTTCATTGGCGTCGCGGTGTCCGGTACTGGATGCTGAAGGATCTCACAGATTCGGCCGCTAACGCCGCGAGGTCAAGCGGGGGGCGACAGGTCCGCGGCCTATCGTCGAGGTCACCGGACGGGACATCGCTGCCGAGCCGCCTGAAATCATTTGCACACTACTGGTGCGTTAGAAGAAAATAAAATTCTGATACAACTCTTGGGCCTGCCGCAAATAACGAAAACTTTATGATTCTCATGTGTTTTCGGGGCTAAAGTATACGCGTTCGCGGTCGATTTGGGGTGCGAGGCCTGCGACGATATCGTGACCTGGACGCCGATAATGCACCCACTGCGCCGACAGGCGTAGATTTGGTGGACGAAGCGGGTCATTTTTGGTGCAATTCCGGTTCTCGTGGGCTATTCTAAAACGATGTGCTGTTTATTCAGCATGTTAGCTTCTTTTCATTACTTAATGCTCGAAGGAGAGCGAAATGTCGTTGGATAATGAGGGCCTTTCCCTCAGTTGGGAGGAAATTAAGGCCGCTTCACGCAGATTGGATGTGGACGATCGCAAG
This sequence comes from Chromatiaceae bacterium, assembly GCA_024639005.1. GTDB lineage: Bacteria > Pseudomonadota > Gammaproteobacteria > Chromatiales > Chromatiaceae > Thiosocius. The sequence goes on along the minus strand of JAHEJD010000065.1, from coordinate 4,422 downwards.
CGTGAGGAGCAAACAAAAAAACGTGTGGCGCGTAGGTACCTGGCAGACACGGAATGTGACGATGCGCGGGTGCGCGAGCACGTCGCAATCCCCGGATACAACTGACCGGCGCAATCGAGCGCACGCCGCCCGAGCCGTGGGCGGCGTGCGCCGCTGTACCGCCCAGGCGCCGCATCGGAGTCAGGTGCCGGCCGTGAAGCCGAGACCGATCCCAATCAGCAGCGGGCGTTTTCGGCGCCTGATCAGCGCTGCTGCGGCATCTCCCCATGCTGTTGCATCTGACGCTGCATCTCCTCCAGGCGCTGCTGCATCTCTTTATTGAAAGCCTGTACCTCGGCCCGGTCGATTACCCCGTCATTATTGCGATCGATGTGGTCGAACTGCGCCGCTGTGGGCTTGAGAAATTCGGCCTTGCTGACCTTTCCGTCCTGGTCCGCGTCGAACTGCTGAAAGAACATGCCCTCGAGGTCTGGCATCTGTTGCTGGCCCATCGGCGGCTCCAGTGCCAGGACGGGGGCGCTGAAGAAGATGGCGGTGATAATGGATGTCTTCACGCAACAAGCTCTCCTAATTTGTGAGCCGAACATTTTTGCCGATTCAGGGCTCGATGGCGAGTCGCGCGAGCACGTCCTGGGCCGCGTTGGTCCAGAGCTGTTCAAGCTGCGAGAATTGCGACGGGGACAAGGGGGGATCGAGCCTTGCCGCTATCTGCGGAAAGACGCTCACGAGTTCCTCGATGGCGCGGGTGGCCAGCTGCGACGGGAGACTGTCCGGCGCCGTTGCGGGGCCTTCTTCGTCTGACAGCGTAACCTCGGCCGAGCGCGGGATCAGTTTGTGTGAGCCGTCAGCCTCGTTGGCCCCCGTGAGCGGTGAGACCTTGCGATACAGGGTTTCCCTGTAGCGAAAAGCCGCGCCTGGGGGGATCTGATGAAATTTCACGGGTTTGGGTCAGTAGGTTGAATGCCGGGGACTTATTGTAGCCCTGGCGGCGCAGGCAGTGGACGCCGTGCCGAACTTAGAGGCATCGATTTGCCTTCGAGCAGCGTGCGGGTCGCGTGATGACCGAAATTAAGGGTGAGTCGATGGGCCCGAGATGCCAAGGCCAACACCGGTGGATCGGCGGCCCGCGACGGCGTTGCGACAGGCGATGAGGCTCGATCGCTTCGTCAGCCATGCGACGGGTCTGTCGCGCAGTCAGGCGCGGGCATTGATTCGCCGCGGCGACATCCTCCTCGATGGCCTGGCGGTGACCGACGCGGGGCGTCAGGTGGCCGAAGCGCAGCGGGTGGAGCGGGCCGGCGCAACACTCGCGCTGCCGGAGCCTTTGTACCTGATGCTCAACAAACCCTGCGGCGTCCTGAGTGCGACCAGCGACAGCGCTCAGCAGACTGTGCTGTCGCTGTTGCCCGCCACCTTGGCGGCGCGGGTGCATCTGGTCGGTCGTCTCGACAAAGAAACCAGCGGCTTGCTGTTGCTGACCGACGATGGCGCGTGGTCGCACCAGGTGACGTCACCGAATCACCGCTGCCCCAAGACCTATATCGCGCAGCTGGCGGAGCCGCTGATCGACGACGCCGAGCGGCGTCTGGCGCAAGGCCTGCAGCTGCGCAATCAAAAGGCGCCGTTGCGGCCGGCAGGCTTGCGGCGCCTTGATGCCGTACGGGTGCAGATCACGATCACCGAGGGGCGTTATCACCAAGTGCGACGCATGTTCGCCGCCCTTGGCAATCGCGTGGTCACGCTACATCGTCAGCGCATCGGTGGACTCGTGCTGGATGACCGGCTGCGGCCCGGACAGTGGCGTGCGCTCACCGCTGCCGAGCGTGCCGCGGTCCTGTCAGGTCAAGCCTTACGTTAAACTGCATCAAGCGGAATCCGTCGGGCCGCTGCCTAAGGTGCAGGTGATCAGCGAATGAAGAGACATCGTTCAAGCGTGCAGCACAAAGAAAGACGTTTCATACGTCATCCCTCGCGCATGCCGATCAATTTTGAACTGCAGGGAGACCTGCCGCGGCAGGCCAACTATCTGCGCAACGTCAGCGAGGGCGGTCTGTGTTTCGAAAGCCCTGTGGCGCTGGATCTCAATGTCGCGATCCGCGTCATCATCCCGCTATTGGGCCAGCATTACGAGGCGGAAGGCGCCGTCGTCTGGTGCGAACCCTCACCTGAAGGTTTTGCGATCGGTGTGCGCTTCTTCTCTTCGCAAGACCGATTCTGTGTGCGCATGGTCGAGCAGCTCTGCTACATCGAGGACTATCGTTTGCAGGTCGAGCGCGAGGAAGGCCGGAAGCTGAGCAGCGAACAAGCCGCGGATGAATGGATTGCGCGTTTCGCTGACCAGTTTCCAGGACTGCACTGAGCGCTGGTATCAGTGATATTTTTCGGTGCTGATGTGGCCCGGCTCGCGGCGACGGTGGCGTCGCATGCCGCGGGTCTCCAGGCTGTTGACCGCATCGCCAATCATCCCGGAATGGCCGCACAGCATCACGTGGCTGCGCGAGGGATCAAGGGTCACGCCGATGCGCTGTTCCAGGCGGCCGTCTGTGATGGTCTCCGGGATCCGACAGGCAAAACCGTCGCCCGCAGATTCGCGGGTTATATACGGGACAAAATGAAAACGCCCCGCGTGTTCCTGCTGCAGGTGTTCGATGAGCTCGCGATACGCCAGGTCCGCGTAATAGCGCACGCCGTAGCCGAGCACCACATTTTCGAAACGCTGCCAAGGTTCGTCGGTCTGCAGCATGGACAGGAAAGGGCCCACACCGGTCCCGGTTGCCAGCATCCACAGGTCACGGGAATGCTGCGGCACCTCGGCCAGCGTCAACAGCCCGTTTGCCGCCTCGGTAAGCAAGACAGAATCGCCGGCCTCGAGCGCGGCCAGGCGACTGCTGAGCGGCCCCTCCGGAACGATGTTAAAAAAGATCTCGAACAGTGGCGCATGCGGCGGGTTTACCAGAGAGTAGGGGCGCCCGATGCGCTCACCCTCGAGATCCATCCCGACACGGATGAACTGCCCCGCAGTGAACGCCGGGCCCTGTGCCTCGATCGCCAACGAGTAGTGGGTGTCGTTCCAGCGCGTCTTGTGCGCCACGGTCCCGGTCAACCAACTTTTCATAACCCTCTCCTGTTTCTGCCAAACTAGTGCCGGACACCTCGAAAGCAACCCGGGGGCCTGCCGGGTTATGCAGCAAACGCGACATCCCGGCACCCCGCCTGTGTCAGACTTTTAAAATGACGATCGACACGGGGCGAACCGGAGACAAGGGGTGGATGCAAAGCCACGCGACGCATTGACGCTACTGGGATTGGTACTTTTGGCGGTCGCCGCCTACTTGGGCGCGCGTCACTGGCAGGCGGGCCAGGCATCTTACACGCGCGTCGAGCCGGTAGAGGCGTGTGATCTGCGGACCGGGCCCTGCCGTCAGCCGGCCGATGGTGGATCGGTCACATTGGGTATCCAGCCGGCAGCCATTCCGCTGATGCGGCCACTGCGCCTGACGGTGGTCGTCGAGGGTTTGGCGGAGCGTGCGGTGCAGGTCGAGATTCGTGGCCTGAACATGGATATGGGTCTGAATCGGACGTCGTTGACACGTATGCCGGGGGGGCTCTGGGAGGGCGAAACCATGCTGCCCATCTGCAGTCAAAGGCTGATGAGCTGGGAGGCGGCTGTGCGCCTGGACGTTAGCGGACAGGCCCTCGAGATACCGTTCTTTTTCTATACCAACCGCCCGTGACAAGACCGAGCGGGCCGCCCGCCGGGTTTGCCTGTGTAAGAAATTTCTGATACAAAATCGAGCCGAAATCTATCGCAACACGTCCGGCCCTGATCGCGCAGAATTCGGAACATCGTGGAGTCAACCAGGAGACTCGTCATGAAAAAAACTACAGCCATCGCTGCCGCCCTCGCGCTGCTCGGCGTATGCGTTGCCCACGCCGCTGGAGACGCCGCGGCGGGCCAGAAGAAGTATTCGGTGTGTGCAGGTTGTCACGGGCCTACGGGCGCCGGTAACGAGGTACTTAAGTATCCCAAGCTGGCTGGCCTGGAGGCCGCTTATGTACGTGAACAGCTGCGCGCCTACCAATCAGGAGCGCGCGTCAACGCGACGATGAAGGCCATGACCGCCGGCCTGAACGATAAGGACATAGACAATCTGACCGCCTACATCGTGACGCTGAAGTGATACCGTCGCCCCCCGCAAGGGTGCGCTTCGTAGTAGCGATGACCCTGCGATGACCTCTAAAAGACCACTCAACGAAGCCGGAAAGAAGCTATGAAAACGATGTTGATGATCACCGCCTTTGTCGGCCTGACTGCCCTTGGAACGACGCATGCCGCGGGCAATGCTGAGGCGGGCAAGGCCAAATCAGCCACCTGCACCGCCTGTCATGGGGCCGATGGGAACAGTGCAGCGCCGAATTTTC
>JAHEJD010000114.1 GCA_024639005.1 Chromatiaceae bacterium | reverse complement strand
ATAGCGCCCGGTCCGGACCTGTGACCCACAAACGGCAGTCGCTGCGTAGCGCCACCTGCAGCGGTTTGTCGGCGGAGATCAACTTCAACTGCTCCAGTTCGGCGTCAACGACGTCGTTGATGCAGATTCGATTGACGCCCAGGCCCGTCTCGCCCTCGCGCGCCAGCAACAGGAAGGCCTCCACCAGGTCCTCCATGTCGCGCGTGGAGCGCTTGATCCGCTGCACGGTCTGGCGTGCGGGCGTCGAGAGATCGTCACGCTCCATCAGGGTGTCGGCGGCGACGCGAAGGACCGTCAGCGGGGTGCGCAGCTCGTGACTGGCATCACGGGTGAAGTTTCGCTCCCGTTCGACAAAGGCATCCACGCGCTTGGCCAGACCGGCGAGCGCCGCGGCGAGCACGCGCACCTCCTCGTCGGCATCGACCGGCAGATGCTGCGCCGCGAACGGCTCGGCATTGGGGGCATCCGGGTCGAGGCGGTTGACCTCGCGCGCGAGCCACGTCACCGGTGAGACGGCACGATGCGATGCGCGATAGGCCAGCCAGACAGACAGATAGAGCACCACCAGCACAACGATCAACGGCAGTACGCCGAAGTAGGCGGCCAGCTCGTTGACGCGCTCACCGTCGAACACCAGGTGCAGGCGCTGATCCTCGCGGGTCGATACATAGACCGTGGTCAAGCCCGCGCCGCTCGGCACATCATGAAACCCGTCGCCGAGATCGCGGAGGCCCTCGGGCAGCTGACTCCCGCCACCCACGCGGCTGAGAAGCCCGGTGAGATTTCGGGTGTCGGGCAGCGCGAACGCCGGATCGCCGGCTCGGCGCTGCCAGAAATACTCGGCCTCCAGCCGCAACGCCTCGGTCACCAGGACGTGCTTGATCACGGTCGCCGCGAGATAGACGCTGACAACGGCCGCCAGGCTGATGGCCGCAGCCTGCAGCAGAAAGGTGCGACTGATCCGCCGTTTGAGACCGCCCTCAATGGGCATCGGCATCGGCCAGGCGGTAACCCGCGCCATGCACGGTATGCAGCAGCGGCCGGTCGAACGGCCTGTCGATCACCTTGCGCAGGGTATAAAGATGGCTGCGCAAGGTGTCGCTATCGGGCAGCAGGTCGCCCCACACCTCGCGCTCCAGATCCTGGCGACTGACCACGCGCGGCGAGGCCCGCATCAGTACAGTCAACAGCTTGAACGCCGTCGGCGTCAGCGTCAGCGGCCTGCCCGCCCGCGATACCTCCAGTGTACCGGTGTCCAGGCTGAGATCTGCCACCCTCAGCACCTCGGCCGCGAGCTGTCCGCGCCGCCGACGCACCAGCGCACGCACCCGTGCCTCGAGTTCCCGGATATCGAAGGGCTTGACCAGGTAGTCGTCCGCGCCCGCATCCAGGCCGGTGATCTTGTCTTGCTGGGTGTCGCGTGCGGTCAACATCAGCAACGGCGTGTCGCGCCGTGCCTCCTCGCGCAGCTTGCGACATACCGACAGGCCGTCGAGGCCCGGCAGCATGAGATCGAGCACGATAGCGTCGTAGTCGTTGACCACAGCGAGATGCAGCCCGGTGACCCCATCCTCGGCAAAATCGATGGTGTAACCGCGCGACTCGAGGTAGCTGCCGACCATCTCGGCGATGTCGCGATGATCCTCGATCAGCAGGACGCTGGCATTACTTACTTGCGCTGTCATTGCAGGCTGGTCCAACACACCAACGCAGTATAAGCACCCCCGACACCCCTGTCCGGTACGATCGTCGCGGTTACTGAGAGAACATGCAGGCTAAACTCTCAAGTAACCAGGAGGACCGCCATGCGATGCCGTCACTGCGATATCTACCTCAATGCAGCTACCGCCCTACTGCTGTCGTGCCTGGTCGCAGCGGGCGCGGCCTATGCGGCCGCCGGCGACCCCGCCGATACCGGGGGGCCGAGACCGGCATTGGCGCCGGCGCCCGCGTTCGATCCCGCCGAGGTTACGCAGATCCAGCTGGATGCGCTGCGCACCAACACGCTGATCAACGAGGGCATCGCCCTCACCTTCCGGTTTGCCTCGCCCGCCAATCGGCAGGTCACCGGCCCGCTGCCGCGCTTCGTGAAGATGCTTCGATCACCGCCCTACGATCGCCTGCTGAATCACCAGGAGGTCGAATACGGGCCGCTGAGGGTCGAAGACGATACGGCCTATCAACCGGTCATAGTGACCGCCAGCGATGGGCAGCAGACCGGCTACCTTTGGGTGATGTCGCGACAGCGCGACGGCGAATACAAGGATTGCTGGATGACCGATGCGGTGCTCTCTACCGAGCAACCCGCACAGCTTCGGTTCGCTCTCTCGGCGCCGCTCGTCAACGGGCCAGGCGCGCCCAATCACTTGGGCTGAGGCGGCCGACGAAACGAAAGCCGCGCACGTAGTCATCCTGCGACCGGTCAGTGGCCGCATGTCGGAGGTAGAGGTTGAAGCCCGCGCCGCGCAGCGCCTTGACCAAGCCCGCAACCGGGCAGGCTCGAAGACTCGTTGGCTGTTCAGATGACGTGTTGGCATGACGGACACCAGAAGGTCGAGCGCAGCCCCTGGCCCAGTTTTGCGGAACGGATCCGATCGTCGCAGACCAGGCAGGGCTGTCCGGTCCGACCATAGACCCACAGCCGACCCGCGTCGTCATTCGCCCGCCGGGTGACGCGCGGACCCCCGTGCCGATTGCGGCCGAGTAGGTGACGTGCGCGGCGGAAAAGCCGCAGCAGCCGATCGTCGTCCAGATCGCCGAGCGATGCGTGTGGCGCCAGGCGCTCGAGGAACAGCACCTCGGATTTATAGACATTGCCGATGCCGGTCGCGATCCGTTGATTCAAAAGCACGTCGACGATCGGCGTCTGCGCAGCGGCGATCTCACGCGCCCGAGCGAGCATGGCGTCGAAATCGCCCTGCGCAGCCAGCAGGTCGGGGCCCAGCGCGACATCGAGCCGGCGCCGGCGCACGCCGGCCTCGCGCAGGATCTCGACCTGCAGCGGATTGAAGCAGACGAACACGCGCTCACCGAGATCGAGGATGATCGATGCCTGGCGACGCGGCTTCCGCCATCGCTCACCGGGCGCATAGCCATGCCATGAGCCCCACATGCCGAGGTGGCTGCGCAACAGACGCCGATCGTCGAACGCGATGAACAGATGTTTGCCCTTGGCAAACACCTCGCCGATGCACCGGCCGGCGAGATCTGCCGATTCGATCCCACGCACCTGCCCGGCCACCAGTCGACGGCCGCTGAGTTCCGGTCGCAGGTACTCGGCAAGCTTGAAGATGGTGTCCCCCTCAGGCATCAGACAAAGGCCTCTGCGGCGAGACCGCGATAGTCGCTGACGAAACCACTGCGCAACATCGCCTCGCGGTACACCGACTCCGCCGCCGCCTGGCCGTCGATCTTTTCCACGATCAGCGTGCCGCGGCGCCGGATCTGCGGCACATGGTGCAAGGCCGCGAAGGCCCTGGCCACGATGCCCGGCCGCGCCATCTGGACCGCGAAGGTGATCAGCTGCCTGCCGTTGGCGCCCAGGTACAACAACGGCTCGCCGCCGCACAGCAGCAGCCAGGCGCCCGCCACCCGGCGCGGTCGAGTAGCCGACGCGCCCTGGCCGGTCTCCGGCCAGGGAAGCAGGCTGCCCCAGGGGTTGGCGGGATCGATCACCGGTAGAAACACCATCTCCTGCTCCTCGACATCCAGGTCGGCATCGCCGGGCGGGCGCACCGCGCGCAGTGCATCGACGGTGCCCGGGCGGGCGAACTGCGCCCCCGACAGACCCTCGATGAAATAGCCGCGGCGCACGCGCCCGGCCTCCTCCAGGGCCGACAAGACCTTGTAGACGGGTCCGAACCCACCCGGCAGGCCCTCCGCGGACACCATCTCGCGGCTGACCACGCCGTAGCGATCGAGCAGCATATCGGCGTACGCGACCGCGCGCTGCGTGCCGGACTGCTGTGCGTCCTGCAGCTGGCTGACCAGCGACCAGCGACCCCCGGCCATGGCGGCCCCGCTGCGTCCCCGCTGGCGGCGCGAGCTGCCGGCACGCAGGCCGAGCGCGCGCAGCGGCGCGAAGGTGTCGTTGGTGATCTGTCCCGCCCAGACCAGGTCCCACAGCGCCGTCTTGAAGGCCTGACTGTCGGCGTCTGCGCGCTGTCCGCGCACCGCGTCCTCGAGCTCGAACAGGAACGAGGCCCCGCGCGTCCCCAGATGCGCAAGGATCAGCGCGTGAATCGGCTCGCTGGGCACATCCTGATCGGCCGGCAACAGCAGCTCGCGCACGTGCTCGCGCAGGTAGAGTGCAATGCGGCCGTCCTTGCTCCCCAGCGGGGCACGACCGATCCACACTACTTGGCCGGTAGCCGCCAGCATATCGAGCATATCCACACGAAAGTCGCCCACGCGCCCTGGCAGGATCGTCGTGTGCAGCGCCGACCAGGGCAGTTCCAGGCCCTGGAGCTGCTGCACGACCTCGACCAGGCGTGCAAGCCCGTCGCGCCCGGCCCCCA
>JAHEJD010000064.1 GCA_024639005.1 Chromatiaceae bacterium | reverse complement strand
ACGAGGCATTCGGTACGGCAGGCAACGCGTCTAAGATCGAGGCGCTGAGCCTGGATGCAATGACCGGTCGTTATCTGTCGGGAGAGCTCGACCCGAAGGTCAACTGATCCGTCGCGACGGCAGCACACGAATGGGGCGCCAAGGCGCCCCATTTCTTGCGACCAGCTGGGCCTGCGGATAACTCAGAACGCAGGAATCACCAGCAGCGGCAGGCGCAGCGCACGCAGTGTCTCCTCGGTATCGCGGCTACGCAGCCGCGTCGGAAGCACAACCAACTCGGCGCCCGTAGCCTGCGCCGCGGCGATGATCGCCGCGCTGCCCTCACCCTCGCCTCGCTCCCGTCCCCACTGCAGCGCGGGTATTTGCGGCAGCGCATATGACGGGCTTTCGTCGGCGTCCTCCGTCTGAAACAGCGCGACCTGTAGCTCGCCATCACTCAACGGCGGCAGCCACCGTCCAATGAAGATCAAGTCGGCGCGCGGATCGCGCTCCGGGACAACCACATACAGGACGCGTTTCAGGCACCCTCGGCCATCAGGTCGGGGCCGCGTTTTGGCAGCATCAGACTATGGGTACGGGTTACGTGACAGACCGTCTCTGCGACCGCCGTGCGTGGTGCGTCCGCGGGCAGCCGCTGCCATTGCGTCAGGGTCTCCCGAATACCCGGGAACTGGTTCCATGGAATGGCGTCGCGGCCTTCTCGCCCGGTATGGAGCATGGTCAGTCGGGCCTGCCTGGCGACTGCAAGCGCGAGGGCGCAAAAAAATGCCCGCTCACTGGCGGTGCTGAAGTCCGTGGGAACCAGGATCCTTGGTACGATACGCTGCGATCCCTTCATTTCTCATCCTTCGCAAGCCATTCAGTCTACCTGTTCTCGTGGACGCGTGTGCGGCACGCTGCCGGGCATGTGATGATGCAGGTATAGTCGTAAAAAAGTGTCAAACGGAGCGCCTGTGTACTCTGACAAGTTCCCCTGTCCTTGCTGTGGCTATCGCGTGTTCGATCATCAGCCCGGATTCAATCAGCTCTGTCCGATATGTGGCTGGGAGGACAGCCTCGACCAGCTGCGCTTCCCGACGATGCCGGGCAGCGCCAATCACGTCAGCCTGGTCGAGGCGCAGAAAAACTACGTGACCTACGGTTCCTCGGAACGCCGCAATCGCGGCCAGACGCGCGCCCCGATCGAGGGTGAGCCGCGCGACGAACAGTGGCGCCTGATCGATATTTCGCGCGACAACCTCGAGGAGCCACAGCGCGGTCAGCGCTATGCCGATTCCTATCCCTATGAGGACACCACAGTCCTGTATTATTGGCGTTCGACCTACTGGCGACGGATCGTCGGCTGACCGGCCGCTAAAAAGCGCGCAATGGCGGCTCGCGCAACACCTCCAGCTGATGCCTGAGATCATGCAGGTGCTGCGACCAGTAGTGAGCGGAAGCGGCCCATGGAAAGGCCGCAGGAAACGCGGGATCTGACCAACGTCGCGCCAGCCAGCCGCTATAGTAGACCATCCGCAGTCCGCGCAACGGTTCGATCAAGGCGAGTTCGCCGGGATTGAAGTCGTGGAACATGCGGTAGCCCTCGAGCAGCGCGCTCAGCTGCAGCGTGCGTTCACTGCGTTCGCCGTGCAACAGCATCCACAGGTCCTGGACGGCCGGACCGTTGCGGCAGTCATCGAGATCGACGAAATGTGGGCCCTGCTCGGTCCACAGGATGTTGCCATGGTGGCAGTCCCCGTGCAGTCGAATAGGCGTCGCTGCCGCCTGCGCCAAGGCCTGGTCGATGGCGTCGAGCAGGGCTGAGGTCGTGCTCGAATAGCTGTCGTGCTCGTGTCCAGGCAGCAGCGGGCTCTGCAGCACGGCCTCGCGGGCCTGCCAGCCCATGCCCGTGTCGAGGTTCGGGCGGTGAACAAAGGGCTCCGCCTGCCCGGCAAGATGGATGCGTCCGATGAAACGACCGATCCACTCCAGCTGGTCGAGGTCGCCGGGTTCCGGCGCACGACCGCCGCGTCGTTCGAACAGCGCAAAGCGGAACCCCGCATGTCGGAAGAGGCTTTGACCATGCGCATCCCGCCAAGGCGCGACGAGCGGGATTTCGGCTGCGGCGAGTTCGGCAGAGAACTGGTGCTCCTCCAGGATCGCTCCATCGCTCCAGCGGTCGGGGCGATAGAACTTCGCCACCAGCGGCGATGCGTCCTGGATCCCGATCTGAAGCACACGGTTTTCGTAGCTATTGAGGGCCAGCAGATGACCGTCGGGGATCAATCCGACGTCCGCAACGGCATCCAGGATTACGTCGGGGACCAGCCTTTCGTAGGGATGGTTCAAGACTTCAGCAGGCCATCCAGGCGCTTGCGATCAAAGCCGTCTATGCGTGTCTCACCGATCATGATCACCGGCACGCTGCGTGCGCCAAGGCGGGCGAAGGCCTTTTGCGCGCGGATGTTGTTGTGCACATCGAACTCCTGAAAGCGCAGGCCCAACCGCTGCAGATAGTGTTTCGCCTGCCGGCAGAGCGGGCAGGCGCGCATGGTGTAGAGCGTTATTCGCGGGGCCGCCAAGGGTATTGCTCATTCGTCGTCACTGGAAGCTAGCGCCCAGTCAGCCGACGCTCTGCCTCGCGATACTTTGCGGCCGTCTTATCGATGATCTGCTGTGGTAGTTCCGGACCCGGGGCTGTCTTGTCCCAGTCCAGCGTCTCCAGGTAATCGCGCACGAACTGCTTATCGAAGCTGGGCGGGCTGCTGCCCGGTCGGTACTCCTCGGCGGGCCAGAAACGCGAGGAATCCGGGGTCAGTACCTCGTCGATCAGATGCATCCTGCCCGCGCCGTCGACGCCGAACTCGAACTTGGTGTCAGCAATAATGATGCCGCGTTGCAGCGCGTAGGCGGCCGACTCGGTGTAGATCTTGATGCTTGCATCGCGAATCTGCGCGGCCAGCGCTGGCCCCAGCAGCTCTGCTGTACTCGCAAAATCGATGTTCTCGTCGTGGTCTCCAGCCCCTGCCTTGGTCGAGGGCGTGTAGATGGCGGCCGGCAGCCGTTCGGCCATCTGCAGGCTGGGCGGCAGGCGGATGCCGCACACCGCGCCGCTGGCCTGATAATCCTTCCAACCGGACCCGATCAAATAACCGCGCACTATGGCCTCGACGGGCAAGGGCCTGAGGCGTTTCACCACGACTGCGCGGGCCGTAAGCGCCACGCGTTCCGCGGCGTCGCCTACGACGTCGGCCACTGCCAGGTCGCTTAGGTGATTCGGCACAACGCCGCGGGTGCGCTCGAACCAAAAATTTGCGACCCGCGTGAGCACGGCCCCCTTGCCTGGAATCGGCTGTGGCAGCACTACGTCGAATGCCGACAGGCGATCAGTCGCCACGATCAGCAAGTGGTCGTCGTCGACTTCATAGATGTCCCGTACCTTGCCACGATGAATCAGTTTCAGCGTGGCAAGCGTCGAGTGGTGCAGGGCGTCCATGGCTCGCTCGCGTGTCGGCAAAGTGCGCGAGTATAGCCTCGGTCGCCGATTGATGGCATCTTTCCCGCATGTGCCCCATCCACCGTCTGCCCGGCCGCGCGACGAGATCCGCTCCGGCCGAGAATCCTTTTCTCGTCGCGTTTCGCGGCAGCTTTACCTCGACGCTGCGATGGCCGCAGCTCGATGCGCTATGGCAGTGCATGCGTGGGCAGCCGGAGGGCTGGTACGTCTATGCGGTGGGAGAGCCACCACCGAATTCGCCGGCGACGGCCGGCGATCTTCTGCGTTTCATTGACCGGATGGACGCGTTGTTGCGTGCGGAACACGATGAGGACTATTGCGGCATCGTCTATGCGGACGACCCTGCCGCGCCGCGCATGGTCAAGATCTACGATCCCGCTAACCTTGGGGTGTCGTGTGGATATAGCGACAACCCACCGCTGCCCGGCTGGGTGCTGAGCCGTCTCGCACCGGTCGATCTGGAGGCCGCCCGTCAGCCGGCGGGGCGGCGACGTTGGTGGCAGCGCCTGTTTCGCGGTTGAAATGTGTCCATCGACGGCCTCGGCGCTGCAGGTACAAGGTGTTGACGCCGGTCGTGTTACGATCATCAGCCAGAAGTGTCGGCATTCCGTCAGATGCCCGCAAACTCGCCGCAAACCCCCCTACAAACGCGGCTGGAGCAACACCGATGCGCGAAGAGCAGAATCAGGCCCTCAGCGACGTCACCCGCGCGGTAATGGGTCTCTTGGATTCCTGGGATCTCGACACCCGCGAGATCCAGGCGGTGCTGTGCCTGCCCGAGAATCTACGCGCCCGAGCGCTGAATAAGTACCGCGAGGGTACCGATGTATTGCCCGATGACCCGGCCGTGCTGCGCCGGGCCCGCTATTTGCTGCGTATCGCCGATGCCTTGCGGACTACCTACCCCCGTAACCCACGGATGTCTGGTCGCTGGGTGCGCCAGGGCCATCGGCGATTTGGGCGCCGCTCGCCGCTGTCGATGATCCTGCGCGATGGTGAGAGCGGCCTGATAGCGGTGCTCTCCGAACTCGACTGCACCTTTTCCTGGGACCTGACCGGCTCAAAGTCAATGGGATATCGCTCTTCCGACTAGGGTTGGTACTCAAGACCGCCAGATCCAAGCCGCTAGGCCCTGAAGGGGCCAATAGAGTCCCCGGATTCGCAAATGGGAGCGGGGATGCAATGAAACGTTTTCTTGATGCCTGGTCGATCAAACGAAAGCTGGATGCCGCTTTCGGCGTTGTACTGTTGATACTGTTGGCAGTCTCAATGGCCAGTCTGACAGGCGCGTCTCGCACGGAAGACAATGCGCGCCGGGTGGTCGAGAAGATCCAGCCAGCGGTGTTGGCCGTGATGGAGCTTGAGAAGCGCGTACAGCGCACCGCCGCGACCCTGGGTTTCTACCTGAAGAGCGGTGAGGCGTCGCACGAGGCGCTTTATCTCGACGAGAATCAGCGCCTGGGTACGGCCTTGGCGCAGGTCCGACACGCGCTGCAGACGCTCGACGATCCGGCCGTTCTGGAGAGCTTCGCAGCGTTGGCGGAGAAGGTCACTGCATTCGCCGCCTACGAAAGCAAGATCGTCGAGTTGATGAGCGAGAACGCCAAAAACATGCCTGCGATGGCGTTGGCGGAAGAGCAGCTCAACCCGCGACACATGGAGATCCTGCAGGCGCTGGGGGAGATGCTGAGTTCGGAGCATGATGCGCATGAAGAAGCGATCGAGGCTCTCACCGCCGCGATGCCCGCTGCTCAGGGCGAAGACTTCGATGCGATACAAAGCGGCCTGGACCCGGCGGCCATTTCCCACCTCGAAGGACGTATTGACGTCATGAGTGCGATTCAGGACATGCGTTACACCTGGGGACAGGTCATCAATGGTATGCGTGGTTTCCTTGCCTTCCGCGACTCGGCACTGCGTGACAATACCCAGATCTACCTGGAGCAAAATGCGCTCGCGCTGGAAAAACTGCAGGCGGCGGCGGGAGAGGAGCGACTGACTTTCGAACAGGCAGACGCGCTGGAGCGCCTGACCGAGGCACGTGCAGCTTACGTTGCCGCGCTTGAAATGGTATTTGCGATACACGGTAGTGAAAAGGCCTACACCGATATCCATCTGGTTAGCACGGAGATCAGTCCTTTGATGGCCGATCTGTCGCAAGAGAGCCACGATCTTGTGGTCGTCCTGCGCAAACAAATAGACAGCCAGAGCGCTGTGCTTGCCGACCATGCTGCGGCAACCCGGGGTCTGGTCTTGATCCTGTTGCTTGGCGGTCTGGTGGTAGGCCTTAGCGTTTCATTGGTTATGAGTCGCAGCATCAGCGGAAAACTCAACGCTGCCGTAACGGCGATGCAGGAGATCGCGACAGGTGATGCGGACCTTACGCGCGAGCTCGACCTGCAGGGAAGGGACGAAATGGCCCGGCTTGGGGCCTCTTTCAATGCCTTCCTCGCCAAGATCCGTCATACCATCAGCGAGGTTTCGGATACGGCTCTACGCGTCAGCAGTGCCGCTGAACAGATGGCCACGGTAAGCCACCGGTCGTCTGAAGGCACAATGCGGCAGCGCGAAGAGACCGAGCGCGTGGCGCATGCGACCGCCGAGATGCTCTCCGCTGCGCATGAAGTTCAGCGCATGGTGCAAGCAGGTGCCGATGCGGCGATATCGGCCCAGACATCGGCTGAGCGCGGTCAGTCCGTACTCGCGTCCACGCAGTCCGAGATCGACCGCCTCGCCGCCGATGTGGAGAAGGCCGCTACGGTTATCCTGGACCTCGAGCAGGACAGTGAAAGAATCGGTGGGGTGCTCGATGTCATCCGCGGAATCGCCGAACAGACCAACCTGCTGGCGTTGAATGCCGCGATCGAGGCCGCGCGTGCCGGCGAGCAGGGCCGCGGTTTTGCGGTAGTCGCCGACGAGGTGCGCAATCTGGCGAGCCGGACACAGGAATCGACCGAGGAGATTCACGGCATGATCGAGCGCCTTCAGCAGGCCTCGCGTCAGGCGGTCGACGTGATGGGGACGGGGAGAGAGCAGGCCCGCGAGACCGTAGAGCATGCGGCGGAGACGCGTCAGAGCCTGGAGGAAATCATTCTCAGCGTGTCGACCATCAGCGACGCGTCCAGCAGCATTGCTGCTGCCGCCGTTGAGCAGACCCACAACGTCGACGAGATCAACCGAACCATGGGATCGATCAGCGAGATCGCCGACCAGACCAGTCAGGGCGCGCAGGAACTGGAATGCTCTACCGCCGACCTGAGTGCAGTCGCGACACGTATGCAGGAGCTGATCACCACCTTCAAGACCGGCTGAACACAATGGCTAGCCAGTGAATCTCTCCGGAAGGTGAGATTTTCAGGCTAGACGGGACCGTCATGGCGTGCCTCATCCGCCGGCAGGATACGCAGCTGTTT
The DNA here is from genome assembly GCA_024639005.1 of Chromatiaceae bacterium. Classification (GTDB taxonomy): domain Bacteria; phylum Pseudomonadota; class Gammaproteobacteria; order Chromatiales; family Chromatiaceae; genus Thiosocius. Next base: position 10,291 of record JAHEJD010000064.1, on the reverse strand, counting down.
TAGACGCCAGGAGTCTTCGTCGCGTTGCAGCAGCATCTCCACGGCCTGGCCCATCTGGCCGCCATCGGCAGTCGCCGTCGTCTCCAGCGCCTTGAACATGATCTGCGATTGGTTGGCGGTGCGCACGGCGATCCTGCTGTAGTCGAGGGCGACGATCAGACTCTGTGGGAATTCATGGGCACACTGCTTGTACCGATCCTCGTATCCGAGGGCGTCGAACCCGGGCACACCGAACACCGTGACCTGCGGCGATATCAGCGCCATGTGGCCCTCCAGATCGTGGGCCAACGCGGTCTGTCGGAAATTCGCGAGCCAGTCCTGGACTACGCTGTCGACCATCTGTCGCCTCAGATTTCGCCACCGGGATCGGATGGGCCGGCGCCACGATTACGCACGCCCAAAAAGGGCAACATGGCCGCCAGGGGGGCGGACTGGCGGTAGTATAAAAAATCGGCAGCAGTTCTGCACGGCCACGGTGCTTGGAGGACAGAGCGATGCACCCAGCGATTTCCACACAGTTGCCAATAGATTGTCGGATTTTCCCCAGATGCAGGTCCGCCGACGGGATCCGGGGTCTGGTGCTGTTGCTCTGCAGCCTGTGCGCGAGTGGCCCCGTCGCTGGCGCCGCGCCGGTCTCGGCCGCAGATCTGATCGCCCGTGCGCAGGCCGGATCGGCATGGGATCAACTGAATCTCGGCGCCGCCTATGATCACGGTCGGGCCGGTTTCCCGCTCGATCCGGTACGTGCAGTGGCTTGGTATCGGCGCGCTGCCGAGGCAGGGCTGGCCGAGGCGCAGTTCAACCTGGCGCACTGTCTGACAACCGGCAATGGTACGCCGCGTGACGACGCCGAGGCCCTGGCCTGGATGCTCAAGGCGGCCGCACAGGACCTGACGAGCGCCCAGTATCTGGCCGGTGTGATGCTACTCGAGGGGATTGGCGGAGCCGCTGACCGTGAGCGGGCAATGGATTGGCTCGAACGGGCCGCGGTCAACGGCAACAGCGATGCCGCGTCGCTGCTGCGGCGATTGCGTGATGACGACCCAGTCGACCAAGATCGATGACATCTGGGAGGCGGTCGCGGGTATAATCTCGCGCCTTTCGCTTTCACTGCCGGCGGTACTCGCGTGATTCCAAACCTTCGCAACGTGGCGATCATCGCCCACGTCGACCATGGCAAGACTACCCTGGTCGACGAACTGCTCAAGCAATCCGGCACGCTCGGTGAGCGCTTCGGCACGGTCGAGCGTGTTATGGACTCGAACGATCAGGAAAAGGAGCGCGGCATTACGATCCTTTCGAAAAATACCGCGCTGCGCTGGCGGGAACATCGTATCAACATCGTCGACACTCCAGGACACGCCGATTTCGGTGGCGAGGTGGAGCGTGTTTTGTCGATGGTCGATTCGGTTCTGCTGCTGGTCGATGCGCAGGAAGGACCGATGCCGCAGACACGCTTCGTGACCCAGAAGGCATTCCAGCACGGCCTGCGCCCGATCGTGGTGATCAACAAGATCGACAAGCCGAGCGCGCGCCCCGACTGGGTGATTGATCAGGTGTTCGATCTGTTCGACAAGCTCGGTGCCAGCGACGCCCAGCTCGACTTTCCGATTATCTACGCCTCGGCGATCAATGGTTATGCATCGTCGGACGACCGTGCGCGTGAGGGGGATATGACGCCGCTGTTTGAGGCGATCATCGAACACTGCCCGGCACCGGATGTCGATCCCGATGGTCCGCTGCAGATGCAGGTGTCCAACCTTGACTACAACAGCTATGTCGGGGCGATTGCGGTGGGTCGAGTCACCCGTGGCAGCCTGCGTCCCAATCAGCAGGTCACAGTCACCAAGTATGACGGCAAGACTTACAGGGCCAAGGTTGGTCTGGTGTATGGCTACCACGGGCTGGAACGCCACGAAGTGGCGGAAGCGAGCGCAGGTGACATTATCGCCATCACGGGGATCGAGGCGCCGAATGTGTCCGATACCCTGTGCGATCCAAATCATGTCGAGGCCCTGTCGCCGCTCACGGTTGATGAACCGACGGTGTCGATGACCTTTCAGGTCAATGCCTCGCCGTTCGCCGGTCGCCAGGGCAAGTACCTGACCTCGCGTCAACTGAAGGAACGCCTCGAGCGCGAACTGATCCACAACGTGGCATTGCGCGTGGAGGAAGGTGCCGACCCAGAGAAGTTCAAGGTATCGGGTCGCGGCGAGCTGCATCTGTCCGTCTTGCTCGAAAACATGCGTCGCGAGGGTTTCGAGCTGGCGGTGTCGCGTCCTGAGGTGATCTTCCGCGAGATCGACGGCGAGGTCTGCGAGCCCTATGAGCAGCTCACCGTTGACGTCGAGGAACAGCATCAGGGCGCGATAATGGAGGCCTTGGGAAGCCGTAAGGGCGAGTTGCGCGACATGTTGCCGGATGGCCAAGGTCGAGTGCGCCTGGATTACATCATCCCGTCGCGTGGCCTGATCGGTTTCCAGACTGAGTTTATGACCACTACGTCGGGCACCGGTCTGATGTATCACGTCTTCGATCATTATGGTGAGGCGCAGCATGGCGGCATCGCGCCGCGTAAGAACGGCGTGATGATCTCCAACGGCACCGGCAAGGTGCTGGGTTACGCCCTGATGACGCTGCAGGAGCGCGGGCGGCTGTTCGCCAAGCCGAGTGATGAGGTCTACGAGGGACAGATCGTCGGCATCCACTCGCGCGATAATGACCTTACCGTCAATCCGCTCAAGGGCAAGCAGCTGACAAACGTGCGCGCCTCGGGTAAGGACGATGCCGTGATGCTGACGCCGCCGATTCGGCTATCGCTGGAACAGGCGTTGGAGTTCATCGAAGATGATGAACTAGTGGAGATCACCCCAAGCGCGATCAGACTGCGCAAGAAGTTCCTCAAGGAGCATGAACGTAAACGGTCGGCGCGCAGCTGATGTGCGCGCGTCGACCAGACACCCTGCGGCTGGAACGGTTTGGCCGGGATTGCACAGAATCGTTGGACGCCCCGCCGCACGGCGAATGGCGTTAGACTTTACTGCATGAAAGATCTGTATCCCGAGATCCGCCCGTTTCGCGTGCAACATCTGGCGGTGGACGATGTCCACACGCTGTATATCGAGGAAGTAGGTCGCGAGGCGGGCATACCCGCGGTGTTTCTGCATGGTGGTCCGGGGGCGGGTTGCGAGCCCTATCACAGGCGCTTCTTCGACCCTGAGCGCTATCGCCTGGTATTGTTCGATCAGCGCGGTGCGGGACGCTCGACACCGCATGCAGAACTGACCAATAACACCACCTGGGATCTAGTCGCGGACCTGGAGAGGATTCGCGAGCACCTGGCTATCGACCGCTGGCTGGTCTTTGGTGGGTCTTGGGGATCTACGCTCGCGCTGGCCTATGCGCAGACCCACCCCGAGCGGGTGCGGGGACTCATCCTGCGGGGCATATTTCTCTGCCGACCGCATGAGATAGCCTGGTTCTATCGGTCCGGGGCGAGCCGCCTGTTTCCAGACTACTGGGAGGATTTCGTCAGCCCGGTCGATCCTGCCGAGCGCGACGACCTGTTGACCGCCTACCACCGCCTGTTGACTGGGCAGGACGAGCTGCGCCGCCTGGCTGCCGCCAAGGCCTGGTCGGTCTGGGAGGGGCGAACTGCCACACTGCTGCCGGATGAACGGGTCGCTGCGCACTTCGCCCAGCCACACATCGCATTGAGCATGGCGCGGATCGAATGCCACTACTTCATTAATGGTGCCTTCTTGCGGCCCAATCAGTTACTCGATGACGCCAGTAGACTTAGCGGTATCCCCGGTGTGATCGTGCACGGCCGCTATGACGCCATTTGTCCGCTGGAGAATGCCTGGGCCTTGCATCACGCCTGGGCGGGCAGCGAGTTATCGATCATCGCCGACGCGGGTCACTCAGCCACCGAACCGGGGATCCGGCGGCGCTTAATCGAGGCGACGGACTATTTCGCCAGCGCCGGCGACTGATGCCGCTGGCCTAGCTAAATCCGGGGGGGTATTCGGTGTGTTGCCGCTTGCGCCTAACGCGCCCTACTTCGCAAGGTAATTCAGCAACTGATCCAGCGAGGCGCCCTCGGACGCCCCGATGTCGATGGTCTCCAGGCCGGCCCAGTATTCCTCCGGGCTGTTCGCAGGCGTGCACCATAAGATCTTCACGCCCAGAGAGATGGGGCCGCAGTCCAGGTCGCTGGGCGCTTCGATCGTCAGCTGTAGGATGCCGTCCGAATACAGCTGGCGACTCGAGATCAGCATCATGCCCCCTTTCGACAGATTGCCGATGACACCCAGCTGTTCGCCATCGACGCCATTGATAACCTGTAACCCGACGTCGTGAGCGTCGATTCTGTCGTTTCTGCGACGGTCATCCACTATAGCTCGCCCTCCTTGATTCAGGCGTTGACGGAATCTTCGAGCGCGCGCCGGATGCGCCGCAGCGAGCGCGCAATGAAGCTCGATGCCTCGGGTTGCTTGGGCCGGATTGCGCCCTCCCGGATCTTTTGTGCGACGCCGATCGCCGGCATCAGCGCGACCTTTGCGCCATGCTGGTCGACAAACAGCATGTTGCGGGTGTGTGGATTGACCCACAGCAGTTTGACCGCCTGCTCACCCTTGCCTTCCGTGTTTTGCATCACGAACCAGTTTCCGGCCTCGCGCATGAGCTTATCGGCGACCTTCTGATCCTCGGCGCCGACTGGCCTCTCCGGTAGCGCCTCTTCTGCCGCCGCCGCGGCGGTCGGTTCGACAGCACGTGGCGGCGGCGTTGGCTGTTCCGCGGGCGCGGGGGCCGCGGCGGGCACCTTGACCGCCTTCTCGGGCTTCGCATCGAGTGCCTCGATGACGCGGCGGATATTCTGTTCATGATGTGGGATCAGGCTGCCGACGCTGCCCTCCAGGCGTCGAGTGAGGTCCTCGTGCATCTCCTGGCCGAGCGGCTGACCACCTGCGACGTACACCGCCGCGGCGATAAGTGCCTCGCCGACACTGTAGGCATTGCTCCAAGCATTGGATTCGGTATCGAGATTGCTGCGCAACAGCAGCAGAGTGAGGTAATCGGCGTAGGTCGTCGACAGGAAGGTGATGACGGCCGGCGATACCTCGATGTCGGCACTGATTTCATCGACCGTCTGCTTGACGATCGCCTTGGCCTGCTCCAGACGAGCACGTCCGCGCTCTGCCTCAAGGGTTCTGTCCTCGGCGGCGGTCGATTGTTGTTCGAGCTTCTTTTCGGCGCTGTCGAGCTCAGCGATCTGGGCGACAAAGAAATCGTCGTCGAGGGTCTTGTGTCCGAGTATCCGGGTGACGATCTCCTGCAGCTGCGGATAGATGCCTGCGCGCAGCTTGTCTTCGCGCACCCACTTGATGCCGGCATCAAGCATGCGCTCGAAAAGGCGTCGTGCCGGATGTGCGTTGTTCTCCAGAAAATCCTGACTCTGAACGGCAATCTTCAGATATCGCGTATGCAGATGGCTGAGGAGAGTCTTGACGGAGTTCGCCAGCAGCTTCTCGTTCAGCATCGCCTCAAACAGCATGCCGACGATATCGATAACGTCTTCTTCGCGGCGGTCGAGTTTGTCCTTGCCCACGAGATTCTTGATTATTCGACGCTGTTTCTCCAGGGCCATCTGTACCCTTTTCAGCAAGACAGCGTCGATCGCCACGACCTTGGCCCCTGGGGGGCCAGTGGGGATCGGTAGCGGGTTTGGCGCCTCGCCCAGCACACGTTCGTCGGCAATCGCCTCATCGACGTTGGCCGCTGTCGCAGTGATCGGTACCGCGGTGCTCAGGGGCTCGACGGTGGCCTCCTCATGGCGGCGCCGCTCCGCAAGCAGGGAGCTGATGGCCGATAGGGTCTCCGCCGAGGTTGGTGTAGCAGGGTGAAGGCGCGGTATTCCCGCGGCGCCGGCTTCTTGAGCGGACCCCGGTTCGCCCGCCTCGCCGCCGGCCTGTCCGGCGCCCTCGGCCGCGCGACCGCCGGATCCGTCGCCGCGGCCGAAGCGCTGATATTCAAACTTGATATTGGGCAGTAGGCCCATACCGACCAGGCGTTGGTTCAGGCTGGCGTACAGCACGCCCAATCGGCTCATCACGTAGCGATCGAATAGGGTGTAGAAGACCAGACGAACCTCTTTTTCGACGTCCAGCTTACGGCTCGCAGGATCGAAAACGCGCATGATCTGCATTGGATTGCCCGGGACCTGGTCGATGGGCAACGGGCGGCCTCCGAGCAACGCCGACAGGCGTTGGGCCAGGCCATGCAGCTCGCTCAACTGGCGATCGATCGTGCGCTTGGCGATCGTCTCCAGCGCCAGGGAGCGTTCGTAGTCTTCCACCTCGACCAGGCTGAGCGTATCGGCGCCGAGTCCCGTGGCGCCGCCGGAACTGCCAGTGATCAGCAGCAGTTGGTCGCGCAGATTGCGTTCGAACTCGCCGATGATGGTCTCTTCTTTGAGATAAAACTCGCGCTGAGCGTCGAAGAACATACTCTGAAGCCGATTGTTCTCGGCCGCGTCCGCGAATTCGAGCAACACCTCGCTGGAGGACGCAAACAGCTGGCGAAAACCCTCAGTGAGACTCTGGGCGACTTCATTCTCCCATTCCCGCAGTGTGTTCTTGATGCTCGTCTGCATGGGTCCTTGATACCGGCGGCGGTGGGAATTCTGTTCGGAGCGTTGCATCATACTAAGTAACTACATCGGTAGGCGACCGCGATTACTTGAGCGGGCGCGCCAGATTCCGGACCTGCGGCGACATTGCAAGGGGCAGAGACTTGATTGGCTTATTGCAGCGCGTTCGGTGCGCGGAGGTTCGGGTCAACGATCAGTCTGTCGCCGGGATCGACAGCGGTCTGCTGGTGCTGGTTGGCGTGCAGAAGGGCGACAACCGGGCCAGGGCCGACCGTCTGCTCGAGCGCCTGTTGAGCTATCGTGTCTTCATCGATGCCGCCGGCAAGATGAATCGCTGCCTGCGGGACGTGAACGGCGGCCTGCTGCTGGTGCCGCAATTCACCTTGGCCGCAGACACACGCAAGGGTCGGCGGCCAAGCTTTTCGAGCGCTGCGGGGCCGCAAGAGGGCGCAGAATTATTCGATTACCTTGTCGTGCAGGCACACAGTCAGTTGATCGGGGTGCAGAGCGGCGTGTTCGGGGCCGATATGCAGGTAAGTCTGGTCAACGACGGCCCGGTGACCTTCTGGCTCGAGACCTGAGTGATTTGGGCGCGGCAGGAGGCGACGCCAAAGGCCTGGATTTCGCGTAGAATCTCATAAATTACACCCGAGCCAATCAGGAAGTCACCGTGGCCCGCAGCACTCGCGTAGAACGCAATACTCTGGAGACCCAGATCACTGTCTCGATCGATCTCGATGGCAGCGGCGCGTCGCGTCTGGACACCGGGATCCCGTTTCTCGAGCACATGCTGGACCAGATCGCGCGGCATGGCCTCATCGACCTCGACATCGTCGCCAAGGGTGACTTGCATATCGATGCACACCATACGGTCGAGGATATTGGGATCACTTTCGGTCAGGCGTTCGCCCGGGCGATAGGCGACAAGCAGGGAGTCCGGCGCTATGGTCACGCCTATGTGCCGCTGGACGAGGCGCTGTCGCGCGTGGTTTTGGACCTTTCCGGCAGGCCCGGTCTGGTGTTCGAGGTGGCCTTTACACGGTCCGCGATCGGCGGATTCGATGTCGATTTGTTCCACGAGTTTTTTCAGGGATTCGTCAATCACGCGGCCGTCACGCTACACATCGACAATCTACGCGGCGTCAACGCGCACCATCAGGTCGAGACCATCTTCAAGGCCTTCGGACGCGCGCTGCGCGTCGCCATCGAGCCGGATGCGCGGCTGGGTAACGTGATTCCATCGACTAAGGGCAGCCTGTAGGAGATACCGGCGTGGCTCAAAAGATCGCAGTGATCGACTACGGTATGGGGAATCTGCGGTCGGTATCAAAGGCGGTCGAGCACGTCGCCGGCGATGCCGAGGTGCGCGTCACGGACGATCCGACGTTCATCGCCGCCGCCGATCGCGTCGTGTTTCCGGGGCAGGGGGCCGCGCGCGATTGTATGGCGGCGATCAGCGAGCATCATCTAAACCGGGCAATCCTGCGGGCGGCGGAAAGCAAGCCATTCCTCGGCATCTGCATGGGGCTGCAGGTGTTGATGGGCTACTCGTACGAAAACAACGGCACTGAGCTGCTCGGCCTGTTCGACGGCCGTGTGAAGCGCTTCGACGGGCTGGCAATGGGTGATAGTGGGTTGCCGTTGAAGATTCCGCACATGGGCTGGAGCCCGGTGCATCAGGTGACGACGCATCCGTTGTGGCAGGGTATCGACGACCGAAGCCGGTTCTATTTTGTGCACAGTTACCGGGTGGTGCCGGAAGATATCTCACTGATTGCGGCAACCACAGACTATGGGGTGCGGTTTACCGCCGCGATCGCGCGCGACAACCTGTTTGCCACCCAGTTCCACCCGGAAAAGAGTGCAGATGTGGGGCTGCAGCTGCTCAGCAATTTCGTGAATTGGGCTATTTAGAAATCGCGTCGGGCGCTGGCCGCAGGTAACCCGGACAGGGGAACCTGCCGCCACGACCCAGCGAGTGCCAGAGACGCAAACATGATCCTGATACCGGCAATTGACCTCAAAGACGGCAAGTGTGTCCGCCTGCGCCAGGGCGTCATGCAAGACGACACGATATTCTCCGACAATCCACTGCAGGTGGCCCAGCGCTGGGTCGATGCCGGCGCGCGCCGCCTGCACATGGTGGACCTGAACGGGGCCTTCGCCGGGCGCCCGATCAATGCCGAGCCGGTGCGGCAGATCGCCGATGCCTTCCCGGATCTGCCGATCCAGGTCGGTGGCGGTATCCGAGACGCCGAGACCGTCGAGGCCTATCTGGATGCCGGCGTGCAGTGGTGCATCCTTGGCACCAAGGCGGTGAGAGAGCCGCATTTCGTCTCGGAGATCTGTCTGGAGTTTCCCGGACATATCATCGTCGGCCTCGATTCCAAAGACGGCAAAGTCGCGGTCGAGGGCTGGTCGAAGCTGTCGCGACATGACGTCATTGACATGGCGCAGCATTTCGAAAACGACGGCGTGGCGGCGATCGTCTATACCGATATCAGTCGCGACGGCATGCTGGAGGGGGTCAACGTCGAGGCGACCAGTGAACTCGCGAACGCCGTGCGCATCCCCGTTATCGCATCGGGTGGGATCACCAGCATCGAGGATGTCCGCGCTCTGTGCCAGGCGGGCACCGAGAATATTATCGGTGCAATTACCGGCCGCGCGATTTACGAAGGCACCCTAGATCTGGCTGAGGGCCAGAGACTGGCGGATGCGCTGAGCCAGGGTTGAGGGGGCGGCCCGGGTCGGGCGGCATCTGAGGTCATCCGGCAGGTACTGCCTGCCCTACCAGGAATCTTGTTATGGGCTTAGCCAAACGGATTATCCCGTGTCTCGACGTCGATGCAGGCCGCGTGGTCAAAGGCGTCAAGTTTGTCGATATCCGCGACGCGGGTGATCCAGTCGAGGTCGCGCGCCGCTACAACGACGAGGGTGCCGACGAGATCACCTTTCTGGACATTACTGCGACTGCTGACGACAGAGAGACCATTGTGCATGTCGTCGAGGAGGTCGCATCTGAGGTGTTTATCCCGCTGACGGTCGGTGGCGGCATCCGCAAGGCCGAGGACGTTCTGCGTATGCTGAATGCGGGTGCAGACAAGGTCGCGATCAATTCCGCCGCGGTGTTCAATCCGTCCTTCGTCAAAGAGGTCACCGATCGCTTCGGTTCGCAGTGCATCGTGGTTGCGATCGACGCCAAGCGGGTGGGTGATCATTGGGAGATCTTCACCCACGGGGGGCGCAAGCCGACCGGCATCGATGCGGTCGAGTGGGCGCGCAAGATGGCGGATTTCGGCGCTGGAGAGATCCTGTTGACGAGTATGGATCGCGATGGAACCAAGATCGGCTTCGATAATAATTTGACGCGCGCAGTGGCGGCAGCGGTCCCGATCCCGGTAATCGCCTCCGGTGGTGTCGGCGAACTGCAGCATCTTGTCGACGGGGTCAAGCTGGGTGGCGCCGACGCGGTTTTGGCGGCGTCGATCTTCCACTTCGCCGAGCACAGCATTGGAGAGGCGAAGCGCTTCATGGCCGATCAGGGGATCGAGGTGAGGCTGTAGCGGGAGATCCGATGAAAGACACGCTCAATCAACTTGCTGCAGTGCTGGAGCAGCGCAAGCAGGCCGACCCTGC
>JAHEJD010000063.1 GCA_024639005.1 Chromatiaceae bacterium | reverse complement strand
ACTCGAATGGGAATAGACAGACCGCGGGCCGTGATACCGGAGCCCAGTGACCCGGGTTTTATGGGCCGCGCTTTGACGCTCGCGCGGCGCGCAGAGGCCCAAGGCGAGGTGCCAGTGGGCGCGGTAGTGGTTGCGGCAGGCGAGATCATCGGCGAAGGCTGGAATCAGCCCGTCACCGCACATGACCCGACCGCGCATGCCGAGATCGTTGCGCTGCGCGCAGCAGCGTTGGCGCTCGGCAATTATCGGCTACCGGGCGCGACGCTGTATGTAACCCTGGAGCCTTGCCCGATGTGCGCCGGTGCAATTGTCCATGCTCGGGTCGCGCAGGTGCTGTTCGCCGCTCGAGATCCGCGTTCGGGTGCGGCCGGCAGCGTATTCGATCTGTTACCCTCAGATGCACGCTTCAATCATACGACGCGTTGCGAGGGGGGGCTGATGGCCGAGGAGAGCGCCGCGCTACTGCGCGCCTTTTTTCGCGCGCGTCGTTGAGGGCTTTTTGTCGAATCTCGCGCACAGTCGCGGCGACGCAACCGCTATCGACGGAGTTGAACGAAACCATGAGATCGCTGATCTACTGCATCGCTTTTTTGATTGCCAGCCCGTTGTGGGCATCGTCAGAGTATCCACCGATCGGCGTCGAACTGCGTGTCGAGCAGATCTCCGCGCACGCCTATTACGTCCATGGGATGCCCGGTATGGCGACCGACAACGAGGGCTTTGTTTCCAACGCCGGATTCGTGCTGACCGACGAGGGTGTGGTGGTCTTCGATAGCCTGGGCACGCCGTCGCTTGCCTGGGCAATGCGTCAAAAGATCCGAGAAATCACCGACCAATTAGTGGTCAAGGTGGTGGTCAGCCATTATCACGCAGATCACGTCTACGGCCTTCAGGTATTCAAAGATGAAGGGGCCGAGATCCTCGCGCCGCGCGGTGCCTATGATTATTTGGAGTCGGCGGCCGCGGCCGAGCGCCTCGAAGAGCGACGCTTCTCGCTCGATCCCTGGGTAAATGACAATACCCGCCTCGTCAGGCCGGATCGGCTTATCGAACAGGAGTACCTTTTCTCGCTGGGCGGTATCGATTTTCAAGTCAATTATCTTGGCAGCGCGCACTCCGATGGCGACATGACGCTTTATGTGGTGCAGGATCGTGTGTTGTTTTCGGGCGACATTATTTTCGAAGGCAGGATACCCTTCGTCGGCGATGCCGATACCAAACGCTGGCTGGAGACCCTCGCGGCCCTCGAGACTGAAGGCCTGGCCGCCCTGGTCCCCGGGCATGGGCCGGCCGCGGACAGGCCGGTGGAGGCGGTGGCGAGCACGCGCGCGTACCTCGCCTATCTGCGTGAGGTCATGGGGGCAGCGGTCGAGGAGCTGCAGGATTTCGACAGTGCCTACGCGGCGGCTGACTGGGGCCCTTTTGAAAGCCTGCCGGCGTTCGAGGCGGCCAACCGGCGCAATGCCTACCAGGTGTACCTGTCGATGGAGGCAGAGTCCCTGGCCGGCGACTGACAACGATTGGCGGTCAGTCGGTCTCGGCGGCGAGCAGTCGCGCGCGGGTCTCACGGTCGCGGGTCGTCGTGAACCACACCAGCAGATCGTAATAGTTACGGATATGGTCGACATAGTCGACCGGCTCTTGGCCGCGCGCGAAGCCGTGGCGCAGCGTCTTGTAGTATTTCTTCTGCGCCAACAGCGGCAGGCGCCGTTTGACCTCCAGCCAGAGGTCCGGATTGGCGCCGTCGCGCTCGGTCAGGATACGGGCATCCTCCAAATGGCCGAAGCCGACGTTATAACCCGCCAGCGTCAGCCACAGGCGATTGGGCTCCTGAATGCGCTTGGGTATCCGTTTCTCGATGGCGCGCAGGTAATTCGCCCCACCGATGATGCTCTGTTCGGGATCGCGGCGATCGGTGATGCCCATCTGCTCGGCGGTCGCCTGCGTCAACATCATTACGCCGCGCACGCCGGTGGGCGAGACCGCATCTGTCTGCCAATGGGACTCTTGATAGCCGATCGCGGCGAGCAGACGCCAATCGATCCCGGTCTGTTCGGCCGCGCGCTCGAAATAGGGTCTTAGTGCCGGCAGATGGTCACGTACGCCGCGCCAGAACTCGCGGGTATCGACGAAATTGAGGCGGCCGGTGTGGCCGAAGAAACGCGCCTTAAGGCGTTGCAGCGTGCCGTCCTCCTGCACCTGCAGCAGAAAGTCGTTGGCTGCCTGGCGTAGACTGTCGTCGACGGTCTTTCTGAATGCCCAGGCGATCGGCCTGGGCTCGCCCAGCTCGAAGGCCACCGCCGCATGCTTGAACAACCGCCGGCTAAGCTCCAGTTCGTTGGAATCGGCGATGGTCAGGCGGATCTGTTGGCGATCGATCGCGTCGAACAGTTCGTCGCTGCTGAGGCGCGCGTGGCTTTGCCACGTCAGTGTCGGCAGTTCGTTCTTGCGCAGCGCGCGCAGTGTCTCCTCATGGCTGGATCTCGCAATGACGTGCAGATCTCCCGGTGCGATCTCGGTCAGCGAGCGGGGCCGCCGGCTGCCAAGACGATAGACGATCTGTTCGGTGATCTGTTCATAGGGGACCGAAAAACGCACCTGCTGCTCTCTTGCCGGCGTGATCGTCAGTCCGGCAGCGGCCATATGCACCTTGCCGCTTGCGGTGGCGTCTAACAGTGCATCCAGGTTGGGTGGAAACACGAATCGCAATTCGACGCCGAGATATTCCGCAAACAGCTGTGCCAGTACGTACTCGAAGCCATCGGGTCCATCCGCGCCCTGAAAATAGACCGTGGGTGCGTGTCGCGAGCCAACCACCAACATGCCCTGCTGCTGTATGCGTTGCAGCAGCGGTCGGGGCGGTTGCTGCATTAGCCACAGGATGCCGAAGACCCCGGCCAGCAGCAGGCAGCCTGCGATACCGATGGCGGCACGCCGCCTGATGATGGCAGACACGGCTAGCTTAATCTCCGGTTACGTCGCGTTGTGCTATCCGGCTATAGTCTGCGGTCACGTTGGGCCCTTGCAGGAAGCGCGGGTGTGCCGCCCGCAGCCAGAGGAAGATAGACATTGGCGCGAGAAAAAGCCAGCCGGCCTGCGTTACCTGATTTGCCGATCGTCGGCTGCAAGGGGGAACTGCGCGCTGCATTGGCCCGAGGACATGCTGTCCTGAGCGCCGAACCGGGTTCGGGCAAGACCACACTGGTCCCGCTGTTGCTACTCGACGAGCCGTGGTTGAGTGGGGCTAAGATCCTCATCCTCGAGCCACGCCGCCCGGCGGCGCGCATGGCCGCAAGGCGGATGGCAGCTCTGTATGGTGAAGAGGTCGGCGCCACGATCGGTTATCGGGTCCGGTTCGAACGCAAGGTCTCTGCGGCTACCCGTATCGAGGTTCTCACCGAGGGACTGCTGTTGCGTCGCCTGCAGGCCGACCCCGAGTTGAGCGGCGTCGGCCTACTGATCTTCGACGAGTTCCATGAGCGAAACCTGCAGACCGATCTATCGCTGGCGCTCGCGCTGGATGTGGTTGCAGGGCTGCGCACCGACCTGCGTCTACTGGTGATGTCGGCTACGCTGGATGCCGATCCCCTGTGCCGCATGCTGCCGGCTACCGAGGTCAGTGTCGCAGGCAGGGCTCATCCGGTGCAGGTCCGCTATGCCGAGCGCGACCCCGATCCGCGTGACCCGGCAGGTGCCTGCCTCCGAACCCTTGGGCCGGTCCTGGAACAGGCGCGGCGTGACATCCTGGTCTTTCTTCCGGGGCGGCGCGAGATCGAGCGATTGCGGCACGAGGTCAAGGCCCGGTGGGGCGATCAGCTCGATGCGACCGCGCTGTATGGCGATCTGCCGGCCGCCGAGCAGGATAGGGTCCTACAGGGTGCAGGCGAGCGCCGTCGCGTGATTATCGCCACCGATATCGCCGAGACCAGCCTAACCATCGAGGGCGTCGACGCGGTAGTCGACAGCGGCCTGGCGCGCAAGCCGATCTTCGATCCGAATACCGGTCTAACCCGGTTGGAGACCCAATGGATCAGCAAGGCGGCGGCGCTGCAGCGCGCCGGTCGCGCAGGGCGTCTGGGGCCGGGCCTTTGCCACCGTGCATGGACCGAGCAACGGCACGCGCGGCTGCCGGATTGGACGCCGCCGGAAATCCTCGCTGCGGACCTCGCCGGCCTGGTGTTGGAGCTTGCCAACTGGGGAGTGACTGAGTCGCAGGCGCTCCATTGGCTGGATGCGCCGCCGCAGCCGCATTGGCAACAGGCCGCCGCCCTGCTCAGGCAGCTCGGCGCATTAGACCCTGACGGGCGCATCAAGGCGATCGGCAGGCATATGGCACGCTTCCCGGCCCACCCGCGCCTGGCGCATGTATTGGCGAAGGCCGTGCAGCGGGCGGACCAACGCCTGGCGGCCGATGTCGCTGCGCTGCTGAGCGAACGTGATCCGCTACGCCGTGCGGCGGAGGGCGGATGCAGCGCCGATATCGGTCTGCGCCTCGATGCCCTGGCGGCGCAGCGCGACAACGTCCCCCTGCCTGCCGGTTTCGATCCGGCGGGGATGCGGCGTATCGCGCGGACGTCATTCCAGTTTCTGCGCCTGTGCACCGATGCCCAAGATCACGAGGCAGATCCCGTCGAGGTCTCAGATTGCATCGCATTGGCGTATCCGGACCGGGTCGCTCAATGCACCTCGACGGACGGTCGGCGTTACCGACTGCGCAGCGGTCGTGCCGCGTTGCTGGACCAAAACGATCCGTTGCGCGGCAGTCCGTTCCTGGCGGTAGCCGGGGTCGATGCCGGCCGACGGGAGGGCGCCATACGGCTGGCCGCGCCGCTGACGCGTGATGCCGTCGAGGCGCTGTTCGCGGCGCAGATCCGCAGCGCCCGCGAGCTGCACTGGGATCCGGGGCGGCGAGACATAGCGGCCCGCCGTCTGCGTCGGCTGGATGCGCTGGTGCTGGAAGAGACGACGGTGGGGCTGAGTGCCGATGATCCTGTCATCGACCTGCTGCTCGACCAGATTCGCCGGGATGGCTTGGCTGCGTTCTTCGCCGACCCGTTGACGCTGCGCGCGCGTGTGGAGACAGCGCGCGCGCTCGAACCGGCGGGTGACTGGCCGGATTTTTCAGAGCCGGCGTTGCTCGCCGATCTCGAGTACTGGCTGTCACCCTGGCTGCACAGCGGTGAGGGCGCAGGGCAGCTGCGCCGGCTGCGCCTGCAGGAGGTGCTGCTCGGCGTCCTGGGTCGGGAGCGTGCGCGCCGCCTGGAAGAGCAGCTACCGACACACTTCGAGACCCCGGCCGGCACGCGGCGCCAGATCCAGTATGCGCTCGACGGCCTGCCGGTACTGGCCGTGCCTTTGCAGGAGATGCTCGGCCTGCGCGAGACGCCGCGGCTGGCATGCGGGCGCCTCGCCCTGGTGTTGCATCTGCTATCGCCCGCGGGCCGCCCTCTGCAGGTGACCAGCGATCTGTCCGCGTTCTGGGCGGGCGCCTATACCGAGGTCAAGAAGGAGATGCGCGGTCGTTATCCCAAACACGTCTGGCCCGACGATCCGGCTACCGCCGCGGCCACGCGTTTCAGCAGGCGTCGGCGCTAGCCGGCTGGTGAGATTTCCAGGCTAGCCGGCTGCGCCGCCCGGGCTAGGGGTAGATTCACGGATCTGGGGCGGTATTTCTGGCAAACTTAACAATGGGGCGAATAGCGTCTAATGGTAAGAGAGTCGGCGTGGCTGAAGAACAACAGAAATTGTCCTTCCTGCAGGTCCTGGGCAGCGTGATGTCGTCCTTTCTCGGGGTGCAAAAGAATGCGACCCGGGAGCGGGATTTCAAACGCGGCAGGGCGCGGGATTTCATCCTGGTCGGCGTCCTGCTGACTGCCGTATTCATCTTTGCGGTATGGGGTGTAGTTCAGCTGGTCATGCACGTTGCCGCCCCGGGCTGATGCCCGTCGACCCTAACGCCACCCCATAGACAGCGAACACACGAGGAGCTGGGCCATGAACTTGTTGGAAACCCTATTGAATGCACAAAACGGTGATGTCTTGCGCCGTATCTCGGATCAGTTCCAGTTGGACGAGGGGCAGACGCGCTCTGCGGTCGACGCCCTGGTGCCGGCGCTGAGTCGAGGGATCAGTAATAATGCCAGCAGTCCGCAGGGACTGGAGAGCCTGCTCGGCGCGCTGGCCGGCGGCAACCACGGTCAGTATCTGGACAAACCCGACGCGTTGACCGATCAGGCGGCAGTCGTCGACGGCAACGGTATCCTGGGCCATATCTTCGGCAGCAAGGAGGTTAGCCGAGAGGTGGCCGCGCGTGCGTCACAGAGCAGCGGGGTGGATAGCGGCATTCTGAAACAGATGCTCCCGGTCTTGGCCAGCGCGGCCATGGGGGCGATGGAGAAGAGTGGCATCGGTGGCGCGGGCGCCGTGCCGGGCAGCCAGGCGGTACCGGATCAGGGCGGGGGAATAGGCAGCATGTTGAACAGCTTTCTGGATGCCGACAAGGACGGCTCGGTCGTCGACGACCTGATCGGCATGGCGGGCAAGTTTTTGCGCTGACTGGATTATCGACTGGGGTTTAGGCGGCTGCGGATGTCGGCCTTGGCCTGCTCGATAATGGAATCCCGGTCGAGGCTGTCGAGGATCTCGCGCACCGTCAGTCTCGGACCGGCCTCACCCCAGGATTTGCCGTTCGCCAGATAGCGTTCGGCCGCACGCCCGACGACATAGGTGCTGTAATAGGCGACGGCACCCTGGGCACCGCCGGTGACGATCGCCGACAGGCCGCCGGTGCCCAGCTTCAACGCCGATGCCGCGAAATGCATCGCCCAGACCGTGCCCATCAGTAGCAGCATCTGGGCCCCGATGGTCTTGACTAGGGCGCCGGCCTCGGTGCGGCTCAATGGCAGGCCATACGCGCGTGAGAGGTGAATTACCATGCTCACGTCCACGACCGCGGCGGCGATCAGATCGGCGACCGGCACCGGGTTGAGGGCCACCGCTACGCCCTTGGCGATGCACCAGGTGCGGATGACCCGTTCACCCAGGGTCCGACGCGCCTGCAAAACGCGCGCGGCCACCTGATCGCTGAGACCACCGGCGAACAGCGATGCATTGAGTGCCGCCAGGGTCTTGCCCTCCCTGTCCAGGATCTGCCACAGACGCGTCTTCAGCGCGCCAATATCCGCAGGGGCCTGGCGCTCTTCCTCGCTCTCGACGCCGCGTTCATCTACCCGCACCACCCACTGCGGCGCGGGCTGCGCTGCAGTGAATACCAGATTGTCGGGATGGACCAGGCCCGCGCTGTGGTCCAGCAGGGCCTCGCGCAGACTGCCACGCTCCGGCTGGCTGAAACGATCGATCTTGTTGAGGACCAGTATCAGGGGCCGACGCAGCTCGGCGATGCCACGCAGCGCATCGAGTTCGGCCTGGGTGAGGTCGCCGTCGACGACAAAAAGGATCAGATCGGCGCGACCGGCGACCTCGTGGGCCAACAGCTCGCGTGCCTCGCCGTCCACCTCGTTTATCCCGGGCGTGTCGATCAAGTAGACATTGCCGTCGTGGAACTCGTGCCATTGCCCGCTCTGTATCGTCCGGGTCTCGCCGTGCAGTGGGCTGGTAGCGAATCGTTGTTCGCCGAGCAGCGCGTTGACCAAGGCGGACTTGCCAACGCTGACGCGGCCGAACATTGCGATATGGATGTGCCCATGCTCGAGCTTGTCGAGCATGGACTGGACCTGCTGATAGTCCTCGGCGAGGGAATCGCGCACCTCTTCGGGTACCCGTTCGTCGGCGATGAGATCGCGCAGACTCTCGCGCGCCAGAGCCAGATGCGTGTCGCCGTCAGTCGCCCTGCCGCTCGTCGCGGCGTGTCTGTTCGATGACCATCTTCGCAAGGCTGCGCGCAGACGTCTCCATATCTTCACCGAGTTTCTCCTCGAACGCTTTTGCGGTCTGCCGGGGGTGGAGTTCGCCGCGGGTCGCAAGGGTCGTGGTCAGCGCCCGACCGAGGGTACGGAAAATGATGCCATAAGCGATCGCATGCAGGCCCCCGCCTGCCAATGTACCGATACCGGGAAAGGCCTTGAGCGCGTTGCCGGCCACAGCCAGCAGCAGGGTATGCGCCTTTGCGACATGTTTTTGCACCAGCTTGAGCAGCAGTTCCGTGTCGACCTTGCCCACTTTGGTGTCGTACAGCGCCGCCAGTTCTTTCACCATCTGGGTTCCCAGCCAACCCTGGATCAAGATGTCGGAGCCAGGCGCGACCGCGGCCATTGCCCCGACCATGGCCTTCACGGAATAGGTGTCGACCAGCTTGTCGGCCTTGGCCTTGCGCGATGCCGCGATTGCCTCGTCGAGCTGCTGCGATGCCAGCACGAAGGTGGCGCTGTCACGCAACTGATCGAGGATCTGCTGGTTGTCGTCGATCAGCCGCTGCAGGGCGCGGCGCAATGGCTCTACCTGAGGTGGGATGTCGCGCATCTCGATGTGCTCGCTGCCGTCGGGGAGTTGGCGAACGACTTGGCGGCTGGTCGCCGCCGAGACGCTGACAAACTCGGCATAGGGGTGCTCACGTATCAGACCGGTCAACCGTTCGGCGAGCGCCGCCGCCTGGTCTGCGCCATACAGATCGGATTTATTCAGCGCCAGCACCAAGGGTTTCTTCAGTGCAACCAGCTCCTGGAGCACGGCGTGCTGGGCGCGGTTGATATCGCTGTCGGTCACGTACACGACAATATGGGCGCGCTTGGCCTCATCGGCGACCATGCGATCCAGGTCGCCGTCGGCCTCGGCCGTGCCGGGCATATCGATGAGCTGCAGCGCATCACCGCTGGTGCTATGCCAGGTGTAGCGATCCAGCGTCCGCGTGGTCCCGCCGCGCACGTCGCTGCGGGCCTCCGCATCGGGCACCAGGGCCTGGATCAGCGCCGATTTTCCGGTGGATATCTCCCCGAACAACGCCACATGGATCTCGCCGGCCTCGCGTCGGCGGCGCAGTTCATCGAGCTCACGCCGGATCTCTGCCGTATCGGCACCCAAGGCATCGGCTCGCTGCACCGCGGCGTCTATCTCTCCCTCGGTCGGAGCCTCGATATCTTGCTGCGCGGTCGGCTTACGGGCCTTCGCGCCTGGACGCAGCACGCGCCAGAGCAGCCAGCCGCTTAACAGGCCGCCGCTGCCAATCAGCCCCCAAAAGATCAAGCCCAGCCAGGCGGGCGCCTCGGCGAGGCGTGCCTGCACGTTCAGCGTGGCCTCGCTGATCGTCAGCAACAGCAGCAGCGTCGCCAGGCTCAACACCAGGACGGCCAGGGCGATCAGAACGCGAATGCTGCGCGACAGATTCATGCGTCGTTTCGAGGTCTTTACGGCAATAGGTCTGCGGAGTACGCCCGTAAAACCAACCCAGCACGCCGGTATCGACCATTAGCTACGGGGTAGATCGGTGGGACCCGATGGATTTGCCGCTGCGCATCCTTATGCAGCGGCACTGATCGCGACGAGCGCGCTCAGGCTGGGGTGTAGATAGACCTGGACGGTGACGCGACCTTGCCCTGGCGCTTAAGGTACGCAAGGGTCTGTGCGAGATTCTTCGCAACAACGCCCCTTTGTTCCAGCTCTGCCTTGATGTCTTTGGTCGAAATCTTCTTCGCGCTGCTGACGATATCGTAGACATGCTCCGTGACGCTGCCACCGGAAGAACGGCGCTGCTTGCCGCGCGGAGCGCGCCCGCCAAGGCCGCGGATCTCGGCGTCGATCGCGGCGAGTTCCTTGCGCTGACGCGCGACTGTCTCGCGCCGTAGGTTGCGCAGTTCTTCAATTTGCGCTTTGACGGCCTCCTGGGCCTCCGCCGCTTCTTGCTCTTCGCGCTCGCGCGCCAAATCATAAAGTTCGTCAGAACTCAAACCCGCCAGGCTCTTTCTTGCCATCAAATCAAACTCCGAATGCGTCCTGCTAATTTTATTCTAATTAACAAGGATCTTATAGATCTAGTTACGAAGCCGAAATATACTGGGCGTAAAACGTATTTGCAATACCGCTGACCATCCTGGGATACCGGGGATTTGTCCTGAATTTACTTTCCGCTGGGTTCGGGTGCGACGCGTTGTGCGCTGAGCTTGGCGAATTTGTCGATGGATATAGTCGGACTTAGGCGCCTGTCCGACGGGTACAGCGCATCGCTGTAGAAAGCCTTTTTGCTGAAAGTCTGAAAAAAAGCGTACTCATCGGCGATCTCTTTGAGCTGAAGATAAGCGATTGGTGTCAACAAGAACAAGATAAAGAAGACACTTGCGGGAGTATTGCCGTGATGCAGGCGGACGAGGAACCATGCCATTGCGAGCGGCAACAAAACTGTTATCCATATCAGATCGATCATGAAACCCGGCAGCGGCGAGGTAAAGACGTAGTCCAAAAAAGGAATCAGCTGATCGAGCAGCAGCGCAGAGATCAACGCCAGGCTGGTGAAACTCAGTGACGAAGAATAGTCCCAGCGCTGTGACGTGAGACGATTTATCGCAAGCAGCACGAACGATAATCCTAGCGCGACCAGCGTGATGTTCATCTGGTCACGGCCGAAGGACTCCCAGGTGATGAGCTTTGGTGTCGACAGGTAGTTGTCTACCGCGCTCAGTGCGAAAAACAGGCAGAACAGAAGAAGCGCCCAACCCCAGTGACCGAACAGGCAGGCGCCACCATCTTGGCAGCTGATAAGCCGCGTCGGAGGGACCGGCTGGCTGCTGTCCAGAATACGCACCGCGGTGCGGCCGGCGTCGAACGCAAGCGGCAGCCTGGACAGCGCAAGCGGTTCCTCGACCTTCCGGCGGCCTATTCGAAGTCCGTTCTCGTCGGCCAGCGAATGCAGCTCATAAGCACCATCAGGATTCCTGCAGATGGTGAAATGGTAGGGGGAGACCGATGGGTCGCTCAGTATGATGTCGTTATCGAGCGCCCGCCCGACGCGCGTCACCGCTTTTTCTATTTTGTGGAACTGGCTTCCGCCGCGTCCAGGAAGTTCGATGATCAGGGCTGCCATTGGATATCCTTCAGGAAGCGTACGATAAGCCTGCTGGCGGCAGTAAAATCGGTGCCTGAGAGATCCAGATTGAAAATAAAGCCCGTTTGCTCGCTGCCTGTCATCGCTGCACTGAACAGGACATCGCTGAGGCCGGGGTAATTTTTGTAACCACGCGCGCAGATGGTTGTCTTGAAATCACGTCCGTTGACGTCGATGAAACGGGTGTCACAGCGGAAACGATATACATCATCCTCGCTCGCACGGCTGCCGAACTGGCTGCTGTTGAGCGCGCGGTAAAGCCGGTAAAAGCGCAGTGGTTCGAGTTGGTCTGATTCCAGCCAGATATATTCGTAAAGAATTTTTCCTACCTCGAGCCGATCGGTGAGATAGATATCATTTTCATTCTTACAGCTGATGCTCAGCTGTCGATAGAGCTGCTCTTCCTGTTGCTTGGGGCTCGCATC
Organism: Chromatiaceae bacterium; assembly: GCA_024639005.1. Taxonomy (GTDB): domain Bacteria; phylum Pseudomonadota; class Gammaproteobacteria; order Chromatiales; family Chromatiaceae; genus Thiosocius. Next base: position 5,903 of record JAHEJD010000063.1, on the reverse strand, counting down.
CCAGCACCGGACTGTGGGCGATACCGTGCTGGGGACGCGCATCTGGCGGATCTTTGTGTCGGGCCAGCGCCCTGCGATGATCCCGTCGAGGTAGGCCTCCTGGTAGGCGCGGATCTGCCGGCTGATCTGGTCGAGGAAGGTGGCCGTTGAGTCCTTTCGTTCGGAAAGCAGACGCTGAAGGTAGCGCGTCGGGACGATGAAACTTATGTCGTTACGCGCCGTAGATACATTCACGCCCACCACGACGCCCCGGTCGTCGAACGTGGGGCCGCCGCTCATCCCCGGGTTCAGGCTCCCGGAGAACAGGATGCGGCTCGCATCCGTCTGGTTGAGCACCCCGCCGTTGGTGCCGGCGGCAACTGTGAGGCCGAGGTCCATGGGATTGCCCATCGCAAACAGGGATGCGCCTTTGGCGGGGGGCTCAGCGACGGCCAGTGGCGTGCCGAGGACGTCTTCGGCCTCGACCAGCGCCAGGTCGTGCACCGCATCGACGGCCAAGAGCCGCAGACCCCCCTCCCGGCCATCGGCCGCGAGATAACGCAACTCGTAGGTCTCGGGTTTTTCAATGACGCCGCTGACGACATGGTAGTTAGTGGCTAGGCGGTTGGGCCGTTCGAACAGGAAACCCGAGCCAATGCTGCTTTTCTTGCCCGTCTCACGGTTGATGACGCGGATCTGATAGACCGCGTGTTCGTTACGCTCGAAGATCGCCTGCGAGTCGAGGGCGTGGGCGGGCAGGGCTGTGAGCAGACTCGCCAGGGCCAGCAGTGCGCGCAGTAAGCCGATTGTTGTGTGTTTTACTCTCGGTAACATCAACGTTGCCGGTTGCGGATTAACAGCGGTATAGGACTCGGAGCACCGCGCAACGTTCCCGGATCATGGCGCGCTACCAACGCTGATGTCATAGGTCGCAGCGAGAAAATCCAGCACCGCCGCGCGCGGACCCCGGAACACGACGCGATCTGCCTTGTTGCGCAATTGATAGCCGTACATCCCGTCGTAGTATTCGTGCAGCAGGAATTCTATCCAGGCGCGGTGACCGGAGGTATCATCGTCTGTCGCGTGCTGTGCAATGGCTTCCTGCAGGAGCCGGCTTACCTGGGCATGGCGCTCACTGCCAAGACGGCGGCGGATTCGGTCCAAGCTGTCCTGCAGATAAGTGGCCCACCGGGTGAAACCCTGTCCCTCGCCGCTCTCGGCGCAAAAGGCCGCGAGCGAATCGTGTACATACTCCTGTAGTGTGATGTCGACGCGCTCTTCGTCGGTGGCCTCGAGCAATACCAACGGCGCTTCCTCCAATGCCGCGAAAAAGCGCGGCGGGATATGCCGACTCCCGATGTTGCGGCTTTCGTCCTCGACCGCGAAGGCCCGGTTGGCCGCGGCCACGTGCTTCAGCAGCGCGATCGACAACGCGTTCTCGAAATCGATCTGCGACGGTTGCGGCTGGGGATGGTGTCCGAATGCGGAGCCGCGGTGATGGGCGAGGCCTTCCAGGTCGATGTTGGCATCGCAGGCGGCCAGCAGGCGCGTCTTGCCGACACCCGTGCGGCCGCCGATCACGATGGGCCGACAGATCGGGCTGTTGCGGTCCAGCTCATCGATCAGAAACCGGCGCATGGCCTTGTAGCCGCCGACAACCCGTGGGCAGTGGATACCGGCCTCGTCGCGCAGCCACTGCTGACTGATTCTGGAGCGCATGCCGCCTCGGAAGCAGTAGAGCACGGCATCCGGTCGGCGGCGCAGAAAATCGCGCCACGCGGCGACCCGCTGCGCCTTGATGTCACCACTGACCAGGTGTTTGCCCAGCTCGATCGCCCGGTCCTTACCCTGTTGCTGGTAGGTGAGCCCAATGCGGTGACGCTCCTCGTCGTCGATCAGCGGGAGGTTCTGCGCGCAGGGAAAGGCGCCATCGGCGAATTCGATCGGTGCCCGAACGTCCAACAGCGGGGTGTCGTTTATAAACAGCGCACGCAGATCGTCGATTTCCGATAGGTCGCTCGAGGGCATCTTGAAAGGCTGCTCGATGTGTCCGGGTCGAATACGGCAAGCCGGGCCGCGGACCAAACCGCTAATATATCGGTCTGTACCCGGATTGGGAAAGGAACGGTTGGATTTCGCACGACGCTTTGGCGGTATCGAACGCCTGTACGGCACGGCCGGCCTGGCCGCACTGGGGCAGGCGAGCGTATGCGTCATCGGTGTCGGCGGTGTGGGTTCCTGGGCGGTGGAGGCCCTGGCGCGCAGCGCCATCGGCCGGATGACGCTGATCGACATGGACCACGCAGCGGAGTCCAATATGAATCGGCAGCTGACCGCGCTGGAGTCCGAGCTGGGCAGGGCGAAGGTCGAGATCCTGCGAGCGCGCATCGACCTGATCAACCCGTGCTGCCGCGTCGAGACCATCGAGGATTTCGTTGCCATCGACAACATCGATGAACTCGTCGTGGCCGACCACGACTGGGTGGTGGACTGCGTCGACAGTTTTCGCGTCAAGGCGGCACTGATTGCGGCGTGCCGCCGGCGCCGGCAGCGTATCGTCACGATTGGCGGGGCCGGTGGACAGCGCGACCCAGGTCGCATCCGCGTCGGTGATCTGCGCAAGACCGAACAGGATCCACTTTTGGCGCGCACGCGCCGACTGCTGCGCCGGGACTATGGCTTTCCGAGCAATCCGAAGCGCCGCTTCAACGTGCCCTGTGTCTGGTCTGACGAACCGCAGGTCGCCCCGCCGGGCGTCTGCGATTCCCCGGCGGACGGGTCTCTGAACTGCGCCGGATACGGGGCCAGCATGCCGGTTACCGCGACCTTCGGTCTGCTGGCGGCCGGGTATGTTATCGATCGATTGGCAGCACAACCTCGCTGAGCGCCGAACAGAACGATGAAATTTCTTTTGCAGCGGTCTTTGGCTGCCGCTGTCTGGCGCGATCATCTCGGCTACTGGTGCAGCATGCAGGTTAGAATACTGCGCTTTCGCGTGGGAAGGTGGTTGTGCAGCAGAGCTTTGTGCCCGGACAGCGCTGGCTCAGCGAGGCCGAACCGGATCTCGGGCTGGGCGTCGTCGAGGCCGCGGACATGCGCCACGTGCAGCTGGATTTTCCGGCCAGCGGTGAGAAGCGCAACTATGCGGTGCGCAGTGCCCCGCTGAGTCGGGTGCATCTCGCCGCCGACGACAGCGTTCGCGACAAGCAGGGTCGGGAACTCAGGATCATTGCGGTCGAAGAGCACGACGGCCTGTTGGTCTACGCCTGCGAGGACGACACGGGCAGGCAGTGCGCACTCCCCGAACAATCGCTGGACGACCGTCTGCGCCTGAATCGGCCGCAAGACAAGCTGCTGGCCCGCCGGATCGACGCCGACACCTGGTTCACACTGCGTTATCGGGCCTGGCGACAGGCCGCGGCGCTGTGGCGCTCGCCGGTGTTCGGTCTACAGGGCGCGCGCATCGATCTGCTTCCACACCAGCTGTACATCGCGGCCGAGGTGGCCGCGCGCGCCGCGCCGCGGGTGCTGTTGGCCGACGAGGTGGGGCTTGGCAAGACCATTGAGGCCGGGCTGATCCTGCATCGCCTGGTGCTGACCGAACGGGTGCAGCGTGTGCTGGTGTTGGTGCCCGAGGCGTTGATCAATCAGTGGTTGGTAGAGATGCTGCGCCGCTTCAATCTCCCCTTTGCGATCTTCGATCAAGCGCGCTTCGATGATTCGGATGTCGAGAACCCCTTCCTGGCCGAACAGCGTGTGTTGTGCAGCCTGACATTGTTGACGTCGACGCCGCAGATAGCGCGCGCAGCACTCGCAGCGGAATGGGATCTGCTGATCGTCGACGAGGCCCATCACCTGACCTGGACCGAGCAGGAGACGGGTCTGGCCTACCAGCTGGTCGAGGCGCTGGCCGCACAAACAGCCAGTGTGATGCTGCTGACTGCGACCCCGGAGCAGCTCGGCCGGGCCGGGCATTTTGGTCGCCTGCGACTGCTCGATCCGCAGCGCTTTCACGACTACCGGGCCTTTCTCGCCGAGGAGGCCGATTACGCACCGGTCGCTGAACTGGCCGCGCATCTGCTCGATGGGCATCCGCTCGATGCCGCGCAGAGGGATCAACTGGAGGCGTGGTTGGGGGACGTCAGTGGGCTGGCGCGAGAGGACATCATCGATCGCCTGATCGACCGACACGGCACAGGCCGGGTGCTGTTTCGCAACACCCGCCATGCCATCAAGGGTTTCCCACGGCGCAGCTTACATGCCTACGGCCTGCCATTGCCGGCCGAGTATGCGGACGTCGCCGCGGAAACCTGCCCAGAACGGGCCAAAGGGGACGCCTGGACGGGTATCGATCCGCGCGTTCGCTGGCTGCGCGCGCTACTCGCGCGGCTCGCCCCGGCCAAGGTGTTGATCATCTGCGCGCATGCGCAGACCGTCATGGCATTGCGCGACTATCTGCTCGATCGCTGCGCAGTCCATGCAGCAATGTTTCACGAGCACATGGAGATCGTCGCGCGCGACCGGGCAGCCGCCTTTTTTGCCGATCTCGAGGAGGGCTCACAGGCGCTGATCTGCTCGGAGATCGGCAGTGAGGGGCGCAACTTTCAGTTTGCGCATCACCTCGTGCTGTTCGATCTCCCCATCGAACCCGATCTCCTCGAGCAGCGCATCGGGCGGCTCGACCGCATCGGCCAGCGCGAGACCATCGAGCTGCATGTTCCCTATCTGCATGGCGCGGCGAGCGAGGTAATGATGCATTGGTACCGCGATGGCCTCGGCAGTTTCGAGGCAACCTGCGCGGCAGCCGGCGCCGTCTTCGAGCGCCTTGGCGAGCGGCTACAGGCAGCGCTCGCCGAGCCAGATCAGGGCGGTGAGCTGATCGCTGCCGCTGCCAAACTCACACAGCGACTGAATGCGCAGCTGGAGGCCGGGAGGGATCGCCTGCTGGAACTCCACTCTTGCCGCAGCGAGCAGGCGTCTGCACTGTTGCGCCAGCTGCGGCATCCGGCAGAGGAGGTGCCGCTGCCCGAGTTTATGACCGCCTATTGGGATGCCTTCGGCATCGAGCACGAGGCCGGACCGGGCCATTCAATCATCCTGCGGCCGGGTAGCCACATGCTGACGGATCATTTTCCCGGTATCGGCGGCGAGGCGCTGACCGCCACTTTCATGCGCGTGGACGCGCTGGCGCATGAAGACCGGCAGTTCTTGACCTGGGAGCACCCGATGGTGCGTGGCTGCATGGAATTGCTGACCAGTGGTGAGCTTGGCACGGCGGCGGTGACCGTGTGCAGCCATTCGGATTACCGCACCGGGACGGTATTTCTGGAGGCGCTGTTCGTCACGGAATGTATCGCGCCGGCGGGGCTGGAGATACAGCGGTATCTGCCACCGACCTGCCTGCGCGTGTTGCTCGATGCGCAGGGCGAGGACAGGTCGCAGGTGCTCGCACATGCGCAGTTGCAAGGCCTGTGCCTATCTCACAACCGCAAACTGGTCGATACCGTCATCAATTCACAGGGCAAGCGGATCAAACTGCTATTGGCCCGCGCAACGCAGTTGGCTGAGAACGAGGGCAGGGCATTGGCCAATGCGTCGCTGGAACGGATGCACCAGGAGCTGACAGACGAGCATCAGCGTCTCACTGCGCTGGCGCAAGTCAATCCCAACGTCAGAGCGGAAGAGATCGAACACGTGGCGGTGCAGCGAGAGATGTTGGCCACGCATCTCGCACAGGCCAAAGTCAGGCTGGACGCGGTGCGTCTAGTGGTGATGCGCTGAGAGGTGGTTCTGCGGATCCACGTCTTGTACGCCCCGAGGGCGGTGTGTATCATTCGGCGCTCTGTAGGCGCGTAGCTCAGTTGGTTAGAGCACCACCTTGACATGGTGGGGGTCGTTGGTTCGAGTCCAATCGCGCCTACCAA
>JAHEJD010000062.1 GCA_024639005.1 Chromatiaceae bacterium | reverse complement strand
TCGATCTCGGGCGCTTTTTCGATCTGGCCTTTATCAAGGCCCAGCAGTCCTCGATCGAGGCCTACCGGCAGGATCATCCGCTGCTGACGGCGGCACTGTTCTTTGTTATCTATGTTGCGGTGACGGGGCTTTCGCTACCTGGCGCAGCGATTATGACGCTGGTGGCCGGTGCCATCTTCGGCCTTGCCTGGGGGACCCTGATCGTCTCCTTTGCATCGACCATCGGCGCGACCCTGGCGTTTCTTGCCAGTCGTCTGCTGTTTCGCGACATGGTGCAGCAGCGCTTCGGCGATAAGCTGCGCGCTATCAATCAGGGAGTGGCGCGCGAGGGGGCCTTCTATCTGTTCGCGCTGCGATTGGTGCCGATTTTTCCTTTCTTCGTGATCAACCTGCTGATGGGGCTGACCCCGATCCGCACCTGGACCTATTACTGGGTCAGCCAAGTGGGCATGCTGGCCGCAACCGTCGTGTACGTCAACGCCGGTAAACAGCTGGCGCAGATCGAGGGACTCGGCGGCATATTGTCACCGGCACTGCTTGGGTCTTTTGCCCTGCTGGCCGCGTTTCCGCTGTTGGCCAAACGGATCGTGGGCTGGCTGGAAGGGCGCAAGGTCTATGCAAAATGGCGTGACCGGAGACCGAAACAGTTTGACTACAACCTGGTGGTGATCGGGGCCGGTTCTGCCGGCCTGGTCTCGGCCTACATCGCGGCCGCGGTGAAGGCCAAGGTGGCGTTGATCGAGCGCCACAAGATGGGCGGCGACTGCCTGAATACCGGTTGCGTGCCGTCCAAGGCGCTGCTGCGCTCGGCCAAGCTCCTCGCTCAGGCGCGCCGGGCGACGGAATTCGGCATCAAGTCGGTACAGGTCGACTTCAGCTTCCGCGATCTTATGCAACGCGTGCAGCGCGTGATCAAGGCCGTGGAGCCGCACGACTCGGTCGAACGCTACACCCAACTCGGGGTCGATTGCCTCCAGGGCGAGGCCAGGATCACCTCACCCTGGACGATCGAGGTAACGATGCCCGAAGGCATGCGGACGCTTTCTTCACGCGCGATCGTGATCGCGGCCGGCGCGCGGCCTTTCGTGCCGCCGATCCCGGGGCTCGCCGAGGCCGGTTACCTGACCTCGGACACCGTCTGGGATCTCGAGGAACGACCGCAGCGCCTGGTGGTGCTCGGCGGTGGGCCGATCGGGTGCGAACTGGCTCAGGCCTTTGCCCGCACCGGATCGCAGGTGACCCAGGTGGAGATGCTGCCGCGCCTGATGATGCGCGAGGATCCCGAGGTCTCTGAGCGGGTGATGCGCAGCTTCCGCGACGAGGGTATCGACGTGCGCGTCGACACAAAGGCAGTCAGCTGTGTGATCGAGGCCGGCGAGAAGGTCCTGATCGCCGAACATGCCGGCGAGCAGCTGCGCATCCCCTTCGACCAGATACTGGTCGCGGTAGGCCGGGTCGCCAATACCCAGGGCTATGGGCTCGAGGAACTTGGTATCGAGACGACGCAACAGCGTACCGTCGAGGTAAACCCCTATATGCAGACCCTGTACCCGAACATCTACGCCTGCGGCGACGTGGCCGGTCCCTATCAGTTCACGCACACCGCCGCGCACACGGCCTGGTATGCGGCCGTCAATGCCCTGTTTGGCCGCTTTCGCAAGTTCCGCGCCGACTTTTCGGTGATCCCCTGGGCGACGTTCACGGAGCCGGAGGTCGCACGCGTCGGCCTCAATGAGACCGATGCGCAGGCCCAGGGTGTGGCCTATGAGGTAACGACCTATGGCATCGACGATCTCGATCGAGCGATTGCGGATGAGGCGGCACATGGCATGGTCAAGGTCCTCACCGTGCCCGGTAAGGACAAGATACTCGGCGCGACCATCGTCGGCGAGCACGCGGGTGACCTGATCATCGAATTCATTCTGGCGATGCGCCACGGTCTTGGCCTGAACAAGATCCTTGGCACCATTCACATCTACCCCACATGGGCCGAGGCGAACAAATACGTGGCCGGTAACTGGAAGCGTGCGCATGCGCCACAGCGGGTGTTGGGCTGGCTGGCGCGCTACCACGCCTGGGTGCGCGGTAGCTGACATGCGTCTGGCATGGCCGCTGCTGCTCACTGGCCTTGCGCTGCCGGCACTGGCGCTGGAACCTGTGCCGGGACACTTTTCCAGCATGCCGATCGGGGCGGAATTCGCGGACGGCTGGCAGGTGCAGGCGCTGCGCGATGTCAAGCCGACCGAGTTCCGTCTGGTCGAGGATGCGGGCGTCCCCGTGGTGCATGCACAGGCCGATGCGGCCGGGGGCAGTCTGCTGCGTTCGATACGCTGGGACACGGCTGGCCACCCGCAGTTGCAGTGGCGCTGGCGGGTCAATCGGGTGGTAGCGCAGGGCGACATCCGCAGCAAGGACGGCGACGACTTCGCGGCGCGGTTGTACGTGATGTTCGACTATCCCACCGAAAGCCTGTCGTTCGCGGACCGGGCCAAGCTCGCGATCGCGCGCTGGATCTACGGAGACCAGGTCCCGGCCGCGGCGCTCTGCTATGTCTGGGACAACCGTGCCGCGGTGGGCACGCGTGTCTGGAATGCCTACACAGACCGGGTTCGCATGATCGTGCTGCGCAATGCGACCAGCGGGGTCGGCGATTGGGTGGACGAACAGCGCGACCTGGTTGCGGACTATCGTGAGGCCTTCGGTGGGGCGCCGCCGCCGGTTTCGGGAATCGCGATTGCGGCCGATACCGATCAGACGGGTGAGACAGTGACGGCCTGGTTCGGCGACATCCGGATTAGCGAATAGTGCGCCGGATGGCCCTGCAACTAACTTTGGATTGCCAGCCCGGCCTCGATTTGGTGACTCTGAGACGATGCATTATCTCTGCTGTTCGCAACCGACAGCGTATCTCCGCATTCTGCTAAGGACTACCTTGGCGGGCCTGCTGACGGTTCTCCTCGGCGCCTGCGCCACGCCGCAATCACCCGCCGAATCGGTCCGGGTCGACACGGCGTCGCCGTCCCAAGAAATGGAAGGATCGAGCTGGTGGTATGTCCGTTTCCGATTGGCGCGCAATGCCGATGACGAAGTCGACAGCTTTCTTGGTCCGCTGATCGCCGACCAATTGCTGTCGCCGGTAATTGCACAATACGCGTCAAGGCTCGCGCTATGGCGTTTCCACCGCCGTTGGCCGGACGATGATACCGGCCACCAGTTCAGCTTCATCTTTCTCGCCCCCCCGGCAGTCGCCGCACCGATGATTGCGCAGATTGGACGCGATCCGCTGCTGACCAGACTGGAGGCCGACGGCCACCTGGTCGAATACCGTGCCCACAAGACCAATGCCGAGCCCCCGTCGGATCGGGCGGCCACCAGCGACCCGTCCTGGTCGCCGGTCATCCAGCGTGAGTGGCCGAAGTTCATCATGGGCGCGAGTCGTATGTGGCTGGGCCTGGTGCAGTCCGAGGCGGCCCGACACCCCCGGCTCGACCTCTACAGCCGCTATCGGAAGGTCGAGCAGTCGCTGGATAAACTCTGGTACAACGAAGGCAATCACGCGTTCTTTCACCACCTGAGCGCGCTGTTCGGATACCGGCCGCTGCGCGTGATACGCCGCGATATCATGACGTTCTAGCGTACCCTACGAGCCCGGCGCGGCGATGAACGCCAGCAGCGCCCGCTCGTAGTCCGGTTGGCTGGTGAGAAAGCCGGTATTGTGATCGCCGCGCAGGGTCACGAAGCGTTTCGGTTCGGCGGCGGCCTCATACAGGCGGCGGCCGAGCGCGAAGGGCATGATCTCGTCGTCGGGACTGTGCAGAATCATCACCGGTGAAGAGCCGCGCGCCAGCGCGCTGGCGGCATCGAACTGGTAGCGCAAGACGACCAGGCGCGACAGCAGAGGAAACACCTGGTGGGCAAAGTCGCGCGCGGAGCTGAAGCTGGATTCGCAGATGACGCCGCCCGCGGTTACCTGGGATGCCAGGTGGGCCGCGACTGCGCCACCGAGTGAGCGCCCGAAGATGATCACATCGGCCGGATCCGCGCCGCGTGCTACCGTCAGGTGACGCCACGCGGCCGCCGCGTCGAGATACAGGCCGGTCTCGCTCGGCGAACCGGCACTCTGGCCGTAGCCGCGGTAATCGATGATCAGCACGTTATTGCCGAGACGGTGAAAGATCTCAATAGACTCGCGCCGGTGCGAGATGTTGCCGGCATTGCCGTGCAGAAAGAGCACCGTGCGGCGGGCGTCCGGGTGGGGGATGTACCAGGCATGCAGTGCGACGCCGTCGTCCGTCTCGAGTGTCACGTCGTCGTAGTCGAGGCCCCAGTCGGTCGGGGTGGCGTCCAGCGCGGACCAGGGAAAGAAGATCATGCGCGGCTGCTGCAGGTACATCACGCCGTTCAGGACTAAAGCGCCCAGCAGCAGCGGGACCAGCCATTCAGCCATTTTTCTCACCATGCGTACTACCTCGCGCCCGACTCGCCGAGCGCAACATCACTGCCAGCGCAGCTGCAGACTGCCGGATGCGTCGATGTCGACCCGGGTGCCGAACACCCGACCCTCGCGATTCAGCGTCTCCGCCAGCCATTGGGCGTCCTCGGGCGAGGCGCGATGCAGGCGGAAGTGCCGGATCTGCAGGGGTACCAGGGTCAGCCCCAGCAGATGTCCGTCACCCGGTCGGACGCTGGGCAGGTACATCAGACTGAGATCGCCGCGAAACGCCTCATGGCCGCGGATCCCTTCGTAGTCGTTGATAAAGTCGCCGCAGCCATAGAGTACCAGTCGGCCTCGGTGGACCTCGATGCCCCGGGGGTGGTGTGACGAGTGGCCATGCAGGATATCGACCACGCCGCGGTCGATCAGCGCATGCGCAAAACGGCGCTGCGCGGTCGGGACCGCATACCCCCAGTTGCCGCCCCAGTGGATCGACACCACGACAACATCGCCCGGGCGTCGATAGCGGGTAACCTGGGCCGCGACGTCTGCGACGGTCCGTGCGGAATAGTCGGGCAGCAGGTTGACCCCGGGGCGCTCTTCGGCCGCCGCCCAGGCGCGCGGCGTACCGCTGTCGGGTGCGGCGAAGGCGAAGATCAACACCCGCCGGTCGGCACCCGCGGGGATGATGGCCGGCGCGGCGGCCCGATCTGCACGGCGTCCGGCGCCGCTGCTGGCGACGCCTGCCGCGTGGAGGGTATCCAGGGTTTGCGCGAGCCCCCGGTAGTGCCAATCCAAGACGTGGTTATTGGCCAGAACGCAGCAATCGATGCGCGCCGCCTTGAGTATCTCCACATTGCCTGGGTGCATACGGTAATGGATGTCCTTGCCCGGCCAGGGTGTGGCGCTGGTGGTGACGGCGGTCTCGAGATTGACGATGCGCACAGCCGGATCGAGATCATCGAGCACCGGCAGCGCGTCGCCCCATGCATAGCGGTAGTCGACGGGGCGGGGGATCGCGCCATTGACGGCCTCCGCCAGTGCCACGTACTCGCGCGCATCGGTGATGTAGGGTTCGTACAGGCGTGGGTCGACCGCGTGCGGGAGTATCTGGTCTATCGCGCGCCCGGTCATCACATCGCCGCACAGGAAAAGGCCGAGCCCTTCACGGTCGGCCCGGCGCGCGGGCGCTGGGCCGGGGTCCACGGATCCGCTGACGTCAGCCGGCTGTTGTGCACGCGATCCTGCGCTGAGAATGGTTGCAGTGGACATCAAAGCGCAGCCCAGAAACGCACGCCGCGAGACCTCGGGCGCGTTGCCGTCGTCTGGGCCGTCGTCCTTCATCCGGGCGCGACCAGCAGGATGATGCCGGCGGTCACCAGGGCGATCGCGAGCGTGCGCAGGCCCGACCACAGCCAGTGGCTCCCGGCCACGCGCCCGAGGAACACCCCGAGTAGAAAGATAAGCATGAAGGCGATGCCGATCGCGGTATCGAACAGCACGGGCGCTGGCGTGTCTGCCGCGCTCTGCAGCCACAGCGGCAGCATGATTATCAGGGCGAGTAGGAAGGGGGCCAGACCGCTGACCAGGGCGACCAGGATCGGTGCCCACTGCGCGGCCCGCGCGTGCGCACTGTCGTCGAGTTCCTTCAGCATGGCGCGGCGCAGGCGGTCCAGTTCGCGCCGCCGCTCGGCCTGTTCGCTGACATAGGTGCTGGAGACACCGCTGGCGCCCAGCGCGATGGCCGTGCCGAGGCAGGCGGCGATGACGATATCAACGCCGGCGCCGCCGGCGCTGCGAAAGCCGATCAGCAGGCCGAGCATCGCCAATGAGCCATCGAAGCCATTGGTGACGAAGTAGCGCCGCGCGATCTGAGTCGAGCCGGTGATATGGAGGGCCTGGCGCAGTTCCGCCAATGTCGGCATCACGGGCTCAGTTGTCGTCGCCGTTGCCGGTGACGATCACCCGATCGATGCTGTGGACGGAACCGCCGAGGGCCTTGACCTTGTCTTCGATGCGCGCCAACGCGAGGTCCTCGCCGCGAACGGTGATCACTGTCGTCTGCGTGTGTTCATCGACCTCGACCACCTCGAGTTCGACCTGGTAGTCGTCACCCAAAGCGGCGAGCTGGCGGGCAAATTCCACGGCGTCGGGCAAGTGCGGCTTAAGGACATCCAGGGCGATGAGCTTGACGCGAGACATCCCGGGATTATCCGGACTATCGACGCACCTGACCAGCCGTGCGCAGTGACCCTGCCGGCAGCCGTCCGTAGCACCGCAGGGCGCGGGCCCTCACAAAGATGCGCGCCGGCTGCCCCTCAGGACGCCCCGCCAGCGCTGCGCAATGGCTCGCGTTCCGCAGTCCGGGTCTGCCCAGCACCGTTCGACGGCACCTGCAGATCGGGCGAAAACATAACCGGGACGGGCACTGGGGCGACGTCGTCTGGCTGCCGCGCAGGCGCATTCACCTGCCATTTGCCGCACCTGTAATAGTGCGTCTCCTCGGCGGAGGAGGGGAAGCGCCCGCAGTTGAAATAGCGCCAGTAGAAGCTGTCATAGCCGCGACAGAGGTCGCGCTCCTCGTCTAACAGCGGGCAGGCGTAGCCGCCCGCGCGGCAGCAGTTGGAGCAGTTTCCGCAGGATGCACCATGCAGCCACTCGGGGCGCAGCGCTACCGATGCGGTGTCCGGCGCCGAGCGCGGTGGGCTGGTGAGCGGCACCGCGAACATGAAGCCACGACTGTCCGTCGCCATCACCCGCAGCAGTCGCAGCCCATGTGGCATCAGCTTGCGCCCCGACGACCAATAACGCCAGAAACGCCAGTCGCCGTAGAAATACCAGGTCATCAGCGGTGCGGTCAGAAAACCGCCGACCAACGTCAGCACGGAAGCGGTGATGTAGAAAATGAAAAGCAGCCGGGCGGTCGCCCAGCGTATGCGCTCGAATTGTGTTCCCATGCGCGGACATTTTTCGCAAATCCAGCCGGAAGTCAATGCCGCGGTTCGCGAATACGCGCCTGCTATTCGTGCCCAATTCGGCTGTCGCGCAGACCGGCCGTCGTCGGCGTGCTGCGGCCGCGCGAAATTGGCTTATAGTGCAGCTGGCAGCCTGTCGGACTAAACACTGTTTGGCTGCAAATCCCTGGATAGCGACCAAATCGGGTTATCCTCTTCGTCAAATAGCCGGGCTATTCTCCTCAGACGATAGCCTGATTTGATTCGCTCCCAGTGATTTTCGCCGCAAACGGTCAAGTCCGACAGGCTGCTAAGGAGCGATTACCGCGGGAGGGGCTTGACATGTTGTCGCGTTTGTTTTTCGGCGCCGGCCTGTTCGGTATCGGCGCGGGTCTGCTCGGCGTCGGTTACTACCTCGGTCGGGAGATCCAGCGGATGGCCCCGGCTCGCGAAGAACTCCAGCGTTTTCGGGAGAGCGCCGAATCCGAACGCGCCGAGTCGGCTGCAGATGGGGAGAGGCACGACACTGACCACGCCGGGCCCACGTCCTGAGAAGTGGATCGATCGGTTAAAGCCAGCAGGCGATACCGCAAAGAGGTGCGATGAAAAACTCTGTTGACACCACAGGCGCGGACGCTGTCCCGGGCAAGGGTCTGCTGCCCTACGCGATGGATGGGGCCGATGGCGACGCGTTGCGCCGGGCGCATCGTCATCTCGAACACCCCAGCCTCGCTGCGCGTCTGTCCAGCGCGGTGGGCACGCCGATCGAGATCGCCATGACGCTGATGCCCAAGGCGTGGTTTGCGGTCGTCCATCGGGCAGCGGAAGTCGCGATCGCCAAGGCGCTCGACGCGGCTGCATCTTCGCTGCGGCGCAAGCATGAGCGCAGTGCCCAGGAGCTGATGTACAAGGGCCTGGCCGCCGGCTCCGGAGGGCTGGGCGGGTTTTTTGGACTCCCCGGCCTCATCGTCGAGTTGCCGGTGACCACGACCATCATGCTTCGCAGCATTGCCGAGATCGCCCGCGACGAAGGTGAGGACATCCACGACGAGGATACCCAGCTGGCCTGCGTGCAGGTATTCGCACTCGGCGGCCGCTCCGAGACCGATGATGCTGCTGAGACCGGCTACTACGGGGTGCGGCTCGCGCTGGCCTCTTACATGAGCGCGGCGGTTACGCAGGTCGCTAAGCACGGAATGGCGGCTCAGGGTGCACCCGCGGTGGTACAACTCATCCGGGCTATCGCGACGCGTTTCGGCACCGAGGTGTCGCGGCGCGCGGCGATCCAGCTGATGCCGCTGATCGGCGCTGCCGGTGGGGCGGTGGGCAATACGATCTTCATGCAGCATTTTCAGGATATGGCGCGCAGCCACTTTACCGTCCGTCGCCTCGAACGAAAGTACGGCGAGCAGCTGGTGCGCGCCAATTACGAGATGCTGAACACGGTGGACTGAGGTGCTGCCTCGCGGCCTGCTGGCAATCGGTCGCTGCAGCAGGAAATCGGTGAGACATGCAGGCTAGTTTGCTATCTGGAGAATCGCCTCACAGCAAACTTCCTCGCTTCTTCCAACCAGAGGACAAGGCTTGCTACTGCAATGATCGGTAAGAAATCAGCTGGCGGGATCGGCACGGTATGAAAAAGCCGATTCAGGACTTCGGAGTAAACCACCGCCAATTGCAGCAGGATTCCCACAGCCAGGCCACCCAGCAGCCATCTGTTCCCGAAAAAACCCTTTCCAAGTGCGGATCGCGTCTCCGACTGGCAATTGAGGACGTTGAACCACTGGCAGGCGGCCAGGACGGTAAAGGTTTCCGTCTGCACTTGCTCGAAGGGTACCCCTGTAGAGAGCCGCCAAACGAAAAACCCGAAGGTGGAGAGTGCCATTACCGGCGTCATTAGCAGGACGCGCTTCAACAGGGAGCGCGTGAGCAGTGGCTCGGCTAACGACATCGGTGGTCGCCTCATCTCATCGCCCTCAGGGGGTTCCATGATCAGGTTTACCGTGACTGTCCCTTCCGTAACGATGTTTATCCACAGGATCTGCACTGCAGCCAAGGGCAAGGGGTAACCCAGTAGTAGGGCGCTCATTAGCACAGCGATCTCTGCCATGGAGGTAGCGAATAGGTAAAGGATCACTTTCTTCAGGTTTCGATAGACTAGGCGACCCTCCTCCACTGCCCGTACGATTGTGGCAAAGTTGTCATCGGTAATGACGATCTTGGAGGCCTCCTTAGCCACCTCCGTGCCCGTGATACCCATCGCTACGCCGATGTCAGCCCGAGCCAGGGCTGGCGCATCGTTGACGCCGTCGCCTGTCATCGCCACCACCTTGCCTTGTGACTGCAGCGCCTCGACGATCCGCAGTTTCTGAGCGGGATACACTCGGGCGAAGACAGCGATTCGGTCCAGTTCGTCACGCAGATCCTGTTCGGGCATGCGCTCCAGCTCGTGGCCGTCCAAGGCACGATCGCCTTCGCGGGCAATGTCCAGGGTACGGGCGATAGCTAGACCGGTAGCTTTGTGGTCCCCGGTGACCATCACGGTCCGCACCCCGGCCCCCCGGCAACCGCTTACTGCATCTTTTACTTCTGACCGCGGTGGGTCCATCTGTCCGATCAGTCCCAGCAGAACCGCTCTTCCCTCGAATTGTTCAAACCCCCGCGTATCATCGAGTTCGGCTTCAGCCACCTCGGCGACGGCCAGGACCCGCAGTGCCTGATCTGCCATGGCATCGGCAGCAGACAACGCGTCCTGCCGGGTGGTCACAGGCGGGAAAGGCTCATTTTCCTCCAGATGATTTTGACCACACAGCGGCAGCACAGCCTCTGGTGCTCCTTTGATCAAGATACGCCGGTGGCCCTCAGCTTGACCGTGGCCTGTGGCCATCATCTTCGCAGCGGAATCGAAGGGAATTTCACCCCATCGGGGCCAGCTCCGGTTAAGGCTCTCTAGCGAGATCCCCCCTTTCTTGGCGAGGGTCAGCAAGGCAGCCTCGGTCGGATCGCCCAAGGCCCGCCAGCGGGTATCCTCGCTGTCCGGAGGCACCAGCGTCGCATCGTTGCAGAGCGCGACGGCCTCCAACAGCCGCTGCACAGCAACATCTTTGTACGCTGGCTGCCCTAAGTCCAGCAGGGTGCCCTTAGGCGAATAGCCCACGCCGGTCACCGCGATTTCCCTAGCATCCGGCAGACGAATTGCAACCACAGTCATTTCGTTGCGTGTGAGGGTGCCGGTCTTGTCGGTACAGATCACTGAGGTGGAACCCAGTGTTTCAACGGCGGCCAGCCGACGAACAATTGCGCCCCGGGCTGCCATGCGCTGCATGCCGACGGCCAAAGCAATGGTCATTGCCACCGGCAGGCCCTCTGGGACCATGGATACCATCTGACTGATGGCGACCATAAAGATATCCACGAACGGCAGACCACGGAGGAGCCCCAGGCCAAGCACCACCACGAACATGGCGAGAGCGGCGGCCACCAAGTATCGTCCGAACTGAGCGATGCGGAGCTCCAGGGGCGTCGGCTGCTCTTCTGCGGTGGCAGTTAACCGCGCTATCTTGCCCACCTCCGTTGCTAGACCGGTCGCCACCACCATGGCCTGCCCCCGACCGGCAGTAAGATGCGTGCCCGAATAGACCATGTTGGTCCGATCGGCCAGAAGCGTGTGCTCAGGCAGAGGTTCTACTTGTTTGGCTACTGGCAGCGATTCACCTGTCAGCGCGGCCTCCCCGGTCTCCAGCCCAGCTGCCTCGATGAGGCGGGCATCAGCACCCACCGCATCCCCCGCCCCCAATACCAACAGATCGCCAGGCACCAGGTCGCGCGCCTCGATCTCGGCCTCTGCACCACCACGGATGACGCGGACGCGAACCGACGCGAGGCGTTTGAGCGCCGCCATGGAACGTTCTGCGCGACCTTCCTGAAAACTACCGATTAGGGCATTGACCACCACCACCGCGAGAATAACTGCGGAATCCCCGTGTTTCCCCAGGAACATGGCCAGCAGCGCGGCAATGAACAAGATATAGATGAGCGGACTCTGAAACTGACCAAGGAACAACCGGGTCAGGCTTCGCCGTTTGGACTCCGGAAGCGCATTTGGGCCGTGGGTCCGTAGGCGCGTGGCCGCCTCATCAGGTGCCAGGCCGTCGGCTGAGCTGGCTTGGCGCTCAATCACATCGGCAGCACTCAGGTCGTGCCATAGTGCATGTTCATACTCAGCTTCCAAAGTATCGGGCTCCTCTGTCAACCGACGCCAAGCATGGCACCAACCCATGGCCGAAGGCATCCGGTATTGCCGGTTTTAAAGGTGAACCTCCGCTGCCCACATAGATCGTCTTATTGCCATCACGTCGGCCACGGCCGTTAACACGCCCTCGCACTCTTGCCCTGTCAAATCCGCTTACGAATCCGGTGTGCATATCACAGCCTGAAATTTGCCATCCGAATAGTAGGCTGCTCGAAACTTTTCGACGATTTGAAAATTCTCTGCGTCATCGCCTGCTACCTTGTTTAACGCGATCTGAGCCAAGGCAATACTCGCTTCCAGATTTTCGGACACAGCAATCATAGGCCGGAGGTGTCTACCCTACCCGGGGCAGTCCAAGTCTGGCTCCGAGGTGTCCACGAAATTCGGGGCGATTCAACTTACGCCGTCTTCACACGACGTTGGGCGACGTTACGCCCATCGAGTTCGAACAAAGTGCTTAGCTGGGTGTCCGGTTGGGCTTGACCACAACACTGTCGCGAGATCGCCCAAGGGCAGTGACGTGCTGGGTGTGCCGGATTGGATTAAGTAGCAGCTTGGGCGTGGATCGACGGCTCGATATCCACCGGGCAGCGCAGCGAGCGCGCGATCAGGCAAGACCGGTGGGCCTTGTCGAGCACGCGCTCGGCAAGCGATTCTGCACCGCTGCCGACCGTGATCTCGGGGCGGACCAGGATGCGCTTGAACCGGTAGCCAGCACCTTCCTCGCGCTCCAGTTCGCCCTCGGCGCTCGAGCGGTAGTCGAGGACATCCAGTCGGGACCGCTCGGCGATGAGCAAGACATAATTGGCCAGGCAGATCTCGGCCGTGGCGACCAGGAGATGCTCCGGACAGAAGCGGTCTGCGTCGTGCGGCGTGCCGACCGGCAGGTCGGCGTGTCCCTCGACGCCCGTCAGACCCGCTGCGGCGTCCTTCTGCCACCGATAGGTGGTCTGATAGTGCATTGGGAGATCGGCCATGGTTGTCTCCGGGCATTGCAATTGGGGCCACTGATTATAGCCGGGCCAGCAGCCTGACGACGGGATTACCCAGACCGGGCGCGGGTGTTTGCGGTTTGGCGGCGACGTAGACTAAATATAGACCGCACACGAAGGCGCGCCGCGCAAGTCAGTCGAGCAGCCATGCAACTCTCCACCTTGGTATCTGTGTCCAATGCCGTCGGCGCAACCCGCAGCCGTCGGGACAAGGCGGAACGCCTGGCGGCGTGTCTGCGCCAGCTGGCGCCGGCCGAGATCCGCCCGGGCGTCAGCTACCTGATGGGCACGCTGCCGCAGGGCCGGATCGGCCTTGGTCAGGCACTGCTCAGGAAACTCGGCGCAGAACCCGTGGGGCCGGCGGAACTGTCGGTCGAGGAGGTCGATCGGGCCTTCCAGCGCCTCAGTCAGGTACAGGGTGCGGGGGCGCAGGCGCAGCGAATACAGCTGTTGACGGCGCTGTTTCGCAGGGCCGACGGTGCAGTGCAGGATTTTCTGGTCCGCCTGATCCTCGGTGAGCTGCGGCAGGGCGCGCTCGAGGGCCTGATGATCGATGCCATCGCCAAGGCGGCCGATCAGCCGGTCGCTGCGGTGCGTCGGGCGGTCATGCTGGCCGGCGATCCGGCCGCCGTTGCGCAGCACGCCCTGCTGCACGGTGCGGCCGGTCTGGCACAGTTCCGTTTTGTGCTGTTTCGCCCGCTGCAGCCGATGCTCGCCCAGCCGGCGCAAGACGCAGGCGAGGTGCTGGCGCGGCTGGGGGAGGCCGCGTTGGAATACAAACTCGACGGTGCCCGGGTGCAGGTCCACAAGCGCGACGACGAGGTGCGGATATTCACCCGGCAACTGCATGAGGTGACAGCCAGCGTGCCGGAATTGGTCGAGCAGGTGAGCAGCCTGCCGGCCGCCAGCCTGGTGTTGGACGGTGAGGCTATCGCGCTCGATCGTGCCGGCCGTCCGCTGCCGTTTCAGGTGACCATGCAGCGTTTCGGGCGTCGCCGCAACGTCGCGGAGATGCGGGATCGCATCCCGCTGTCGGCGGTGTACTTCGACTGCCTCTATTGCGACGGCGACGAATTGGTCGATAGGCCCGACCCTGCGCGGAGCGCGGCACTCCAAGACGTCCTCCCGGAGTCAGCACGCGTGCCGCGGCTGATTACCGATCGTCGGGACGCGGCCGAGGCCTTCCTGCAACAGGCGCTGGCCGCCGGGCACGAGGGCATCATGGCCAAGTCGCTCAGCGCGGGCTACCAGGCCGGCAGCCGCGGCGCCGACTGGTGCAAGATCAAACCCAGCCATACCCTCGACCTCGTGGTCCTCGCGGCCGAATGGGGCAGCGGCCGACGCCGGGGCAAACTCAGCAACCTGCACCTCGGTGCGCGCGATCCGGCGTCCAATGGATTCGTGATGCTCGGTAAGACCTTCAAGGGCCTGACCGACGCCATGCTCGACTGGCAGACCCAGGCCTTGCTGGCGCGCGAGATCGGTCGAGAAGACGCCGTCGTTCACGTGCGTCCGGAGCTGGTGGTCGAGGTCGCCTTCAACGAGCTGCAGCGCAGCCGCCAGTATCCCGCCGGCATGGCGCTGCGCTTCGCGCGTGTGAAGCGCTACCGCGAGGACAAGCCCGCCGGCGAGGCGGACACCCTGGCGACGGTGCGCAAACTGTTCGACGCCCGCTTTGCCGGCGGCGCCGCATGAACGCGCCGAGCGCGTTCAGCCCGGCGACCCGCCGCTGGTTCGACGATACCTTCGCGGCGCCGACCGCGGTGCAGCAGCAGGGCTGGCACGCGATCGCGGGCGGCAATCACACGCTGCTGGTCGCGCCGACCGGCAGCGGCAAGACGCTCGCGGCCTTTCTGGCCGGGATCGACTATTGTCTGACGCTGCCTGCGGACGCCCCCGCCGGGGTGCGGGTGCTCTACATCTCGCCGCTCAAGGCCCTGGTCTACGACGTCGAGCGCAATCTGCGCGCGCCGCTGGTCGGCATCGGCCACAAGGCCGCCGCGCTCGAACAGCCGGTACGTGACGTCGGGGTCGATATCCGCACCGGCGATACGCCCCAGAAGGCGCGTCAGCGCCAGGCCAGGGCGCCGGCCGACATCCTGGTCACCACGCCCGAGTCGCTGTTTCTGCTGCTCGGTTCCAAGGCCCGCGAGACCCTGCGCTCGGTGCACACCGTGATCATCGACGAGATCCATGCCCTGGCGCCGACCAAGCGCGGCGTGCACCTGGCACTGTCGCTGGAGCGCCTCGCCGAGCGCTGTGCCAGCGATCCGCAGCGCATCGGCCTGTCGGCCACGGTGCGGCCGTTGGACGAGGTGGCGCGCTTTCTCGGCGGCCGGCGACCGGTCGAGACAGTCGATCTCTCGGCCCGACCGAACATCGATCTGCAGGTCAGGGTGCCGGTGCCGGACATGGAGAATGTCAGCAACGCCGCGCCGGCGCGGCGCAGCGGTTCCATCTTGGGTGAACTGTACAGCCGCGAGATCGCCGCCCCGCAGCCGCCCGAGCGGGGCATCTGGCCGGCCATCTATCCGCAGTTACTGCAGCAGATCCGGGACAATCGGGCCACCATCATCTTCGTCAACAGCCGTGGCCTGTGCGAGCGTCTGACCCAGCGGCTGAACGAGCTGGCCGAAGAGGAGGTCGTGCGCTCGCATCACGGCAGCGTGTCGCACGAAAAGCGCGCCGAGATCGAGGAGGGCCTCAAGCAGGGTCTGATCAAGGGCATCGTCGCGACCAGCTCGCTAGAGCTGGGTATCGACATGGGCGCGGTCGACCGTGTGATCCTGGTCGAGTCGCCGGGCTCGGTCGCGCGTGGCCTGCAGCGCGTCGGGCGCGCGGGCCACCAGGTCGGCGAGCAGAGCGTGGGGCGGATCTTCCCCAAGTTTCGTGGCGACCTGCTCGAGAGCACGGTGATCGCGCAGCGCATGTTGGCCGGCGACATCGAATCCATCCGGGTGCCGCAAAACGCGCTGGACGTACTGGCGCAGCAGATTGTCGCGATGTGCTGTGACGCCCCGCTTGCGGTCGATGCGATCGAGGCGCTGGTGCAGCGCGCCTACCCGTTTCACCAGATCTCTGCCGATGCGCTTCAGGCCGTACTCGAGATGCTCAGCGGTCACTACCCCTCGCAGGACTTCGCCGATCTCCGACCGCTGCTGGCCTGGGACCGGGCCAGCGATGAACTGCGGCCGCGCCGCGGCGCCGCGATGGTCTCGCGGATGAATGCCGGGACCATCCCCGACCGCGGTAACTATCTGGTGACCCTGGGGCCCGAAGGCGGGCGCCTCGGCGAGCTCGACGAGGAGATGGTGTTCGAGACCCGACCGGGCGAGAACATCCTGCTCGGTGCGACCACCTGGCGGGTCGAGGAGATCACACGGG
The DNA here is from genome assembly GCA_024639005.1 of Chromatiaceae bacterium. Classification (GTDB taxonomy): domain Bacteria; phylum Pseudomonadota; class Gammaproteobacteria; order Chromatiales; family Chromatiaceae; genus Thiosocius. The sequence continues at coordinate 1,669 of JAHEJD010000062.1, read as the reverse complement.
ACCGGGTGATTGTATCGCCGGCGCCGGGCGAGCCGGGCAAACTGCCCTTCTGGCGCGGCGATGGCCCGGGACGGCCGATCGAACTGGGCCGCGCACTGGGCGCCTTCGTGCGCGAGGTCGGCGCTATGAAGCCGGCGAAGGCGGTCGACTGGCTGCAGACGGCGGCCGGGCTGGATGCCAACGCGGCCGCCAATCTGGCGAACTACATCGCCGAGCAGAAGGCGCATGCCGGTAGTCTACCGACTGACCGCAGCATCACCGTCGAGCGTTTCCGCGACGAGCTCGGCGACTGGCGACTGTGCATCCTGTCACCGTTTGGTGCGCGTGTGCACGCCCCCTGGTCGATGGCCTTGCAGCAGCTGTTGTCTATCCGCAGCGGCTTCGAGGTGCAGCTGATGTATACCGACGACGGCATTGTGCTGCGCTTTGCCGATATCGATGAGCTTCCGGACCTCGAGGCGCTGATGCCCGATCCCGATGAGGTCGAGGAACTGGTGACCGATCAGCTGGCCCACACGGCGATGTTCGCCGGGCTGTTCCGCGAGAATGCGGCCCGCTCGCTGCTGCTGCCGCGGCGGCGCGTGGACCAGCGGACGCCGCTGTGGGCGCAGCGTCTCAAGGCACAGAATCTGCTCGCCGCGGTGCGCAAGTACGCCAATTTCCCGATGGTGCTGGAGACCTACCGCCAGGCGCTCAGCGATATCTTCGACATCGCCGCGTTGCGCGCGCTGCTGCGCGACATCCAGGCGCGCAGGGTCCAGGTCCACGAGGTCGAGACGCCGTCCGCCTCGCCGTTCGCGCGCTCGCTGGTGTTCGCCTATGTCGCGGCCTACATCTACGAGCAGGACGCCCCGCTGGCCGAGCGCAAGGCGCAGGCGCTGACGCTGGACCGCAACCTGCTGGCCGAACTGCTCGGCCAGGCGGAGCTGCGCGAGCTGATCGACCCCGAGGTGCTGACGCAGCTCGAGGCGGAACTGCAGCACCTGGCCGCGGACCGGCGGGCGCGCGATGCGGACGAGGTACACGACCTGCTGCGGCACCTCGGCGACCTGGGCGAGGACGAGATCGCCGAGCGCGCGCACTGCGACGCCCGGGCGGCACTCACACAGCTGGCGTCCGAACGGCGCGCGATCCCGGTCACGGTCGCCGGAGAGCGGCGCTGGATTGCGGCGGAGAACGCCGCGGTCTATCGCGATGCCCTCGGGGCGATGCCGCCCGCCGGGCTGCCCGAGGCCTTTCTGGCGGCGCCCGATGACCCGCTGGGCTTTCTCGCCTATCGCTATGCCCGCACCCACGGTCCGTTCGTCACTCGCGATCTCGCCCGGCGGCTGGGCCTGCGGCCGGCGCAGATCGAACCGTCACTGCGTTCGCTGGCCGGCGCCGGGACCCTGGTACGGGGCGAGATCCGCCCCGGGGGCAGCGAGCAGGACTGGTGCGACGCCGATGTCCTGCGGCGCCTGAAGCGACGCACGCTGGCGCGCCTACGCGATGCCGTGGCGCCGGTGGATGCCGCGACCCTGGGTCTGTTCCTGCCGCAGTGGCACGCGTTGGGGGCCGGGCGCGACGGGCTTGCACGCCTGGTCGAGGTCGTGCAGCAGCTCCAGGGCCTGGAACTGCCCTGGTCGGCGCTGCACACGACGATCCTGCCAGGGCGCGTGGGCGACTTTCG
>JAHEJD010000113.1:2778-4776 GCA_024639005.1 Chromatiaceae bacterium | reverse complement strand
TTCAGGGTCTTCGACGGGTTCGGAAAGCTCTGCGGCGATCAACGCCCGATCTTCAGGATCGAGCTTGAGCGCTTCTTCGAGAATCTTTTCGACGGGCCAACCCATAGCCGTAGTGTACGAGAGGTGCTCGAAATCTGCACCCGATGCAAAATCCACTGGGGTCGTGCGAGAGGCAGCGGCGGTTCGCGCTGGGTACGCGCCACGGCCGTAGACCCAATTTCGGCCGACTAGCGGGACGTTTATGACAAATATCATAAGCGAGTCCGACGCCAACTGTTGATAATCATTGCGCTTGTTTGGTGGAGGCGGTGGGAATCGAACCCTGAGCGCAGCGATACGCTAACCCTACGCGGACACTCGGTTTTCCCGCGTATCGCTGTCAAAGGCATGCAACCCGACCTCTCACTCGCGTACCCTGCAGTACCCTGGAATCCCCCTGCTTGCCCTGGGCTCTGGTCACTATTTGGTCATTGACCAGACCGAGTCTGTTTGCCCGTCTCTCAATCCTATGGGCTCTGCGCAGAGCCCAACTGCAGAGTTAGGCGGGGATCATGGCACAAGCCGTTAGTCACCGAGATAGCGGAACAGCGTGTCCTGCCACTCAGGCTGGGTGATCCGGTGCAGCAATGCGCGATTGAGTTCCTCGCGAAGCGGGCTGCCGGAACGTAGAGCGATGGCATAGTCCTGCCGCTCAAAGGCGCCCGGCAAGACGCTGAGCCTGCTCTGAGGTTGACTGACGACTAGATAGCGTAACACCGGCGCGTCGTAAACGGCGGCGTCCAGTTCTCCCTCGGCCATTCTATCGAGGGCCTGGTCTATGTCGGCAAAGCCATTTGCCCTGATCAAGTGCCTGGCCAGATACTCGGCGCTAGTGGAAGATGCCACCGTGCCGACCTTTCGCCCCAGGAGATCGTTAGGTCCCTGGATCTGAGAACCCAGCTGCTGCACCGTAAACACGGACGCAATAGCCCCGGTGAGGCTGGAAATGGTAACGACGCTGACGAACATCCAGACGATCGCTAGCCCTCGGCCCGCCGGCGTTACCGGCGCCTTGTCACCGTAGCCCACCGTGGTCATGGTCACAGCAGACCACCAGAAACCCGATCCAATGCCTTCGCGTTTTGTTCCTCCGAATTGTTCGGGATTCGCGCGGCGTTCAAGCATCCAGATCAGTACACCGACCAAAAACAGAACCAGCACCAAACCGGCGAGTACCTGAAAGAATTGCAAGGACAACACGCTCCTGACTATCGCCCAAGCAGCGGGGTCGTGCGGAACGGCTATACCCAAGCCGGATGTGTGAAACGGATGCAAGAAGTCCACGATGACTTCTCTTTCCGGAGTGACAGTCAGCGCCGCCACGACTGCGTCAAGAGAACCGTCCCGTAAACCATCCAGCATGCCTGCGAGGTCGGTCTCCCTGAATTCATAGGCCAAGCCCAGCTCCGATGCGATGTCACGCCATAGATCGATTGCGATGCCGGACAGAGACCCATCCTCATTTCGGATCACGAACGGTGGCACCTCTCTCGTGCCTATGACCAGATTTTCCGTCTGGGCCTGCACGGTGGGGGCGGCAAGCAGGGTCCAGCCGACGAGCACCACGATCAAGATGCCTGTGAAGCGATTCGCGGTCGTTTTCGACTTCTTCACGAGGAACGAAGAAACTGCGCAAAGCCGGAGCCGCGGGGGCATTGCTGCGATTTGCATCGTCACGAGTGCTAGTCGAATGGAGCTGCTCGCTCAAGTGGGCGATCCGCGTTGAACAATGACCTGCGCCCCGATATGGTTGGCCCGACCCGGGGAGGTACCGATGAAGGCGCTATCTTGGACGCTGGCATCATTTCTCTGCGCCCTGCTCGCGTCGGCATCGATTGGGTCGACGCATTCATCTGCGCAAGAAGCGACGTCGACGACGGCCACGCCGACTCCATCGGCGGGCGCGATGCTTTCGGAGACTCCGCCGCAGGCGGAGGAGCCCAGAAAAGCAAAAGCCTT
>JAHEJD010000113.1:0-2678 GCA_024639005.1 Chromatiaceae bacterium | reverse complement strand
TACTGCAGCCGCTACTCAGTGTATCGCTTCACGCCAGGCTTCACCGGCAAGGCAGGGCTTGGTTTTGAGATCAAAGAAAGCGGCGTCCACATTGATGTCGCCTTCCAGTTCTCGTTTACCGGCAAGGGCAACTTCTTCGATGACTCGGGTTGGTGGCTCGCGCCCGTCATCGGCGTCTTGATTCGACAATAACCAGGGCTCAGCGCCGCGGCGACCAGGAGAAGTCGCATCGCTCCTCCGACCCCCGCGCTTCCGTTGGTGGGAATCATGCGCTCTTCGCCATCTGGCGCCATCGCTTCACCGGCCCCCTAGAAGCGGACGAACACGTCGAACTCGGGGGAGATGTTGCTGATCACGTCCCCTGGCACCACGAGAAAGAAACCGTCGAGGAAGAAATCGCTGTAGCCGACCCCAAGCCGGATGTTGGCGCGGTCCCATGAGAACACGAAGCCCGGGATCACCGCGAACGCGTTCCGCAAGTCGCTCAGATCACCCTGGATCTGAGCGCTGAGGGTCGGGTTCCCTGCGTCGACAGTGGCATTGAGCACGAGGTCGCTGACATAAGGCACCCATCGCACGGTGAACGTGAAGGCGACCACGCGAGAGAGTCGCCATTCAGCCATCGCCCAAAGCTGAAGGAAATCGACCACGACTGCGCCTTCGATTGCGGTGCCCTCGGCCTGCGAGTCGGCATCCCCGTCGATGGCGACGTACCGTACTCCGAAGTGCGTGCTGACGTCGGAATTGATCCGCACTGACGATGCCAAGGCAACCGGGGTAAAGAAGTACCTCACTTTGGTCCCGCCGGGCTGCTCGATGGTGCCTGTGAGGAATCCGAACGAAGCACTCAGTGCCAGGCGTTTGCGGTCGTAGAAGGTCGACTTGAGCTCGAGGTTTGGGGCCACGTCTTGAAAGATCGCCCCCAGGAGCCAAGGCATGGTGTAAGTCGTGACCTGTAGCTGATCGATGATCCCGTAGCTCAGTTTCATCAAGCCGAGGCGGGCCCGCCGGCGATGGAGGCTGTAGGCCGTCGTATCGAGCAGTCGCTCTTTGTACGTGTGATAGGCGCTCGCCGAGCTGGGATAGAAGCCCATCCCGGCCGACGTCACGCCCACGACGAGCGCTACCAGGAGAAGAGTGGTCCTGATTCGTCGAAACATCGACTCTCCTCTAGGCTGCATCCGAAGCTGCATGGTGATTCGGGGTTGGCGGGGGGGGTTGCATCGCGGATGCACTGAAAGGTTTCCGCAAAGATGTAGTTGAACGTCTCAGACAATGCCGGATCCCCGATGTCGACCAGGAGCGTCAGCCCCGACTCGTCCGCTAGGGTCACTCGAAAGCTCTGGTTGATTCGGAAGTCGTCGCCGTCGAACCCGATGGTTCCCTCCAAGACGAAGGTGACCTCTATCTGTGCAATATCCTGACTGACCCAGTCGTCGCCCAGGTCTAGTGCAATGCCTCCGTCGTACGAAGCTTCGGAGCATCCGGCCGCTTCGCAATTGTCGCCCTCGTTGGGTAGCAGATACAGACATTGGGCCGCTGTGCCCCAGACGACACGACCAATCCCACCAGAGTCGAGTGTGATGTTAAGGTCGATCGAGCCGTTCGCGCGGTCGGGACTGTCATCGTAGCCGTCGTCGAATTGCCGCTCGTCCCACCCTGGACAGATGTAGTTCATTTTAATGGCGCCAGTGGGACTCGGAAGGGTCACCCCACCGGCGCAGGTCCCACCCGGACAATCGGCGTCTTGTGCACACTCGCCGCCATCATTGGTTCCGCCGCTGCATGCCCCGCCGACAACGAGGTCGCTACCGCAAGTGCCGCCCGGGCAGTCCGCGTCGTCGGTGCAGGCGTTGCCATTGTTGGCTCCACCGTTGCAAGTCATGGCGATGGCGTCCTCGAGCTCCTGTTGGATGTCAATGATGACGTTTAGGATCTCTTCGAAGATCTCCGAGTCTTCGATCGCCTCAGCATTCTGGGCGATCTCATCGGCGACTTCGCCCATGATCTCGCCGTCGACGACGGCGGTGGGCATCTCATACGCCTGAAGCACCGGGCTGAGGTCAGGGGCCGTAGGGATCGATGGCGCGCACGAACTCAAGGGTGCGGATAGAACGACCACGGCGATAAACGCAGACCAGTCTTTCATCGCACGCCTAACGTAGCGCGTTGTCTTCCACTTTCCACCGGTTTTCGCACAGTGATATCGTCGCTCATCTTCGACGCTCGACGCGAAGCCTTGAGCGTTTTCGACCGAATCGCGAGACTCGCCATCAGACCGCTTGATGTCAATGCTCGATTCCGTGGCTGATCGCGAGGCTCGTTGGCTTGAACGTTACTGAACGGCTGTCTCGACAGGAAAACGGACGATGAAACGATCGAAAAACCCAAACCTGCGTGGCCCCAAAAAGGCCTGGCCTATATTGGACCCACGGTGCATAAATAGCTCCGTGTTGATACGTCTCGCCATGGCAGCGCTTCTCGTGGTCTCGGCGACCGCCTGCAAGCACAACAAGCGTGCAACTACGACGGTGACTCGCCGCGCGGCATTCGACCTCTCGTGCGCGAAGGAGGAGCTGAAGCTCAACGTCGTCGATACCGAGGGCGCGCGGAAAATGGCTTCGCAGATCGCGGTCCGCGGTTGCGGGCAGAAGGCGGTTTACGTGTACTACCCCGAT
>JAHEJD010000112.1 GCA_024639005.1 Chromatiaceae bacterium | reverse complement strand
AGAGGCTCGGGCCGAGTTCGAGGCGATCCGCGAACTCGGCAGCGAGGCCTAACCTTTTGGTCATGACCGAGGCGGGCCGGCCCGTAACCCTCTCGTCTATTCTGCGGGCCTCTGAACCCGTAACTTGCCCGTCACTTGCCCGTCACTTAGGAACTCGACCGGAAACCCGCGTCATTAAAGGGCTGCCCGCCCGCGTCACTACCCGCGTTGCTCGGTAGTGACACGGGCTTCTCGGTGTCCTCTGAGCGTTCCGGGCGGCCTGCGGAAGTCCCGAATGCTTGCGTCCGGACGATCTGCGTGAAACAACATCTAGATGTTTAGCGTATTGCTAAACACAAGATATTGTGTAAATGGTTGCGTCCGGTATGTTGAGTGTTTACTATACGATCGACAATGCGAGGAGACGGAGATGAGCAACGATAACAGCAGCTTCGGCGCGACTGTGCGGCGGCTGCGGGAGGCCAAGAAAATTGGCCTGCGGAAGTTCGCGAAGGAGGTCGGAATGAGCCCGACGTACCTCTCGAAGGTTGAACGCGACGAGTTCAATCCGCCGAGCGAGGAGAAGATCAGAGCCATCGCGGCGGCACTGGGCCAGGACGCCGACGAGTTGCTCGCGCTGGCTGGCCGCCTGTCGTCCGACCTGGCCGACATCATCCAGCGCCACCCGCGGGAGATGGCGACCTTCCTGCGGGCGGCGAACGGCTTGTCCGCCGAGGAGATGCAGCGCCTGGCTGAGGAGGCGCAGCGGCTCAAGAAAGAGGACGGGACCTGAGCAGTAGATGGTAGGCGCTACAGATATAGATCCGGATGCAGATTCAATGACGTTCAACGTGAAGTACATGTCCGAGCAGCAGATCGAGCGCGACGCGCTGGGTCTGCTCAATGCCTATTTCCATGACCTGGGCCAACCGATCCATCTCCCGATTCCTGCGGACGAAATCTTGGAGACCCACTTGGGCCTCTCCCTTGACTTCGACGACCTGCAGGCCTTGCTCGGCGTCCCTGATGTGCTCGGTGCCCTCTGGGCCGATAAGCGCGAGGTCTTCATTGACCAGAGCCTGGAGCCGGACGAGCATCCCGAGATGGAAGGCCGCTACTACTTCAGCGTCGGTCACGAAATTGGCCACTGGCGGCTGCATCGCCAGTACCTCAGAAACGCCGACGGTCAGGTGACAATGTTCACCGACAGCGAACCCAAGCCCACCGTAATTTGCCGCACCAGCCAGGCCAAAGAGCGCGTCGAGTGGCAGGCCGACTATTTCTCGTCCTGTTTCCTGATGCCCCGGCAGTGCGTGCTCGGCGCTTGGTCCAATCACTTCGGCAGCCTGAAGCCGATCGTCTACGCCGACATTGCCGAGCAGAACTGGACTCAGCGGCCAACCCGCCACGGCATGAAACCGGTCGGCATGATCCTGCGCAACGTGATCGAGCAGTCTTTCGAGCCGCATGCCTACGTGTTTGAGACTGTCGCCCGCGAGTTCGCACCCATGTTCCGGGTCTCGATACAGGCCATGCGCATTCGCCTGGATAAACTGGGTCTGCTACGGATCGACCATCCGCTAAAGCGGGACCTGTCTGGTGGGTACTGACGGACGGATTTTTCTTGAGGAATATGTTCAGTGTTTAAGCCATACAGGATAGATCGTAGGTCACAGGGGGTAGGGTCCGCGGCGGCCGACGTCTTCGAGACGACGGATTTCTACCTTGCCTGCTACCTGCGCTGTGACGGCACGCGCTCGGTATTCCAGTTCGAGGACCGCACCGATCGCGAGGCGGTCACGCTGACTTTCTTCAACAACGAGGGCAGCGTGCGCCCGCTGGTGTATTCGGCGGCTATCAAGGACCTCAAGGCATTGATCCACAATCTGTAGCGCGAGGCAGTAAACGACGTGACACCGCCCGACAGAAATAAATCTCAGCTTGATGAGGCAAGGGATTGCCTGATTCGAGAAGTCAATGATGGGCTGCGACATGGCTTCTTCGACCTGGCCATCACCTGCGAAACGGTCAACGGCAAGAAGCGTCGACTGACCATCAAGGCCGGTAAGAACCACCGCTTCACGATCCCCGAGGAAGAGATCGAGTAATCGGAAAACGAACTTCAGCGACCCCTGTGACTGGGGCGCGATGATTTGAATGATACGTCGCTCGCCATCGGTGTGATTCCGAGGTGGAGGGCAGGAGGAGCTGCAGCATCTGCGAGGATGCAGCTCTCTGCACCCATCGATGCGAATGACGAAACAGGAACTGACCGAACACACCATCGCCGTCTGGGAACCACGAATCCGACGCCGCCTCAGTAGTGAGGACGCACGCGAGATCACCGAGAACATCACCGGCTTTTTCACCATCCTCGCCGAGTGGTCCCGCCAGGAGGGATGCGACGGCTCCGAGACGAATACCAGCGGAGGGGCTGACGCATGAACGCCGAAACCCTTGCCCGTGCACTGGGCGGGCGCCGCACCGGCAGCCACTGGATGGCCCCTTGCCCCACCCATGAGGATAGAGACCCGAGCCTTTCGATCAGGGACGCCGACGACGGCAAGGTCCTGGTCTACTGCCATGCGGGATGCGACCAGTCCCTCGTGATTGGTGAGCTACGGTCACGAAGGCTGTGGGATAACACCAGTGATTATTGCCAGCGGCCTGCGATAAGACAGTCACCAGCGGCATCCAATGCGCCGCCAGTGCAGGAAGATAGCGACCGAACCGCGGCTGCTCTACGCCTTTGGGGGGCGGCGGTGCCGGCGGTGGATACGCCCATTGCGACCTATCTGCACTCGCGCGGGATCAACCTCGTCGCGCCAGACTCGGTGCGTTTTCATCCGCGCCTGAAGCATCCCAGTAGCGGCAGTTGGCCCGGCATGGTCGCACTCGTTACCCGCGGGCACGACGGCGAGCCGTTGGCTATCCATCGCACCTTTCTGGCCCGTGACGGTGCCGGGAAGGCACCCGTCACCCCGCAGAAGATGATGCTCGGCCCCTGTCGGGGCAGCGCGGTACGACTCGCCATGCCCGTCGGTAAGCTGATGGTCGGCGAGGGCATCGAGACCTGCCTCGCGGCGATGCAGGCCACGGGTTTTCCAGCCTGGGCCGCGCTGTCCACGTCTGGACTGCGTGCCCTGCAGCTTCCCGCAGAGGTCGATGAGGTGATCGTCCTGGCGGACGGCGACGACCCGGGTGAGGCGGCGGCGCTCGATGCAGCCAGGCGATGGAAACGTGAAGGTAGAGCCGTGCGCATCGCACGTCCGCCCACGGGTATGGACTTCAACGACCTCCTGCCAGGTCGCGTCGCCGACGCACAGGAGGGTGCAGCATGACCACCGCACCCGAAGACTTGATCTGCGAAGCCGTAGACAACGCAGAACAAGTTCAGCCTGATCTGCAGGCTGAGATCGCCGACCTGGCAAAATTGTCGCCGCTCGAATATGACCAAGTGCGCGAGCAGAAGGCGAAGGACTTTGGAGTGCGCGTCGGCACATTGGACAAGGAGGTGGCGAACGCGCGGCCGACGAAGCAGAACGAGGCGAAGGGCAGGGCGATCGAACTGCACGATTTCGAGTTGTGGGAGCAACCGATCAGAGGCGACGAGGTGCTGGATGAAGTACGCGAACACATCCTGCGGCATATGGTGATCGACGAGCATCAAGCCGATGCCGTCACCCTATGGGCGGCACATGTTCACCTGTTCGACCGGTTCGCGCATTCCCCGAGGTTGATGATTACCGCGCCGGATGCCGAGTGCGGGAAATCGTTGTTGATGGTTCACATCGTCGGCGACCTGATTCCGAAGCCGCTGGTCACTGAACTAATGAAGGCGGCACCATTCTTCCGACTGGCCGAAGAGGCGAAACCCTCTTACCTGATCGACGAAATGGACGTGTTTATCGAGCAAGACAGCGACCTACTGGCCGCAGTCAATAACGGCTGGGAACCGCACGGCGGCGTGCTGCGCTGCATTGGTGACGACAACGAGGTGCGGAAATTCTCAACGCATACACCTGTCGCTATGGCAGGGATCGAGCTGCACAAAAAACTGCCTGCGACAACGGTCTCGCGCAGTGTCGTCGTACACCTCGAACGCGCGGCCGACGATGAGCTGGACGAAGATGATATTTACGAAACTCGGAAGCATCGCGTCGGCATCCTTGAAACGGGTCGACGCCTCGCTCGCTGGTGTGCCGATGCCAAACAGGAAATTGCAGGCCGCGACCCGACCTTGCCACCAAAGGTCCGCAATCGTCTGGCCGACAAGTGGCGCCCGCTGTTCGCGATTGCTGAGGTCGCCGGCAGTCACTGGCCCGATCGGGCGAGGGTGGCACTGTTCGCGCAGCCCGACCTGTCAGAGCCTAGCAAGGGCCTGCAGCTACTCATCGATATTCGTGACGTGCTGGACGGCAAGGCCCGCAACATCGCGACCGAGGATCTAATCGGGATGCTGGCCAACCTCGATGAGGCCCCATGGGCCGATTACAACTTCCGGCAGCGCGACCCCGAGGAGCGTCGCATTCAGCCGCGACAGTTGTCGGGGTTGCTGAAGCGGTACGGCATCGGGCGCGGGACCGTGCGAACAATCGAGCGACCGAATTCTGCAAAAGGGTATCGCGAACGTGACCTCGCACAAGCGTGGAAGCGTTACCTGCCTAAGGAACCCCTAGAAAAAGAGTCGCAGAGTCACAGCTCAATAACATCAACAACTTGCGTCGGTCACAAGGGTGACACGGCACAAAAGAGTGTGACCCCTGAATCGGCCTGCATCCCTCGTAATAAAGGGGCTTATGACCCTGTGACCCCTTCTGAGGGGGG
>JAHEJD010000111.1 GCA_024639005.1 Chromatiaceae bacterium | reverse complement strand
CCCTCGACTTTGTGCCACAGCCGGCGATCGACGATCCGTCCCCGATAGGCCGTGCCCTCCTCGAGTGCGCGCATGACCGAAGCACAGTCGTCCGGTATCTCGAACGACTGCCTTGCGTCGCGCGCGACAGCCAAGTCAACCATATAGTGCGTGACCTTCCTGCCGCTCGTGGGCTCGGCAAAGAAAGCGCCGTGCCCTTCGCCCGCAGCCACCTGCACCGGCGCGATCGCCAGCGCGGCGAGTCCGTAAAGCAGCCCGATAATGCGCAACGCGGCGACGCCGCATGACCTCCGGTGGCGAGTCACCAAGACTTCACGACTCAGAAATTTGGAGAAACGACGGTTCATTTCTTTTCCTCCCTCTCTGCCAGCGCACCCCCCTGGTTCTTCACGCGCACGATGAAGTCGACCCAGCGACAGCTTACGTCGCGCGCTAGATTGAGAAAAAGCCTGGAGGCGATGAATGGATGAAATAGGTTGACGTTTGCGATCCCCTCGCGTGTCAGTGCCATCAGAGTGGTATCACGCAGCGCCACGGCATTGGTCTGGCGTGGTTCGTCCGCGAGCAGCGCGACATCTCCGAAGACCTGCCCGGCGGCGAACGTGTCGACGACCGGGTCTTTTCCCTGGCCGTCCCGCCGCGGCACGGTGATTTCGACAACGCCTTTCATCACCAGATACAGCGCGTTGCTCTCGTCACTCTGGCGATACACAGACTCGCCGGCCTTGAACTCCAGCATGGTGCTGGAGAGCACGAATCTTCGGATCTGCCAGGGTCGCATGTCTCGAAACAGCGGGCTGCTGGGTATGAGCTGCCGGCGCGCATGCGGCGACAGAAGGTCCCATAGCGTGACCAGGCGCAACGCGGAGATCGCCAGCGGTGTTATCACGAAATCCGCCAGCAAGGCCATGCTTATCACCAGCGCGCTCAATAGCCCAAACTGCGCCACTGGGGCAAAGTCGGATTGTGCGAACACCAGGAAACCCACAGTCAGCGCGATAGATGTCGACATCACCGGCAGCGCCTCCTGGTAGATGGTGTTCTGCATGGCCAGGTCCTGGCTCCTGGAGGTGCGCAGCTCCTGGTTGTAGCGCAGCATGAAGTGCAGGGTGTCGTCGACGGCGATACCGATGGCGATCGCTGCCGCCATGGTCGTACCTATGTTCAGCGGGATGCCGGCATAGCCCATCACACCAAACAGAATGATGACGGGGAAGATATTCGGCAGTGCGGCGAGCAGGCCGACACGGATATCGGTGAACAGGAAGGTGACGATGAGAATGAAAAAGGTCAGGATCAGCAGCACGGACTGAAGCTGGCCATTGATCATGCTGGCGGTCGCGGCCAATGTCATCATCGAATCGCCCGTTATCCTGGCCCTGAGTCCAGGGTCGAGATTGTCGTCCAGAAAGGTCCGCACCCTTTGTGACATATCCTTGAGCGTCTCTGTCGCGGCGATGTCGTGGCGCACCAGGATCCGCGTCTTGCTGTAGTCCTCGGTCACATAGGGGCTCACCCGATCATGATCGAGAAAGATCATCAGCTCAGCGATTTCGTCGTTGCTCGCCGGCACGCCGGCATCGTCGGTCTCCTGAAAGGCGTTATTGAGCAGCGTCAGATAGTCGGCGAAGGATGTGACAGACAGCGAACTGTCCATCGACTGGATATAGCGCTGCACCTTTACGACTTCGTCCAGGTAGCGGGCATGCAGAAAGGTGTCCTCGATACCGGACTCGATGACGATAGATGCCGACTCCAGGCCGGCAAACCGCGCGTTCAGACGGTCGATATTCTGCGCCAACTGCGAGTCTTTGCCGAGGCTGTCGGTAGGGTTGTGGTCGATGCTGATGCGCGGGATCCCGCTGGCGGCCACGACGGCGAACAGCGTCAAAATCGCGAATGCATATCCGCGGTGGGCCGAGAGAAAGTCCCAGTAGGCCACGGCCCATTTGAACGCCTTTTGCTCAAAGGGCCTCGACCTTCCGTCCAGCTGCCAATGGCCAGTCAGCGCGAGCGCAGCCGGGATGAAGACGATGGTCACGATGAAGTTGAACAACAGGCCGGTGGAGGCGACCAGGCCGAACTGGCTGAGCACCTCGATGCCGCTCAGTCCGACCGACAGAAAACCCGCGTAGGTCGTGATGAAGGTCAGCAGGACGGTGCGACCCATCTTGCGTGCCATGTGGCGCAGCGCCGCCGCGGCGCTATCGCCGCAGCGCTGCGCGCGTCTGAACTCTGCCAGCAGGTGAATATCCTCCGTGGAGCCGACCACGATGATCAGGATGGGTATGGTCGAGGTGACGACGTTGATAGGGATGCCCAACCAGCCCATCAGTCCGAAGGTCCAGAGAATACTGACCCCCGCGGTGATCAATGGCGTCAGGATATCGATCAGCTGGCGCAACAACAGGAACAGCGCGATCAACAGCGCGCCCACCGCCAGCGGCATCAAGGCCTTCTGCTCCGCCATGATCCGTTCGGCGATCTCGCTGCGTACCTGGGCGAATCCGATCGGATAGGCGCGCTGGTAGACCTGTTGCAGCGGTTGGATGACGCGCGCGACGGCGCTGCTGATCTGGTCGTCCTGGTCGGCCCCGGCGCTGTCCTTGAGCACAATGGCCACAGCCATTGCCTGGCCGCCTGGCGAGACCAGAAGGTTGCGAATCAGAGGGTTGTTCAGCGCCTGGTCCATCAGCTGTGCGGCCGCGTCGGACGTCTCCGGCAGTGCCGCCAGGTAGGGGGCCTTATCCAGAAAACCGTCGACGCTCTTGACGTGGGGGGTACTGAACAGGCTCTCGACGCGGTCGACGAAGGGCAGCGTCTCGAGCGCCTGCACGACGTCCTGCAGGGCGCTGAGTTTGTCGGCGTCCAGCGGCTGTGGGTCTTCCAACACCAGGAGGACGATTTGGTCTTCGCCAAAGGTCTCCCTGACCTGTTCGAAATAGGCCCTTTGCGGGTCGTCCACGACCAGCATCTCGTCGGCGGAAACGCGCACCTGCAGCTCGGCGATCTGGGTCGCCGCGAGCAGCGAAATGAGCAGTAACAGTGACAGCCAGACCCAAGGCTGTCGGGAAAAAATCAGTAGCAGTTGCTGCATTCAGCCAGAATCCTTGCGTCGATCGGACCGGGTACTGGTGCTCATGGCGTCGACCCCGGGGCCCTTGATTTCTCCGATCACTACCCCATATGGGGCGTAACCACAAAATTTACCGGAGTTTACTCCTATGCGGATGGATCGACTGACTAGCAAATTCCAGATGGCGCTGGCGGATGCCCAGAGCCTCGCCGTTGGGCGGGACCACCAGTTTATCGAACCCGCCCACCTGTTGACCGCGCTGCTCGACCAGGAAGGGGGGTCGGTGCGCCATCTGCTCACCCAGGCCGACGTGAACGTGAACCAGCTGCGCTCGACCCTGGGCGAAGCGCTCGACCGCCTGCCCTCGGTGCAGGGCGCGGCGGGTGACCTGCATATCTCCAACGAACTCAATCGCCTGCTGAATCAGACCGACAAGCTGGCCCAGCAGCGCAAGGATCAGTACATCTCGTCCGAGCTCTTCGTCCTCGCTGCCGCCGAAGATCAGGGTGCTGTCGGCGATCTCATGCGCAAGGCGGGCGCCAGTAAGGGTGCCCTCGAGAAGGCCATCGAACAGGTGCGCGGCGGCCAGTCGGTCGACGACCCGAATGCTGAGGAGCAGCGCCAGGCGCTGCAAAAATACACCATCGACCTTACCGAGCGCGCCGAGCAAGGCAAGCTCGACCCGGTGATCGGTCGGGACGATGAGATCCGCCGCTCCGTTCAGGTACTGCAGCGCCGCACCAAGAACAATCCTGTACTCATCGGAGAGCCGGGCGTGGGCAAGACCGCAATCGTCGAGGGACTCGCCCAGCGGATCATTAATGGCGAAGTGCCCGAGGGCCTGAAGAACAAGCGCCTGCTCTCGCTCGACATGGGGGCATTGATCGCCGGCGCAAAGTTCCGCGGCGAGTTCGAGGAGCGACTGAAGGCGGTGCTCAACGATCTCGCCAAACAGGAGGGCCAGATCATCCTGTTCATCGACGAGATCCACACCATGGTCGGCGCCGGCAAGGCCGAGGGCGCGATGGATGCCGGAAACATGCTCAAGCCGGCGCTGGCGCGCGGCGAGCTGCACTGCATCGGGGCCACCACCCTCGATGAATACCGCAAATACATCGAGAAGGACGCCGCGCTCGAGCGACGTTTCCAGAAGATTCTGGTGCAGGAACCCACGGTCGAGGACACGATCGCGATCCTGCGTGGACTGAAGGAGCGCTACGAGGTGCATCACGGGGTCGAGATTACCGACCCGGCTATCGTCGCCGCGGCAACGCTGTCGCACCGTTACATCAGCGACCGTCAGCTGCCGGACAAAGCTATCGATCTGATCGACGAGGCCGGGTCGCAGATCCGCATGGAGATCGACTCCATGCCGGAAGAGATGGACCGCATGGATCGTCGCCTGGTCCAGCTCAAGATCGAGCGCGAGGCGTTGAAGAAGGAGTCCGATGAGGCCTCTAAGAAGCGCCTGGCCGCACTGGAGGCAGAGATCGCCGAACTGGAGCGCGAATTCGCTGACCTCGAGGACGTCTGGAAGTCTGAAAAGGCCGCGGTGCAGGGCACCACGCATATAAAGGAGGCGCTGGAGCAGGCACGCCTGGAGTTCGAGACCGCGCGCCGCGCCGGCGATCTGCAGCGTATGTCAGAGCTGCAGTATGGGCGTATCCCCGAGCTGGAGAACCAGCTGGCATCGGCCAGTCAGGCCGAGATTCAGGAGACCCAACTGCTGCGCAACAAGGTCAGCGA
>JAHEJD010000061.1 GCA_024639005.1 Chromatiaceae bacterium | reverse complement strand
ACTGATCAAGCGCGGTGGACAGGTCGAGATCGTCTCGATCAGCGGCGGTCTCCAGGTCAGGATGCGCGGCAAGGCATTGGCCGACGGCGGTCGCGGTGACCGCATCCGGGTAGAGAATCTCAGCTCCGGACGGGTTGTCAGCGGCACCGTGGTCAGCAGCGGCGTGATACATATCCTAAACTGACGGTGAGGCCGTACCGGCTTCACGTCCGAAACGACTAATTTCGGAATAAATTTCACGACTTAGGCTCGCTGAATAAAGTCCGTCAAAAGTCGGACGATACAGGGAGCGTATAACCAGTGAAGGTGTGAAATGGGCATCGAAATCAATGGAAACAGCGGGCGACCGCCGCAAGAGGCCGTTGAAGCCGGCAAGTCGCAGGCGACAACGGGTCAGCGGGCCGGCCAATCCAATGCCGGCGCCAAGAACGCCCCAACGGGCGATCAGCTGCAGCTGTCGAACCAGGCCGCGCAGCTCAAGGCCCTCGAGGCCGAGATCGCCGACCTGCCGGTCGTCGACACCCAGCGGGTTCAGGATGTGCAGCGTACCCTGGCGACCGGATCATTCGAGATTCAGCCGGCACGCGTGGCCGACAAGATGCTGAGCTTCGAGGCGGGCCTCGGTAAGGCCGGGTAAGCGTGGACCGCACTCAGCTCATCAAGGCCTTCACCGCGACCGTCCAGGCGAGCCTGCACGGCTTGCAGTCGCTCGAGCCGGTACTTGAGCAGGAACTGGCCGCGCTGAGCGGCCGCAACGCTGCCGCACTCGACCGCATCGTCGCCGGCAAACTCGAGCTGCTGCGCCAGATCGAACACAGCGTCCAGGCGCGTGACCGCCTGCAGGAGGTCGCTGGCTTCGCGCAGGGCCTCGACGGCGGCAGGCAGCTGGCCGAGGCCTTCGACCAGGACGCGCTGACAGCGGAATGGGGCGCGCTGGTCGCACTCGCGCAGCAGGTGGCTGTACTCAATGACCGCAATGGCCAACTCGCGGTGCAGGGACAACGCGCGACCCGCGCCGCGTTATCGATCCTGACCGGCCGCAAAGATCGCCAAGACACCTACAGCACCCTGCGTCGCGGCCGCGACGCCGTGACACGCTACTCCCTCGGCAAGGTCTAGCCCACCCTCTTTCGCCCCAGCGGCGGCATTACATCGCTAGCGGCATCGGGTAACATTCGGACACGCCCAGGTGCCATCGGGTGCTCATGCGGCACGACCGTTGGCAGCGTCCTGAGTCTGCACAACTTTCCCCGCCCCCGTAGCTCAGCAGGATAGAGCAACCGCCTCCTAAGCGGTAGGTCGGACGTTCGAATCGTCTCGGGGGCACCATTTTTCTCTCGCGAGTAAGGCCCGACCGCCGTGGAAATCTGGCAGATCTTCGTTCTCGCGCTGGTGGGCGTGCTGGCCGGCTGGCTCAATGTACTGGCCGGTGGCGGCTCGCTGCTGACCGTGCCGGTGATGCTGTTCATGGGCGTCCCGGGGCCGGTCGCCAACGGCACCAACCGCATCGCCATCCTGGCCCAGAGCATCACCGCGGTAACCACCTTCCGGCGCCGCGGCTTCGCGGACTTCCGGCTCAGTCTCAGCCTGTCTGCAGCGGCCGCGCTCGGCGCCATCGGCGGGGCCTCGGTCGGCGTGCAACTCGCCGGCGAGTGGTTCGACCGGGTGCTGGCGCTGGTGATGATCGGGGTCATGATCCTGATGGCGACCGGCCACGACAAGGTCAAGCCGGTCCGCGGCGAGGCCAAGGCGGGCAACCTGCCGCTCGGTCATCTGTTGATGGTCGGCGCCGGTTTCTGGGGCGGCTTCATCCAGATCGGCGTCGGCTTCATCCTGATGCCGATACTGCACCGCGTGATGGGGCTCGACCTGGTCCGGGTGAACATGCACAAGGTGTTCATCGTGCTGGTCTATACCCTCGTCGCGCTGGCCGTTTTCGCATCACAGCTCGAACTGCTGTGGTGGACCGGGTTGGGCCTGGCGGTCGGCAACTCCATCGGCGGCTGGTTCGGTGCGCACACGACAGTCACGCACGGCGAAACCCTGATCCGCCGGGTGCTTTACCTGGCATTGTCAGCCTTTATCATCAAGCTGCTGTTTTTTTAGGCGCCGCATCCGGCAGGCGGGCCTCCGCCGGTAGCCACCCTTCCGATCGAGATCGAGAACCAGAACGACCATGCGTTCTTCTGAGAATCCCTGACTTGTCACCGCTACGTATTGCCAGCCTGCTCTCGGTCGGACTGCTCGGCGCCTGCATGACCGTCGCTGATCGACCGGACCCGCCGGCCTTCGCCGAGACCGCCGGCTTCAGCGCGCAGCCGCCGTCCGCCGACCCTGAGGCGGTGGCCGATGGTCTGTGGTGGCGCAACGCGGTCGCGACCGACCTCTCGACGCCGTTGCAGCAGGCGCTGCGCCAAAACACGGCCCTGCGCGAGGCCCAGGGCACTGTGCAGGCCACGCAGGCGCGGCTCGCACAGGCCTCGGCCGACCGCGGACCGACGCTGACGGTCTCCGCGGACGTGCGCGGGCAGAAGGTATCCGACGGCGACCGGACCGACAGCCGCTCACTCGGCGTCGACGGCGATCTGCCGCTGGATGTCAGCGGCGCGCTGGCCGATCGCGAGGACGCGGCGGCACAGGCCCTGCTGGCCGATGTCGCGGATGCCCAGCAGCTCCGATCGGACCTGGCGCGCGACTTCCTGATCGCGGTGATCGAGGCCGCCGAGGCCAGCCAGCGCGCCGCCCTGCTGGATGAGCAGATCGAGGTCTCGCAGACCCTGCTGCGGCTGATCGAACTGCGTTTCACCCAGGGGCTGTCATCGAGCGTCGACGTGCTGCAGCAGCGCGACGAACTGGCGGGGCTGCGCCAGCAGATACCCATCGCGCGGCTCGACCGCAGCCTGGCAGCCAATCGGCTGCGGCTGATCGCCAGCCGGACGCCGGACGAGCCCGCGCTACCGCTGCTCGAGCGCCTGCCGACGGTGCAGGCCAGCTTTCCGACGCTGCGCCCGATCGACCTGCTCGATCGGCGCGCCGCACTGCGCGCGGATCGCGCGCGCCTGGCCGCGGCCGACGCCCGTTTCGCCGCGGCACTGGCCGACCGGCTGCCCGCGCTGGGCCTGTCCGGCGGTTTCGTCTGGCGGGCCTTCTCGGGCGACGTCTCGAGCGTGGTATCGGCCGCACTGGATGCGGCGTTCACGCTGTTCGACAGCGGCAACCTGGAGGCCATCGCCGAGGAGCGGCGCGCCCAACTCTACGCCGCCGGCCAGGCCTATCTCGGCGGCTGGATCGCGCGGGTCATCGAGGTCGATGACCTGATCACCGAGGAGGCCAGCCTGCGCGAACGCATCGCGCTGTCGCGCCTGCGCCTGGACACGGCCGAGGCGCTGCTGGACGCGGCGAAGCGGCGCTACGAGCGCGGGGTGAGCGACTATCTGCCGGTGCTCGCCGCGCTGCGCGGACTGCAGCAACAGCAGCGCGACCACCTCGCGCTGCGCGCCGCGCTTGGACGCACGCGCATTCGCCTGCATCATGCCCTCGGCAACCCACCCGCCGCTGAGGTCAAGGCATGACGTCGCCCACCGTCGCCCGACTGGTCCTGCTCGCATTGCTCGCCGGCGGCTTTGGCCTTGCGGGCTGGCAACTGCTGTCGAGCGCGCCGCAGAGCAAACGCGAACGCCCCGCCGCGCCGGTGCCGCTGGTCGACGTGATCGATTCGACGCCGCGCGACGTCCCGCTGCAGCTCGACGCCTCCGGGCCGGTGGTCAGCGCATTCGAGCTCGACATCCGCCCCCAGGTCGGCGGCCGGATCGTCGGTCTACATCCGGATTTCGAGCCCGGCGGCAGGATCCCGGCCGGCGAGACCATCCTCGAGATCGAGTCCGATGACTATCAACTCGCGATCGACGCCGCACAGGCCGAGATCGCCAAGGCGCGCGCGGCCATCGCGCTGGAGCAGGGCCGCCGCGTGGTCGCCCGTGAGGAGCTGAACACCCTGCGCGGCTCGCTGACGGTCGATGCGACCTCAGAGGCGCTGGCGCTGCGCAAGCCGCAGCTGCGCCAGGTCGAGGCGGAGCTGGCCGCGGCCGAGAACCAGCTAAAGCGCGCCCAGCTGGATCTGGCGCGCACCCGCCTGACGCTGCCGTTCGACTTGATCGTGCTGTCGCGCTCGCGCGTCAGCGGTGAGGTGGTGGCGGCCCGCGAACTCGTCGGGCGCGTCACCCGGGCGGACGAATACTGGGTGGAGCTGCGCACCCAGCCGCACATGCTGGGACGCATCCGGGCCCGACAAGACGACCGGCCCGGCTCGCGCGTCGAGGTGCGCGATGCGGCCGCGACGCATGCGGGCGAGGTCGTGCGCATCCGCGCCGACCTGGCCGAGGGGTCGCGCCTGGGGGGCATTATCGCGGCGGTGCCGGTCGCCGCAGGCAATGGCGCCCGCCTGCTGCTCGGCCAGTACGTCGAGGCCCGCATCGACGCCGGCACCCTGGCGCAGGTGATTGCGGTGCCGCGCCGCGCGGTGCGCGACAACCGGCGCGTCTGGGTGGTCGACGACGACAACAAGCTGCAGGTGCGCGATGCGGCCGTGGCATGGGAATCCGAACAGACCCTGCTGCTCGAGCGCCACAGCCTGCACGACGGCGACCGCGTGGTGATCAGCCGCATCGCCGGCCTGGTGCCGGGCGCCACCGTCCGCAGCCGACAGGTCGACCCGGCAACGGGTCGGGTCATCGAGCGCGCGAGCGTCGCCGGCCGTGAGTGACACCCGAGAGCGCTTTGCATTGGTTTCCTGGATGGCCGGCAACCCGGTGGCCGCCAACCTGCTGATGTTCGCGCTGCTGCTCGGCGGCCTGCTCGGCTTCTCAGAGATACGTCAGGAGATCACCCCGGACTTCACGCTCGAATCCGTCCGCGTCAGCGTCGCCTACCCGGGTGCGAGCCCCAAGGAGGTCGAAGAGGGCATCGTGCTGGCGGTCGAGAAAGAGCTGACCGGGATGAACGGCATCCGCAGCATTACCTCGTCGGCCAATGAGGGCTCGGGCAGCGTCAGGGCGGAACTCAGCGACGACGCCGACCCCGGCGAGGTGCTGCAGAACGTCCGCAATGCAGTGTCCCGCATCACCTCGTTCCCGGACGACGCCGAACCGCCGCGTGTCGAACGCTCGCAGCACGGCTTCTATGTGATCAGCATCGCGATCGCCGCGCAGTTGACGCCCGAGGACCTGTTCGAGCTCAGCGAACGGGTGCGGCGCGAACTACTGATCATGCCGGGCGTCTCGGAGATCAACCTGCGCGGCAGGCTGGCACCGCAGATCAGTATCGAGATCGGCGAGGATCGCCTGCGCGCGCTCGGGCTGACGCTCGGCGACGTCGCCCAGGCGGTGCGCAGCGCCGCGCGCGATGTCCCGGCCGGCGGCATCGAGACCCCCGATGGCGAGATCCTGCTGCGCACCGAGGGTCGACGCACCCGCGCCCAGGAGTTCGCCAATATCCCGATCAAAGTCCTGGGCGATGGCTCGCGTATCCTGGTGGGCGATGTCGCCGAGCTGATCGACGGCTTTGCCGAGAGCTCCCAGGTGTTCGAATTCAACGGCCGCCCCGGGCTGCGCCTGGATGTCTATCAGACCGAGAACCAACGACCGATCGAACTCGCGGCGCGGGTGCGCGCGCTGGTCGATGACCTCAACCGGGAGCTGCCCGACACGGTCGCGATCAGCGTCCACAACGACCGCTCCGAACGCTATGCCGAACGCAGCCAGATACTGCTGAAGAACGGCGCGCTGGGCCTGCTGCTGGTGATCCTGCTGCTCGGCCTGTTCCTCAGCGCGCGCCTCGCGTTCTGGGTCGCGGTGTCCATCCCGGTCGTGTTCATCGGCTCGTTTGCGATCCTGCCGGAGATCGACGTCACGCTGAACATGATCTCGATGTTCGCGTTCATCCTGACGCTCGGCATCGTGGTCGACGACGCCATTATCGTCGGCGAGAACATCCATGCGAAACGCCAGCTCGGGCTGCCGGTCGCCCGGGCGGTGCGCGAGGGCGTGCGCGAGATGGTGGTGCCGGTGCTGTATGCGGTCGGCACCAACATCATCGCGTTCATCCCGCTGATCTTCATACCCGGCGCGACCGGCCAGTTCATGCGCCATCTGCCGATCGTCGCCAGCGTGGTGTTCCTGGTGTCGCTGATCGAGGCCCTGTTGATCCTGCCGGCCCACCTCAACGACGCACGCCCCGACCAACACAGTGGCCTGCGCCGCTTCCTCGCCCGCTTCCGGCGCGTCAAGCGTTTTCACGACGCCATTGCCGACAGCCTGGATCGCCTGCGCGACGGACCCTATCTGCGCGTGTTGAGGCTCGCGATCCGCGAGCGTTACCTCACCGCGGTGGTGTTCACCGGCCTGATGGCACTGGTCGTCATCTGGTATGCCTCGGGCCGGATCGATTTGACCTGGCGGGCGGAGATCCCGGGCAACCGGGTGGACGCCGAGCTGACCATGCCGGTCGACGCCTCGCTCAGCGAGACCCTGGCTGTGGTGCGTCGCATCGAGGCGGCCGCGCTGCGCGCCGTCGAGCGCCTGGGCAGCCGCGAACAGCACATCGAGAGCTGGTTCACTCGCGCTCGTTCGAGCAACGGTGACGTCAACGTCTACCTGGTCTCTGACGATCAGCGCCCTTTTACCCAGGAACAGCTGACCCGGGTCTGGCGCGAGGAGATCGGCGACCTGCCGGAGGTTAAATCGCTGTTCTTCGAGTACCTGGTCGGGCCCGGCGGCAACCGGGGGCTGAGCCTCAATCTGTCGCACGCCTCGACCGCGGTGCTGGAGACCGCGGCGCGCGAGCTGGCGGTGCGCCTGGACGAGTTCACCGGCCTGGTGGATATCAGCGACGGCATCGCCGAGGGCAAACGCCAGATCAGCTTCAGCCTCACGCCGCAGGGACGCGCGGTGGGGCTCAGCGAGGCGGCGCTGGGGCGGCAGATCCGCAACGCATTCTATGGCGCCGAGGCGCTGCGCCTGCTGCGCGACGGCTATGAGATCAAGGTGATGGCGCGGCTGCCGCGCGCGCAGCGCCTGACCATGCAGGACATCAGCGACTTCATCGTGCGCGGCCGCGACGGCATCGAGATCCCGCTGTCGGTGGCCGCCGACTTCAGAGAGGGCAACGCCTACAGCAGGATCAGCCGCGAGGACGGCAAACGCACGCTGCGGGTGACCGCCAGTTTCGACAAGGCCAGCGCCAACACGCGGCGGATCCGCGCGGCCCTCGAGGCCGAAGTGCTGCCGGAGCTGACCGCGCGCTACCCCGGCCTGGCGTGGGAGTTCAGCGGTGGTCGGCGCGACCGCAACCAGGCGATCAACGCCATCCTGGACGGCCTGCTATGGGTCGGCCTGGTGATCTTCGCATTGACTGCGGCGCTGTTCCGCAGCTACGCCGATGCCTGCATCATTATGTTGACCATCCCGTATTCGGTCGCGGCCGCGATCGCGGGCCACGTGCTGCTGGGCTTCGACCTCAGTTCCGTCAGCATCTTCGGGATGATCGCCCTCGGCGGCCTGGTCGTGAACGGGGCACTGGTGCTGACGCTGCGCTATAACGAACTGCGTGCAGACGCGGCGACTGATGCGCTGATCGAGGCCGCGCGTAGTCGCTTTCGCCCGATCGTGTTGACCTCGCTGACCACCACCGCGGGGCTGTTCCCGATGCTGTTCGAGACCTCCACCCAGGCGCTGTTCCTGGTCCCCATGGCGATTGCACTGAGCTTCGGCACCCTGGCATCGGCCTTCGTGGTGCTGCTGCTGATCCCCGCCCTGCATGCGATCTGGCTCGATATCCGACGCATGCTCGGCTTGCGTCGGCCGATGGACGCAGATGCAGGACACCGGACGCCCGGGGACCCATAGGCCCACCTAAAGCCATTAGCGGGCCGGCGTGTTCGATTCTCGGGCGTCTGCCGCAGGGATGCGGCAGTCGAGCCTCCACGGACGGATTCACGGCGTCCCGCGAGTCGAATGCGCCGGGGCGCAAGTGCTCAAGTAAGTGCCATTGCACCTAACGCAATCGAAGATTGCGATCAGGCGGCCGCGGTCCGGCCCTTGGCCGTTCGCGGGGGCTTGGTCGGCGGGCGCAGCTGGCTCAGCGTCTCGCCGAGCAACTGGCCCAGCGTCTGATAGGCCTTGATCTGCGCGCGCTGGTAGCGGGTATCGGGCGCGCCGGCCGCCAGCGACAGGCGGGCCTCGAAAAAGGCCATGTCCGCCTCCAGCGAACAGACGTCGACCCGGGCACCCGGCAAGTTTGGATCTTGCGTGTCCATAAGTTCAATCCTAGCAGTATCCAACCCACGCGACCTGTGCTGCGGTCATCAGCCCCAACCTTCTGTTCAGACAATGGTCCTAATAAAAATTTCGCGACCCAAAACGCTGCGTTCGCTGTGCTAGACTTTTCTGTTGAACGCCTCCTTAAACAGGGCGTTTTCCCTTCCTCCGGCAAGACCTTGGGTGGCCGTCCGAAAATGTCCGAGTTGCTCGATCGACTGCGTCGTTCCTCCGCCTACTACGGCGCCAATGCGCCCTTCATCGAAGACCTGTTCGAGGCCTATCTCGACGACCCGGGCAGTGTCCCGGACAACTGGCGCAAGCATTTCGACAGCCTCCCTCCGGTTAACGGCAGCCCGGTCGCAGACTTGTCCCACCGCCGGGTGCAGGAGGACTTCCTCGAACTGGCCGGCGACCCGCGTACGCGCATCTGCGGCGACGGCGGGTTTTCCGCGGCGGCCGCCGAGCGCCAGGCCAAGGTACTGCGCCTGATCAACGCCTACCGCGTGCGCGGTCACCAGAACGCCAACCTCGACCCACTGCAGCTGCATCCCAAGCTGCCGCTGCCGGATCTGGACCCGTCCTACTACGGCCTGGCCAAACACGACCGGGAGGTGGTCTTCAACACCGGCTCGCTGTTCGCGTCGGAACAGCTGCCCCTGAAGGATATCCTGGCGCTGGTGCAGGAGGCCTATACGGGTAACGTCGGCTCCGAGTACATGCACATCACCAACACCGAGGAGAAACGCTGGATCCAGCAGCGCCTCGAGACCTACCGCGTCAGGCCCGAGCTGGACGACGAGCAGCGCCGCTGGATACTGCACATGCTCACCGCGGCCGAGGGCATCGAGAAGTTCATGCATGCGCGCTACGTCGGCCAGAAGCGTTTCTCGCTGGAGGGCAGTGAGGCGCTGATACCCATGCTCGACGAGCTGATCCAGCGCGCCGGGCGCGACGGTGCCAAAGAGGTAATGATCGGCATGGCCCACCGCGGCCGCCTGAACGTGCTCGCCAACATCATCGGCAAACCGCCGGCACAGATATTCGATGAGTTTGCAGGCATCCGCCAGGCGCCGGACGAGGGCATCCTGTCATCCGGCGACGTCAAGTACCACAAGGGCTTCTCCAGCGACGTCGACACCCCGGGCGGCCTGGTGCACATCACGCTGGGCTTCAACCCCTCGCACCTGGAGATCATCAGTCCCGTGGTGCACGGCTCGGTACGCGCCCGCCAGCAGCGCCGGCGCGACCGCAAGGGCGAACAGGTGCTGCCGATCATCGTGCACGGCGATGCCGCGTTCGCCGGACAGGGCGTGAACATGGAGATGTTCAATATGTCGCAGGCGCGTGGTTACACCGTCGGCGGCACTGTCCACATCGTGATCAACAATCAGATCGGTTTCACCACCAGCAACACGCTCGACAGCCGCTCGACCACCTATTGCACCGATGTCGCAAAGATCGTCCAGGCGCCGATCTTCCACGTCAACGGCGACGACCCCGAGGCGGTGATCTTCGTGACGCGCCTGGCACTCGACTATCGCAATCGCTTCCGCAAGGACGCCGTGATCGACCTGGTGAGCTATCGCCGGCACGGCCACAACGAGGCCGACGAGCCGGCCGTCACCCAACCGATGATGTACCAGAAGATCCGCAACCATCAGCCGACCCGCGCCGCCTATGCCGACCGGCTGATCGCCGAGCAGCTGATGACCCCGGCCGAGGTGCAGCAGGACGTGGAGGACGTCCGCGCCGAGTTGGAGCGCGGCCAGTGCGTCGGACGGCCCTCGGTATGCCTGGTGAGCAACCCCTTCCATGTCGACTGGCTGGTCTATCGCGGCGTCCGCTGGGACTTCCCGGTCGACACCAGCTTCGATCCCGCGCGCTTCGAGGCCCTCGCCGGCCAGATCGTCACGCCGCCCGGCGATTTCAATCTGCACCCGCGGGTCCGGCGCATCATGGAGGACCGCCGTCTGATGGCGCAGGGCGACAAGCTGGCCGACTGGGGATTCGCGGAGTCCATGGCCTATGCGACCCTGCTCGATCAGGGCGTGCCGATCCGCATCTCCGGCCAGGACTGCCGCCGCGGCACCTTCTTCCACCGCCATGCGATGCTGCGCAATCAGGACACCGGCGAGAGCTATATCCCGCTGCGCCATCTGCACAAGGGTCAGCCGAACTTCGACGTGATCGATTCGGTGCTGTCCGAAGAGGCGGTGCTGGCCTACGAGTACGGCTTCGCCACCGCGAAACCCAATGCGCTGACCATCTGGGAGGCACAGTTCGGCGACTTCGCCAATGGTGCGCAGGTGGTAATCGATCAGTTCATCGCCTCGGCCGGCGCCAAGTGGGGCCTGTACTGCGGCCTGGTGATGCTGCTGCCGCACGGCTACGAGGGCCAGGGACCGGAGCACTCGTCGGCGCGCCTGGAGCGCTACATGCAGCTGTGCGCCGAGCACAACATCCAGGTCTGCGTGCCGACCACGCCGGCGCAGATCTTCCACCTGCTGCGCCGCCAGATGCTGCGCCCCTACCGTCACCCGCTGATCGTGATGTCGCCCAAGAGCCTGCTGCGCCACCCGCTGGCCACCTCGTCGCTCGAGTCCCTGACCCACGGCCGCTTCGAGACCGTGATCGACGAGGTCGACCCCATCGACCCCGGGGCCGTGACCCAGGTGGTCGTGTGCGCAGGCAAGGTCTATTACGATCTGCTGCAGGCGCGGCGCAGCCGCGACCTGGCCAATGTCGCGCTGATCCGCCTTGAGCAGCTGTATCCGTTCCCGCGCGAGGACTTCGATGCCGTGGCCGACCGCTACCCGAACGCCACGCTGTTCGTATGGTGCCAGGAGGAGCCGCAGAACCAGGGCGCCTGGGACCAGGTCAAACACCGCTTCCATACCCTGCACGACGGCAAGCGCGAGCTGATCTACGCCGGGCGACCCTCGGCCGCGGCGCCGGCGACCGGGTATCACCTGGTGCACCAGGAAGAACAAGAGAAACTGGTGGACGACGCGCTCATCGGGCGCCGCGATCCATCGATGAATCGAAGGGGCTGAACCAAGATGTCGACCGAAGTACGAGTACCCACGCTGCCGGAATCCGTCAGCGACGCGACGGTGCTGACCTGGCATAAGAAACCGGGCCAGGCGATCGCGCGCGACGAAAACCTGGTCGACCTGGAGACCGACAAGGTGGTCCTCGAGGTGCCCTCGCCGGTCGCCGGCGTGCTTCAGGAGACCAAGGTCGACGAGGGCGCGGTCGTCACCGCCGATGAGCTGTTGGCGATCGTCGAGGCCGGGGCCGCAGCGGCAGGACCAAGCACCGAGCCACCGACCTCGCCCGAAAAGCCACAGGAACCGCACGCGGACACCACGGCCGGCACCGCACCGGCGGCCGGGGACAACGCCGAGATCAGCGATCAGGTGCTGACGCCCGCGGTGCGCCGCCTGGTCAAGGAACTCAACATCGATGCCGGCAAGATCGAGGGCACCGGCAAGAATGGCCGCATACTCAAGTCGGACGTGATGGCCTATCTGGATCGACAGACCAGCACCGACGATGCCGACTTGCGCGCGTCCGTGCCCAGTGCCGCCAGCGACGCGCGTCAGGAGAAGCGCGTGCCGATGACGCGCCTGCGTGCGCGCATCGCCGAGCGCCTGCTCGAGGCGCAGCAGAACGCGGCCATCCTGACCACCTTCAACGAGGTCGACCTCAAGGCGGCGATGGACCTGCGCGCGCGCCACAAGGACGCCTTCGAGAAGGCGCACGATGTCCGCCTGGGCTTCATGTCGTTCTTCGTCAAGGCCTCGGTCGAGGCCCTGAAAAAGTTCCCGGTGGTCAATGCCTCGATCGACGGCGACGACATCGTCTACCACAACTATTTCGACATCGGCGTTGCGGTCAGTTCGCCGCGCGGCCTGGTGGTGCCCATCCTGCGCGACACCGACCAGATGTCGTTCGCGCAGATCGAGGGCACCATCCGCGGCTTCGGCCAGAAGGCCAAGGACGGCAGCCTCAGCTACGATGACCTGACCGGCGGCACCTTCACGATCTCCAACGGCGGGGTGTTCGGCTCCATGCTGTCCACGCCGATCCTGAACCCGCCGCAGAGCGCCATCCTGGGGATGCACAACATCGTCGAGCGCCCGATGGTGGTCGACGGCGAGATCACCGTCCGACCGATGATGTACCTGGCCCTGTCGTATGATCACCGCATCATCGACGGCCGCGAGGCGGTGCAGTTCCTGGTCACCATCAAGCAGTGCATGGAAGACCCGGCGCGGATGCTGTTGGGGGTTTGAATCTTCTGGAGATTTGAGAGCTCAGGGATGAGTCCAACAATATTCAGGGAGCAGGGCTACCGTTTCTTCTTCTTTTCGCGTGAAGAAAAACGCATGCATGTTCACGTCGTTTCTGCTGACGGCGAGGCGAAATTCTGGCTGGAGCCGGAAATCCAACTCGCCCGCAACCATCGGTTGTCGCGAAAGCAACTGAAGCAGATCGAGTCGATTTTGGAGGCACATTGCGATGAACTCATTGGCGCATGGCGGCGACACTTCGACCGTTGAAGTCACCAATATCTCGGCACATGGGCTGTGGCTATTGGCCAACGGCAAAGAGTATTTCCTGTCTTACGAGGATTTTCCCTGGTTCCAGGATCAGCCGGTGAAGAAGATCTTCAACGTTGACGAACCCTCTCCGGGGCACTTCCACTGGCCTGACATCGATGTCGATCTCACCGCGGCAATTATCGAACACCCCGATCGCTTTCCGCTGAAGGCAAAGGGCACCTGAGTACATGACGACCATCAAACAGGCCGACCTGATCCAGAGCGTCGCCGACGCGCTGCAGTTCATCTCCTACTATCACCCGCTGGACTACATCCAGGCGGTCGGGCGCGCCTATGAGCGCGAGCAGTCGCCGGCGGCGAAGGACGCGCTGGCCCAGATACTGACCAACTCGCGGCTGTGCGCCGAGGGCCACCGCCCGATCTGCCAGGACACCGGCATCGTGGTGGTCTTTCTGAAGGTCGGGATGGACGTACGCTTTGACGGCGACCTGTCCCTGACTGCCATGATCAACGAGGGCGTGCGCCGCGCCTACCTGCACCCCGACAACAAGCTGCGCGCCTCGGTGGTGAATCCGCCCATAGGCGCGCGCAAGAACACGAAGGACAACACCCCGGCGGTTATCTACACCGACATCGTACCCGGCGACCTACTCGAGATCGCGCTGGCCGCCAAGGGCGGTGGCTCCGAGAACAAATCCAAGTTCACCATCCTCAATCCCAGCGACAGCCTGGTCGACTGGGTGGTCGAGACCCTGCCGACCATGGGCGCCGGCTGGTGCCCGCCCGGCATCCTCGGCATCGGCATCGGCGGCACCGCCGAGAAGGCGCTGCTGCTGGCCAAGGAGTCGCTGATGGCCCCGATCGACATCGATGAACTTAAGGCCCGTGGGCCATCCAACCCGATCGAGGAGCTGCGCCTGGAGATCTTCGACAGGGTCAATGCCCTGGGCATCGGTGCCCAGGGGCTCGGCGGCCTGACCACCGTGGTCGATGTCAAGATCCTCGACTACCCCACGCACGCGGCCTCGCTGCCGGTCGGCATGATCCCCAACTGTGCCGCGACCCGGCATATCGAGTTCCATCTCGACGGCAGCGGTCCGGCGGTGCTCACGCCGCCAAAGCTCGAGGACTGGCCGGACGTGACCTGGCAGGTCAGCGAGAGCGCGATCCGGGTCGATCTCGACACCCTGACACCCGAACAGGTGCAGGCCTGGCGGCCCGGTGACCGCCTGCTGCTCAACGGCAAACTCCTGACCGGCCGCGATGCCGCGCACAAGCGCATCCAGGGGCTGCTCGACAGCGGCCAGGGCCTGCCGCCCGGCGTCGATTTCACCAATCGCCTGATCTACTACGTCGGCCCGGTCGACCCGGTGCGCGACGAGGCGGTAGGCCCCGCCGGCCCGACCACCGCGACGCGGATGGACAAGTTCACCGAGATGATGCTTTCGCAGACCGGCCTGATCGGCATGGTCGGCAAGGCCGAGCGCGGCCCGGTCGCGATCGAGGCGATCAAGCGCCACAAGGCCGCCTACCTGATGGCCGTCGGCGGCGCCGCCTACCTGGTCTCGCAGGCGATCCGTGAAGCGAAAGTCATCGCGTTCGAGGACCTGGGCATGGAGGCGATCTACGAGTTCGAGGTGGTCGACATGCCGGTCACGGTCGCGGTCGACAGCAGCGGT
This sequence comes from Chromatiaceae bacterium, assembly GCA_024639005.1. Lineage (GTDB taxonomy): Bacteria > Pseudomonadota > Gammaproteobacteria > Chromatiales > Chromatiaceae > Thiosocius. The sequence continues at coordinate 3,488 of JAHEJD010000061.1, read as the reverse complement.
GAGTCGGTGCACACCACCGGGCCGGCAGAGTGGCGGGTGAAGATCGCGGAGTTGGGGCTGAGCCGCTGAGCCGCAAGCGTGTTAATCCCAATGGCACTTACTTCACGGCTATCGACGAGTAGTCGGCCCGCCGACACGGGTAATTTCTTCCGGAAAACGCCGTAAATACGTCCATGTAGGCTCGACGGCAGCGTCCCTGCTGCCGACGTTTCCTCCGGAAACAACCCGTATCGGCTTAAGCAAGCGCCATTCGTGCTAATCCGCTTCGGCCCCTTTCAGTATCAGGGAGAGCTTTTCAGCAAGAGCCGGCATCTCCATGGTTACGGTCACCCACACGATATCTCGATCGATGTCGAAATAACCGTGGATAAGGCGATTGCGCATAGAGGATGCCGCCCGCCAGGGGAGATCGGCGTAGCGTTCTCGCGTCTCGGCAGTGACTCTGCCGGCAGCCTCACCCAGAATCTCGACAGCCCGAACGACGGCGAAAAGCAACATTCGGTCATTCTCCAACGCCGACCGGTCTTTGCCGCGCATGAACTCGATGGCCGTCTCTGCCGCATCCAGCATGTGCCGGAGGCGGACACGGTCTTCAGGCGGCATATTGAACCTCTGCCGTCTCCATTACTGCATCGCGAAACAGCTCGCTGAGATCATTGGGTGTGCGAAGATCGACGCGGCGACCACCGAGCGCTTCGGACAATTCCGCCTCCATCTCGGCAAGCGCCAACAGCCCGGGGACCCGTCCAGGCTCAAACTCGACCAGCAGGTCGACGTCGCTATCGGGCCCGGCTATGCCCCTGAGTGCAGACCCGAACAATGACAGACGAAGAATGCCGTGGTCATGGCAGAAATGCTCTAGTTCCGACTTGCTGATGGGCAGCCGGTCGTGCATCGCGCGTTCCTTTGAAGCAGCTCTAAGTATGCGCGCCAGTTTAAGACATAACGGCGAAGCGGAGAACGAATCGCGCTCATCAATCCGCGCCGCACTCCCCGCCACACGCTAGACTTGCCTCATGTCCAGTGCTCCATCCTCTACGGATAACGCCATAATCGAAGTGTTGAACCGCTTTCCCCAGGTGCAGCTGGCGATCCTGTTCGGATCCTGCGCAAAGGGAAACGCCACCACGGCCAGCGACCTTGACCTGGCCGTGCAGGCAGACCAGCCACTCGACGCCGAGCTGAGTGTCCGCCTGATCGGTGAGACCGGAGAGCGGCTGGGGCGACCGGTCGACCTCATCGATCTGCGCACTGCCGGTGAACCACTGCTGGGCGAAGTGCTGAAGGGTCGCCGGCTCATTGGCAGCGACACGAGCTATGCACGCCTGATCACACGTCACCTGTTGGATGCCGCGGACTTCCTTCCCTACCGCGAGCGGATCGTAGGTCGCGTCAGGAAACATGTCCGCTATCGCTTTTGGCAGAGTGATCTGATTCTTGGATGTCTTTTTCGCCAGCATGTCGGCCGATTACCCGTGAGTAAGGAATCAAGGAATACTGATATCGGGCCTCAGCACTTACCACGCGCTGAATCCGATTCCCACCGCGTTCAAGGCATGCGCGCTTGGGGTGCCCGAACGCAAGATCAGTGCGGCATGCGAGATTGCGAATCCGCGCTATATCAAGCTTTCCTGATCGGCCATGGTCGTTCAGCCTGTCTCCCGCGAGATCGACTAAATCCAATGCTCCACGCGAAGTCCGGGCACCCGCTGGAACTCCTTTAGATGGTTGGTAACGATCACCAGCCCCAAGGCCCTGGCGTGGCCGGCGATCATCATGTCGTAGGGGCCAATCGGCTTCCCTGCACGGTAGATTTCGGTCCGCAGCTGCCCGAATTGCGTGGCCGCAGAAAAATCGAAAGGCGCCGTCTCCAGCCGTGCCGCCAGCCCTTCGATATCGGCCAGATCCCTTTCCGGCTGGGCCGATCTCTCCGCGCCACACACCAATTCACCCTACGGAGACAAGGGGTTTTGCAGTAACTACGACATCTGGAAGTTCCAGCAAGCCGGTGTCGACTCGGTGCTCACGCTTGCGCGCCGGACGCCGGTTGAGGCGCCATCGTCCATCAAAATCTTAGGCCCCGATGATTTGCTGGTCCAGTGGCCGAAACCGCCTTGGAACAAAGTGCTGAGCTACAGCAAGTCAGTCTGGCAGTGGCTGCCTGACAAGCTCACCCTGCGACAAGTCAAGGTCACCGTCGATGCCCCCGGTTTTCGCGTCAAGACCTTTTATCTCGTCACCACGTTGACGGATGCATCGACCTACAACGCCGCGGAGTTGGCCGATCTGTATACCAGCGCTGGGATGTCGAGCTATTCTTTCGAGACATCAAGACGACCATGGGCATGGATAGCTTACGTTGCCGCACACCGGCCATGGTGAACAAAGAAATCCTGATGCACCTGATTGCCTACAGTGCGATCCGGCGACAGTACCGACCTGAGCGACCGAAAACGGTGCAGTTTGACGGTATCCCTCGTCCAAGCCATCGCAGCCAACGTGATAACGCCACGACCTGGTAGGCGAGAGCCGAGATGCGTCAAACGAAGGCCCAAGCCCTATGCCATGCTTATTGCACCACGACTTGAAATGATCGAGATCCCACACCGTGGCCGATACACTGCAAAACAGGTTTAACTTAGTGCCATTCTGGTCTGTCCCCCAAAGACGCCTCTATGCTTGTGGCAGCCCGTTGTCACCTTCTGGCGTCAATCGCGTCGATCGAACCCGGCCAGGCGAGGACCTGCCGATCAGCGGTAAGCAGCCTGCAACCCGCCGTTAATGCCGTCGCCACGATCAGCCGATCGGCGGGATCGCCGTGAAAATTCGACAGCGCCGCGGCCTCGATACCCAGGCGTCCGTCTACCGGTAACTCGCTTAGGCCCGCGGCGAGCAGTTCCTCACGCCATCTGACCAAAGGCCGCGCGATAACGAGGCGGCCCTTGGCGATCAGCATGGCAATTTCCCAAAACGAGATGGCCGGATACCGCCAACTCATCGCTTGCGAACTCGTCATCGATCGATCCGGCTGCCTCGTCCCCGAGCTCGGCAGTGCCGGCATCCAACCAGATCAAGACGTGCGTATCGAGAATAATCAACGATCGGCCTGCCAGGCCTCGCCGGATGGTGCGATCAAATCGTCACCGGCCTGCACCAAACCGGCATGCAGACCCCGCAGGGTCTTCGGTTTCCGCGTAAAGGGCACGAACCTCCCGACAGGAACACCGTTTTTTGTGACCACCACCTCGCCGGAGGCAGCGACGTCGTCCATGATCTTCAGACACCTAGACTTGAACTCCGATGCCATGATTGTCTTCACCTAGCCTGCATATCCCACCGATTTCCTGCTGCGACCGCCGATACCCTCGCCATGACGGGGCGTACTCGTTGCAGCCGGTTCGACGTAGGGTCGACTACGCCTTCACCGCCTTCCACTCCGTGCACCCCGCCATAGCGGCGTCTCGGCGCCCTCGTTACGAAAAACGGTG
>JAHEJD010000060.1 GCA_024639005.1 Chromatiaceae bacterium | reverse complement strand
ATGGCGCGCCCGGAGAGATTCGAACTCCCGACCGCCTGGTTCGTAGCCAGGTACTCTATCCAGCTGAGCTACGGGCGCTTTTTTGAGCGGCGAATTTTGGTAGTTTTCAACGATTCTGTCAATCTCCGACCCCAAACTGTGAAAACGCTGAAGACTACAAGGTGCTCGACCTGACCAAAGAGTGACCGAAGATCTATCCGCACACACAAGATCCGCGCGTGGTAGCGGCCATTGAGGAGGAAATGGACGCCTGGCTGAAAACCTACCCCGGCGTCAATCAGACGCTACGCAGGCGCGAGCCCAATCCTTGGTCATTGGCTGCCGCACTTGCCGGTGAAGACCTGGCGCCGTGCCAATTCCTTACCTCCGATTTCGTCGCCGCGTAGCCCGAAGTCAACGCCGACCGGGCGACCCAGAGCGACCCTTTCCCTGATCCCGATCCTGCGCGGGACCGCATCTGGTGGGCGGGTGTTGGCATGCTCCACCACCTGGCGAAGTTTGCCAAGGAGCTTGCGCAACTGGCCTACCCGGATGGCGAATGGACCATCCTTGATGGAGCCGACCACTCCACCGTTGTCGACGTTCGGAACCGCCGCGTGTTCGATTTGGTGCATCACCAGGGACGGGTAACTCCAATAACCTTTGCCGAGGAGGGTTACGTGGCAGTCGAGTCCGCAGAGCCGAAGGTTTTCTGGTGGCCTGCTGCGCCTTTGGATCCCTCGGAACTCGTGCCGGGGATTGGCCTGCGTGTCCTTTGGTCTCGGTTTACCCCAGCGAGCGATTCAGGACGCGAAGCGCTTGCCTAGCCTGTCGGAGTTGACCGTTTGCGGCGCAAACACTGTAAGCGAATCAAATCAGATTATCGACTGAGGAGAATAGCCTGACGCGCTATATAGCATCGGGCAGACCGCTGATCGGGAAACGTCAACGATAGCCATATAGCGGGTTCAGTCGATCCGACACCAGCCGGTCGATATGCGCATTCTGACGCCAATGAAATAATCCTGGCAACCACCGATCTTGCCGCGTCGCACCTTGTATGAGTCGCCGTCGTCGGGATTGCTCGGTTTCAGTTTGTTTACTCTTGAGACAACCATCCACTTCCTTGCGAAAGAGGCTGTCGAAAGAGGCAAACTCGACCGACGCTTCGGTCACATGCCGCTCGAAACCATGATCGAGAGAGGTCATCACGCGATCCAGCGCCTCGACCGGCTCCGCCCGCATCTGCTCGTATTTCAACATCAGCCGCTGCGGCATGGCCTGCATGTCGTCGTGCCAGCGGTTCATATGATCGATGACCCGCGGTACGCCGAGTTATTCCGCGATCACAAAGTCATAGAGTTCCAACGACCTGTCCGCCCCGGTGATGCCTTTACGGTCCAGTTCGCGATGACCCGTCCTGTTCTTGATGTGGAAATAGAAGGATACCCCCACGTCGCGTGGATCTCTGATGACGAAAAGCATCTTCCTGTCGCAGGGCAGCGGCAGCTTGCCACCGCCAAGCTTGAAAGTCGGTATCTTGATGTCACGAAAAAAGGACAGCTTCTAGATCGCCGGATTGAGGTTGTGCAGGTTGTCGAATTTGATCAACTCGTCCGGCGGCACGCCATACTGCAGGTGATAGACATTCGAGATTATGACTCGCAGCCAGGTTCTCCCGCTCTTGGTATGGGAAACGATAATGCCGTCGGCTTGGCGCATCTCGCGTATCATCCGCCGCACCCACCGTCTGCGGTGCAGCCGGGCCTCCGTGTTTTTCCGTGGCGGCAGCATCGTAGTTCCGTCGATCACGTCCATGATCCCGAACGCCTGATGGCGGTCGAGGTAGTTGAAGGTCTGCGTGAAAGCCTTTGGCATGTTGAGATCGGTGGCACAGGCCAGGGCCCGCTCCCCGGCGAGCATTATCGACACCACCGGGGTGATGATCTTCTACTGCCGAGCTCTTAGAGGCGCTGGATCTGTTTACCTTTTAGGCCGTCCCGTACTCGCCAGTACAGCGAACTCGGATTGACCACGACGATAAACACCTTGCGCATGAGGCCTTCGGGACAGGTGATCTCGCGCACACCGTGCCAGCCGCGTTCGCTGCGCTCGATGATCGCGCTCCAATTGCCCGTCGACCGGCAGGTGATCACCTGGTCGAAATCTTCGAACGCCGGCGCCGAGTCCGGTCGGAAGCGGCCGCCATCGTCCAGCACCAGGGTGTCGCCGCCCCATTCGGCGTCCCACTCCTGTTCGGAGTTGAAATACCAGATGTGCGAGCCAAACTCGCGCCTGGCATCGCAGTGCGGTGATACTGAGCAGCCGGGCGGCGCATAGTGCCAGTGAAAGCGAAACTCGGGAGCCTTGGCATCGAATAGGCGCGCAATGGCTGCGCGGTATTGGTCACCGCGCAGTTCATCGATGAAATCCTGCCACGGCTCCGGCACCTCCATTCCTTCCGTGTACTCCAAGGAGTACCGGTCATGGGGCGCCTGCTTGGCTCTACGCTCCTTACCGAATATCTGCGTTAATTGCGAGACGTCCGGCATGTTCTCCAGCAGTGCCCGATACCCCTCCGCCGTCAGAAGGTTGTCCGGGTTGGCCCAGGGATAAGGCGATCTCGCGCGGAACTCGCTCGGATCAATTGCCTGGAGTCGATCGATATCAAGATAACGCGACATGCTTGGTACTCGTCAAGGGTGGTTTGAGCTGCGCTAAACCCGTGAATTATAGCTCACCGGTAAGCCAGTTATCCATCAATGCGTCTCGCGTCACGTGGAAGTCAACGATGATCATTGAGAGAAGCGATCTTCCTGGTGACCATGCAGCGGATCATCGGTCGCATCGAGGTCGATCCAGGTCTCGCGCGGTGGTCGCTGGTGCGATTCGAGAAACACACCGACCAGCAGCCGATCCAACGCTTCCGGATCAGCCGCGATGTGTTTATAACGATCCGTCGCTGCCAGCGTCGGGGCACTGAGCTCCAACCGGTTTAGCGTGCTCGAGCCGGCCAATGGGTTACCCTGATCTTGCTCGCGGACGCGCGCCTCACCTGAGGTAATGCGCCCCCGTCTAAATCGCTCGGGTTACCGCCGTTTAGTATGAAACTGACGCGCGCAACCCAGCCCACAAAGTAGGGATTTTTTGCATAACCGAAATCCAGATGACGCCCCCAATTGGCGGCTTCTACGGCGTCATAAGGTGCAGGCGACCTTAAGAATACGAACATCGCCGTCCAGATAATGGCGTAAGCCACCAGAAAAGGAATCAGGTACTTTTCAATATCGCGTTGTTACGGGCTTTTCATTGCGTTTGGCGTTGTGGACCAACTGGGTCAAGTCGCGAACGCATACACGAGACGATTCTTCGCCGCTCCTCGTCGAACCACCATTCTTGATTACCTCGGGTTCGAATCCGACCAGTCTCGTAAACCGAAAAGGCCCCATCCAGGGGCCTTTTGAATTTGGCGGAGAGAGAGGGATTCGAACCCTCGATGGAGCTATTAACCCCATACTCCCTTAGCAGGGGAGCGCCTTCAGCCACTCGGCCATCTCTCCAGAAACTGTCCGTAGCGCTCCAATGGTCTTGCGGACCATGCCGCGGGGCGCGCTATTCCGAAGATCAGTCCTCGGAATCCGAATTTTCTCGTTTGATGCGGTCGTAGATCTCCTCACGATGTACCGAGACATCGCGGGGCGCATTAACACCAATCCGCACCTGGTTACCCTTCACGCCCAAGACGGTCACGGTAACCTCGTCGCCGATCATCAGGGTTTCGCCCACCCTGCGGGTAAGGATCAACATGGAATCACTCCTTTGCAACACAGCGATCGGGCCGCTCTATCCCTCTAGCCCAGCCAATGTGTCGGTTTGCCAACCGTACCCCTATTCTTGTTTTGATCAGGGGCGCCTTAATAGTAGCAACAACCTCGCCCCAGCAGAAGGCAACGCCTTTTAGGCTGGGGATTCCTCAGCCAGGTCAAACGCCTCGTGTAGCGCTCGCACCCCCAACTCGAGATATTTTTCGTCCACCACCACCGAGATCTTTATCTCAGAGGTGGAGATCATCTGAATATTGATGCCTTCCTGCGACAAAGATGCGAACATCCTGCTCGCTATGCCGGCATGCGACCGCATCCCCACGCCGACGAGCGAGATCTTAACGATTCTCTCATCACCGACAACTTCGCGCGCGCCGAGTTCATTGGCCGTCTGATTGAGGATGTCCAGTGCCCGGTTGTAATCGCTGCGGTTGACCGTGAAGGTGAAGTCGGTACTGCCGTCTTCGGCGATATTCTGCACGATCATGTCGACCTCGATGTTCGCCTCACCCACCGGACCGACGATCTTGTAAGCCACACCCGGCTGGTCCGGCACTCCTCGGATCGTCAATTTGGCTTCGTCGCGGTTGAACGCGATGCCCGCAATCTTTGCCGCTTCCACGTTGTCTTCCTCCAGGGTGATCAGAGTTCCCTCACCACCGTCTTCGAAACTGGACAGAACCCGCAGGGGAACATTGTACTTCCCGGCGAACTCGACCGAGCGGATCTGCAGGACCTTCGAGCCAAGGCTGGCCATCTCCAGCATTTCTTCGAAGGTTATGCGATCGAGCTTACGCGCCTTGGGCTCGACCCGCGGATCGGTCGTGTAAACGCCATCGACGTCGGTAAATATCTGGCACTCATCGGCATCCAACGCAGCGGCCATGGCCACCGCAGTCGTGTCAGAGCCGCCTCGACCGAGCGTGGTGATATCGCCATGCTCGTCGACACCCTGGAAACCGGCAACCACTACCACTCGCCCGGCCCTGATGTCGGCACAAACGCGTGCGTGATCGATGTCTTTGATGCGTGCCTTGGAGTGTGCGCTGTCGGTGAGGATATGAACCTGTGCCCCAGTGTAGGAGCGGGCGGCGCAACCGGTCTGCTGCAAGGCGAGACACAGCAGCGCAATTGTTACCTGTTCGCCTGTAGAGACCAGGACATCCATCTCGCGCGGGCTGGGGGCATTGCTGATCTCGCTGGCGAGGGCGATCAGGCGATTGGTCTCGCCGGACATCGCGGATACAACCACCACGACGTCGTCACCCCGCTCGCGCTGGCGCTTGACGCGCGCGGCCACGTGTTGGATGCGCTCGATCGAGCCCACCGAGGTACCACCGTATTTTTGGACGATCAGCGCCATGCCGCTAAAGCAATCCGATTTGAGCAGTTCCGGCGCGATGATGCGCGCACGGCAAACGGGCGCGATTTAACACTATTTGGGCGTCGACTTAAAGCCTTTCGGCCACCCAGCCGTGGGCCAGTTGCAGTGCCTTCGCCACGCCTTTCGGATCCGAGCCGCCGGCTTGAGCCATGTCTGGCCGGCCGCCACCCTTGCCTCCGACCTGCTCGGCGGCAATTTTGACCAGATCACCCGCACGACACCGATCGGTGAGATCCTTGGTCACACCGGCGATCAGATTGACCTTCTCGCCGTTGACCGCTGCGAGCAGGATCACTCCACTACCGAGCTTGTTCTTGAGCTGGTCCAGGGTGTCGCGCAGGGATTTCGGATCCGCGCCGTCCAGACGTGCCGCCAGCACCTTCGCGCCATTGACATCTACCGCCTGCGAGGCCAGATCCGAGCCCGCGGCCGAGGCCAGTTTGGATTTGAGCTGCTCGAGCTCCTTTTCTAGCCGCTTACCGCGTTCAACCAGCCTGCTCAACTTTTCTTCCAGTTCCTCCTTGCCGGCATTGATCAGACCCCCGATCCGCTGCAGACGCTCCTCGTCGGCCTCGATCCATTCGATCGCGCGCCCACCGGTGACCGCCTCGATACGCCTGACGCCGGAAGCGATCCCGGACTCAACGGTGATCTTGAACAAGCCGATATCGCCGAGGGCCTTGACGTGCGTCCCACCGCACAGCTCAGTCGAGAAATCGCCCATGCGCAGCACGCGTACCTGGGCGTCATATTTCTCGCCGAATAGCGCCATTGCGCCGGAGGCCTTGGCGTCTTCGATCGTCATGATGCACGTCTCGACCATGTGATTGCCGCGGATCTGCTCGTTGACCAATCGCTCAATCTCGATCAGCTGCTCGCGGGTCACTGGCTCGAAATGCGAAAAATCGAAGCGCAGACGCTCGGCCTCTACCAGGGAGCCCTTCTGCGTCACATGATCACCAAGGACTTGGCGCAGCGCCGCGTGCAGCAGATGGGTCGCCGAATGGTTGAGCGCAGTATCCTGACGCCGCCTTGTGTCAACCTCAGCGGAAACGCTGTCGCCGACATGCAGTTCACCGGATCGCAACTCGCCGATGTGCGCAAACACGGTACCGGCCTGCTTGCGCGTGTCGGTGACCGCAAACTCGCCGGCGCCGGCGACACGCAGATGACCGACATCCCCTGCCTGGCCGCCGGACTCGGCATAGAACGGCGTGCGGTCGAGGACGACCATGCCATTCTCGCCGGCACTGAGTTGATCGGCCGACTGGCCATCGCTGAACAAGGCGACCACGGTGGCGGAATCATTCAGGCGTTCATAGCCAGTGAAGTCCGTCTCGCCCTCGATATCGACATCGGTAGCCTGTTCCATCCCGAAGTGGCTTGCTGCACGCGCCCTTGAACGCTGTGTCTCCATCTCGCGCTCGAAGCCCTCGCGGTCAATCTCCAGTTCGCGTTCGCGGGCAATGTCGGCCGTCAGATCGGTCGGAAAACCAAAGGTGTCATAGAGCTTGAAGACCAGCGATCCGGGGATCACCTTACCCTCGAGCCCCTCGATGGCCTCATCGAGGATCTTCATACCCTGCTCGATAGTCTCGGCGAAACGCTCTTCCTCCAGTTTGAGCACGCGGGCGGCCAGCGCTTTGGCCTTGCGAAGCTCGGGGTAGGCGTCTCCCATCTGCACGTCCAGCGCGTCGACCAGCTTGTAGAAAAAGGGTTGCTGCTGGCCCAGCTGATAACCGTGCCGGATCGCGCGCCGTATGATGCGCCGTAACACATAACCGCGGCCCTCATTACCCGGGGTCACGCCATCGACGATTAGAAACGCACAGGAGCGGATGTGGTCGGCAATCACCCGCAACGACTTGGAACTCAGATCGTTGGTCGCTGTCGCCTCAGCCGCAGCATTGATCAGGCCCTGGAACAGGTCGATTTCATAATTGGAATGTACGCCCTGCATCACCGCTGCCAGACGCTCCAGCCCCATCCCGGTGTCGACCGAGGGCTTGGGCAGTGGCATCATCTTGCCGTCTGCACCGCGGTTGTACTGCATAAAAACCAGGTTCCAGACCTCTATATAGCGATCGCCATCCTCCTCCGGGGTCCCGGGCGGACCTCCCGACACCCCAGGGCCGTGGTCAAAGAAAATCTCTGAACAGGGACCACAGGGACCGGTGTCGCCCATCGACCAGAAGTTGTCGCTCTCGAAGGGTTTGCCGCCCGGTTTGTCGCCGATGCGCGTAATCTGTGCCGGGTCGACGCCTATCTCGTTCAGCCAGATCGCGGCCGCCTCGTCATCGTCGAGATACACGGTGACCCAGAGTTTTTCCGCAGGCAGCTGCAGGACCTCGGTCAGGAACTCCCAGGCGTACTGAATCGCCTCGCGCTTGAAATAGTCACCGAAGCTGAAGTTTCCCAACATCTCAAAGAAGGTATGGTGACGCGCGGTGTAGCCGACGTTCTCCAGGTCATTGTGTTTGCCACCGGCACGCACGCAGCGCTGCGATGACGCGGCACGCAGATAAGGGCGCTTGTCCTTGCCGGTGAAGACGTCTTTGAACTGCACCATGCCAGCATTGGTAAACAACAACGTCGGGTCGTTGGCGGGCACGAGGGGGCTCGACTCCACGACCTGATGGTCCTTGCCGGCAAAAAAGTCGAGAAAGGCGGAGCGAATTTCGGCGCTGGTTTTCATACGGGACACGGTTAGCATAGCCAAACCGAAATGGTATGCAGGATTGTGCGGATTGTCACCCGAGCATTGTCACCAAAATAACCAGATTTCAGTTAATTAGCGACCCGTGGCATGAGGCACACCAGCGATTACGACGGCCCCGATCGTGCGCCAACCGACCGGCACTCCGTGTCAGAAAGCGCGGACCCGATCGAGGTATCGCCCGACCAAGCTGACGGGAAAACCTCGCTGCTGTAGGAAGCGCCCGCGCCTAGCCAGCGCCTGTCGATCGGTCGCCGGTTCATCTCCGAACTTGCGCATTGCGACCTCGAGCAACAGATCCGACCAGTCGACAGCAACGTCGTCAATGCAGCGCGTAGCCAACTCGCGGTCGACGCCCTTGTCCGTCAACTCGGCGCTTAGCCGCAGTGGCCCGTATCCCCGGCGGCTGCGCTGGCTGACATAGTTCTCGGCAAAACGGGCGTCACTGAGCAGGCGGCGGCGCTCGAGTTCATCCAGCACTGGACCGATCTGCACCTCGTCATGATGGCGGGCGAGTTTGCGCCGCAGTTCCAGGCGCGTGTGCTCCCGACTCGCCAGTAGCCGCAGCGCCCTGCGTTCGATCGCGGTGGCCTCGTCACTGTCGACGACGTCAGTCATGCGTCGCTGTCTATGGCCTCGGTACGACCCTCGGGTTCGTCCGTCTCCGGGATCAGCGCGGCGCGGATCTGGGACTCGATATGCCGCGTGATGTCGGGGTTCTCTTTGAGGAAGATGCGCACATTCTCCCTGCCCTGACCGATTCGATCGCCGTTGTAGCTGTACCAGGCCCCGGACTTCTCGATAAGCCCCTGGGCAACACCCAATTCGATGATCTCGCCTTCGCGCGATACTCCCTCGCCATAAAGGATCTCGAAGTTCGCCTGGCGGAACGGCGGTGCCACCTTGTTCTTGACCACTTTGACCCGGGTCTCGTTACCCACCACCTCGTCGCCCTTCTTGATGGCGCCAGTGCGGCGGATATCCAGACGCACCGAGGCATAGAATTTGAGGGCATTACCCCCGGTAGTGGTCTCCGGGCTGCCGAACATCACGCCGATCTTCATGCGGATCTGGTTGATGAAGATCACAACGGTGTTGGAGCGTTTGATGTTCGCAGTCAGCTTGCGCAGCGCCTGCGACATCAGGCGCGCCTGCAGGCCCACATGGGAGTCGCCCATGTCGCCCTCGATCTCGGCCTTGGGGGTAAGCGCCGCGACCGAATCGATCACGACGACATCCACCGCGCCAGAGCGCACCAGCATGTCGGTGATCTCCAGCGCCTGCTCGCCGGTGTCCGGCTGCGACACCAGCAGCTCGTCCATATCGACGCCGAGTTTTTCAGAATAGACCGGATCGAGTGCATGCTCGGCGTCAATAAAGGCACAGGTACCGCCGGTCTTCTGCGCCTCGGCCACGATATGCAGTGTCATGGTGGTCTTTCCGGAGGACTCCGGTCCGTAGATCTCGACCACACGCCCCTTGGGCACACCGCCGACACCCAGCGCGAGATCCAGGCCTAGCGAACCGGTCGACACTACCTCGATGCTGCGTACCGCATTGGCATCGCCCATGCGCATCACCGAGCCCTTGCCGAACTGCTTTTCTATCTGCGTAAGCGCGGCCGCCAGTGCCTTCTTGCGATTCTCGTCCATTTGTTCTCCCCGTGAGCGGAATGTGGTGGCAGTTTCTTGGAGTCTAGTTCGTTCTCTTTTTGTTTTCCAGTAGGAATTTTTCACCTAGCAGCCTGTCGGCGCCCACTCACGCGAGCGGCCAGCGCCCGATGGGCTGATAATGGTGGGCCGTACCGGGCCGCGATTCCACCAGGGCCAGCTCGGCGACCGACCAATCGACCGGTGACAGCGGCTGCCATCCAAATCGCCGCCTTACCTTGCGCGCCAGCGTCACATGTGGGCGGTAGCGGCGCTGCTCGGTCTCGAACCCCAGCTCGCGCAGGCCCGCGCCGAGGCGCTGGTGCAGCGCCGCCAGCGCATCCGGGACCGCCGACGGACCCGCCCACAGGACCTGGGGCTGCGGCCAATAGCCGATTTCGTCGAGGATTAGCCAGAAACCGTCGCCCTGGACTTGCGCACCGAGCTGACGCAGATCGTTCAGACAGGCACCCGCCACCTGGCCGAGAAAGTGCAGTGTCATGTGCAGATCGGCGCGGTGCGCCCAGCGCAGATCGCCGGGCAGGCTATGGGTCTGCCAGTGGAACAACGCCTGCCGCACCGCGTCATCCGGCCACAGGGCGAAGAAGATCCGACGCGTCGCCTCACTCATCGCGCGTGTTCCAGCAGGCCACGGAGCGCGACGTCGACGGCCGCCGCGCGCACTGTGGCTCGATCACCGGGCAGGCGCCTCCACACCGCGTCGACCAGGTTTGGCGTCGCCCAGGCGATCCAGACCGTGCCGACCGGCTTGTCCGGCGTGCCGCCGCCGGGACCGGCGACGCCGCTGATGGCCACGCTGAGCTGCGCGCCGCTGTGCAACAGGGCGCCGCGCGCCATCTCTGTGACGGTCTCGCGGCTGACGGCGCCGAACTTCGCCAGGGTCTCCGCCGACACCCCCAGCATGTCCTGCTTGGCCTGGTTGCTGTAGGTCACGAAGCCCCGATCGAACCAGGCGCTGGAGCCGGCCATGTCGGTCAACGCCGCCGCAACGCCGCCACCAGTGCAGGACTCGGCGCACACCAGCCTCCAGCCACGCCGCTGCAAATGGACGGCCAGTTCCGCGACGAGCGTCGCGCGTCCCATGGAACCACCGTTGCCTTTGGCCATCCGCTAAACTGCACATCCCGCGTATCTCTCGCGACAGCATAACCGAATAGGAAACCCGGATGAGCGACCAGCAGATTCTGCTCGAACGCAACCCCTCGCCGATGAAGCTCGAAGTGATGGGTATCTATGACTGGCCGATCTGGCGCAAAGAGGCCTCGCGCTTCCCCTGGACCTACCAGCAGCAGGAGACCTGTTATGTGCTGCGCGGCAAGTTCAGTGTGACCCCGGAGGGCGGCGAAACCCAGCATTTCAAACGCGGCGATCTAATTATCTTTCCGCAGGGCATGAGCTGCGTCTGGGACATCGAGCAAGACGTCGAAAAGCACTACGACTTTCAGTAGCCTGACCGGACGGGCAACGTATTCAAGCCAGTCGCCGATGTTGCAGGCGCCGCATGCTGCCAACCAGCCTGCCGGGCAGGCGCGGCGCCGCACTGATCAGCGAGAGCAGACCCGCTGCCGCATAAGGGATGCCTTGTATCAGCAGCAGGAACGACCAGACGCGCACGTCGAGCATCGCGCCGTCCTCGCGCAACAGCACCGCCAAGGCGGCCAGCAGCAGCACGGCCAAGAACAGCAGTTCTTCGCGCGCATCCAGCAGCGCGCGCACCAGACCGTGCGCCTTCGCGTGCTTCGGCGTGCGGAAGAAGCCGATATCCCGAGTCAGGAAACCGGTCAGCATAGCGCGCGCGATCACATGCGACAGCGCCAGGCCGGCAAGGCCCGCCGCCAGGCTCTGACGCAGGCTGGCGGCAACACGCAGGCGGTAGAGTAGGAACATCTTGGACAGCTTGAATACAAACAGCGTCAGCGGCAGCACCGCAAAGATGATGTGCGGCGGCGCGACCTCATCGGGCAGCAAGATCATGCCCACTGACCAGGCGATGGCCGCCAGATTGAAGGCCAGATTGAAGCCGTCCGCGAGCCACGGCAGCCACCCGGCCACAAAATGGTAGCGCTGCCCTCGGGTCAGCCGACTCCGTTGCAGCCCGAGTAGCGCGGCCATGTGCCGGCGCATGATGCGCACGGCGCCATAGGCCCAGCGGAAGCGCTGTTTCTTTAGGTCTGAAAAGTTATCCGGGATTAGTCCCTTGCCGTAGCTGTGCGGGACGTAGGCCGCGGCATAACCGTGTTCGAATATGCGCAGGCCCAATTCTGCGTCCTCGGTAATGCACCACTCCGCCCAGCCGCCCACCTCTTCGAGCACCCTGCGACGTACCATGGTCATGGTGCCGTGCTGGATGATGGCGTTGCGCTCGTTGCGGGTCACCATGCCGATCTGAAAAAAACCGCGGTACTCGGCCTGGCACATCGCCTTGAACAGGTTTTCGTTGCCGTCGCGATAGTCCTGAGGCGCCTGCACGATCGCCATCTGCGGGTCGTCCAGCAGCGGCACCAGGTCGCGCAGCCATGCCGACGTCACCCGATAATCGGCGTCGATCACAGCCACCACCTCGGCCAAGGGATCGGTGTGGCGCAGGGCGAAATTCAGCGCGCCCGCCTTGAAGCCCGGCAGGGGATCGACATGGAAGAAGCGAAAGCGTTGGCCCAGGCGCCCGCAGTGCGCCTCGACCGGCCGCCACACCGCCGAGTCCGTAGTGTTATTGTCGATCACCAGGACCTCGAAGTCGGGGTAGTCGAGGGCGGCCAACGCATTCAGCGTCTGCTTCAGCATCTCGGGCGGCTCGTTATACGCCGGCACATGCACCGAGACCCGTGGCAGGCGATGCGCCGATGCTGCGCCGGGCAGCGGTACGCTGCGCCGTTGCTTGCGCCACAGGGACTCGGCCCATTCATGGGCCTCGGCCAGCAAGACGACGATCACGCCGAGAGCGGCGATGAACAGGGCTACGCCGACTGCCAGTAGGGTCGCGGTCAGATACTGCTGTGTATAGTCATAAAGTAGCCACACCACGAACGTGGTGATTGCATAGGCAACCACGGCAAGGAAACCACGACCACCGGATGAAAGCCCCGCGCTGTCGCGGAACAGCACCGCCAGGATCAATACCGAAAGGCCGATGCTGATCGCCGCCAGACTGAACCAGTTGGGGACTGCGACCACCGGCGAGGTAAACGCAAACTTGGCCTCGCGATTCGCATCGAACACCCCCCAGTGGCCGCCTACCTCGCCTTCAAATTGACGTTTCCAGGGCTGATCGAACGCCTCCATCAAATAATAGGTAATGTCCTCGCGTTCGGCGGTGGCGAGAAAGCGGCGCAGAAATTTCGCCTGATTAGCGCGGCTGGCGACGGCATCCTTGCGGGTCCGGCCATGACTGGGCCAGCCTACCTCCGAGATCACGACCTCTTTCCCCGGGTAAGCCCGCTCCAATTCGCGATAGCGCCGCAGCACGTGATCCACTGCGCCCTCGACTGAAACGCCTTCCCAGTACGGCAGGACATGGACCGCGATGAAATCGACCTGATCGACCAGTTCCGGGTGGTCAAGCCAGATGTGCCACGGCTCGGCGGTGCTAATCGGCGCCCATACCGCGCGGCGCACGCGTTGCAGATGCGCGATCATCTGGGCTACCGACTGATCCTCGCGCAGGAGGGTCTCGTTACCGATAATGACGCGAATAACCTGTCGATGGTTCTCGCGATATACATCGATCAGACGGCCGATTTCCGCCTCGTTGGCAGCGGCCTGGTTGCCGATCCAGGCCCCCAGTGTGACATTCAAACCATGTGCTTTCGCCAGACGCGGTACCTCACCCAGCGTACCCCGCACCGTGTAGGTGCGCACCGCATGCGCATCGCCGGCCAGCAGCGCGAGGTCGGCGTCGATATCGGCGATATCCGTGTCTGTGGAGAGTTCTGGGCTCTGATCGCCGCGCATCGGCGAAAACGAGAAGCCTTCCACTGTGGCCGGCCACGGTGGTTCGATGTTGGGCCGATTGGCCATGCCCCACAACAGCACGGTCAGCAGTCCCATCAGCAGGGTGATCAGCACACTGGCGCGGTTCATTATCGCGTTCTCGGCCTATTAACGGTGCGAACTAAATACCTGCCAGACGCACCGCAGGACAGCAACAGAATCCACTTACATGAAGCGCGTCACACCCCGGCGGCGCGCCATCTGACTGCTGTGATCCAGGTCAAACCAGGCCGCTGGGATACCCCCGCACTGGCAACGCAGCGACCCGCGCCGGCCAGGATACCGGCCTACCGGGATGCTACTATGACAACCCGCGCGCCACAGTAGATCCCGTCCGCGCGTCGCGCAGCCAATCACCAACAGCGGGCATGTAGCCATCCCCGCCCAATTACGTCCCACGCTTGCATGACAGACCCCAACGCCCAGCATACGCCAATGATGCGTCAGTACCTAAGCATCAAGGCCAAACACCCGAATCGGTTGGTATTTTACCGCATGGGCGATTTCTATGAACTGTTCTTCGACGATGCGCGCCGCGCCGCTGAACTGTTGGATATTACCTTGACCCAGCGCGGCCAGTCGGCCGGCCAGCCGATACCCATGGCCGGCGTCCCCTTTCACGCCGCAGAGGGCTATCTGGCGAAGCTGGTCAAACTGGGCGAATCGGTGGCGATCTGCGAGCAGATCGGCGACCCGGCCAACAGCAAAGGCCCGGTGGAGCGCCGGGTGGTGCGCATCGTTACGCCGGGCACCGTGAGTGACGAGGCCCTGCTCGACGCGCACAGCGACAACCTGCTGGCCGCGCTGTGGCAGGCGGGCGGCCACTATGGGCTGGCCTGGCTGGACCTGACCGGGGGTCGATTTCGCATACAGCAACTCGATGCCGACGAGGTCTTGGCCGGCGAACTCGAGCGTCTGCGCCCGGCCGAACTCCTGCTGGCCGAGGATCAGGCGCTGACACCGCTGGCCGGACGCCCCAACAACATTACGCGTCGCCCGGCGTGGCACTTCGACCAGGACAGCGCGCTGCGCCTGCTGAATGAGCAGTTTGGGACGCATGATCTGAGCGGCTTTGGCTGTGCCGACCTGCCGTTGGCGATCTGCGCTGCCGGTGCACTGCTGCAGTACGTGGCGGATACCCAGCGCAGCGCATTGCCGCACGTGACCTGCGTCGCGGTTGAGCGTCATGACGAGGGCATCGTCATCGACGCCGCCACCCGGCAGAACCTGGAGATCCTCGAGGCCACCTCGGGCAGACGCCAGCACAGCCTGGCTGGACTGCTCGACAGCACGGCGACAGCGATGGGAAGCCGCCTGCTGCGGCGCTGGATCAGCCGGCCATTGCGCGACCAAGACGCCGTGCGTGACCGCCATTCGGCCGTCGCCTGCCTGCTCGATCACCACCTGGTCGGTGACCTGCAGAGACTGCTGCGCGGTATCGGGGACATCGAACGCATCCTGGCGCGCGTCGCCCTACGCAGCGCACGGCCCCGCGACCTCGCGGTATTGCGCGACAGCCTGGCGGTGCTGCCGGCGCTCCAGGGGCCGTTGCAGGGTGTCGACGACCCGGGGCTGCAGCGGCTGAGCACGGCGATCGGCGAGCACCCAAAGACCCTGGACCTGTTGGCCCGTGCAATCGTCGAACAGCCACCGGTGGTGTTGCGTGACGGCGGGGTGTTGGCCGCCGGTTTCGACGCCGAACTCGATGCGCTGCGCGATCTGTCGCAGAACGCCGATCAGTTCCTGGTCGACCTCGAACAGCGCGAACGCCAGCGTACCGGCATCGACAGCCTCAAGGTCGGCTATAACCGTGTGCACGGCTATTACATCGAGATCGGCCGCAGCAAGGCCGGGCAGGCGCCCGATGACTACATCCGCCGTCAGACCCTGAAGGGCGCGGAGCGCTTTATCACACCGGAACTCAAGGTCTTCGAGGACAAGGTACTGTCAGCGCGCGAGCGCGCGTTACAGCGCGAAAAGGCGCTCTACGAAGAGTTGCTCGACTCACTGATGGAGCCACTCGGCGAACTGCAGCAGACCGCGGAGGCCATCGCCCAACTAGACGTATTGAGCTGTTTCGCCGAACGCGCCACCCGTCTCGACCTGTGTCGCCCAACATTTCGGGACGCGCCCGGCCTGACGATCATGGCGGGGCGTCACCCGGTGGTCGAACAGGTCAGTGACGCACCCTTCATCGCCAACGATCTGGTGATGGATCACCAGCGCAATATCCTGATCGTCACCGGTCCGAACATGGGCGGCAAATCGACCTTCATGCGCCAAGCGGCCTTGATCGTGCTGATGGCCTATGCGGGCTGTTATGTCACGGCAGACGCTGCAGACCTGGGTCCCTTCGACCGCATCTTCTCGCGCATCGGGGCCTCTGATGATCTGACTGGCGGGCGTTCCACCTTCATGGTCGAGATGCAGGAGACGGCCAACATCCTGCACAACGCCAGCGACCGCTCGCTGGTGCTGATGGACGAAATCGGTCGCGGCACCAGCACCTTCGACGGTCTGTCGCTGGCCTGGGCCTGCGCGGTCGATCTTGCGACACGGCTGCGCGCCTTTACCTTGTTCGCCACCCACTATTTCGAACTGACTACCCTGCCCGATGAGCACCCTGGGATTGTCAATGTCCACTTGGATGCCGTCGAACATGGCGAGGGCATCGTTTTTCTGCATGCGGTGCGCGACGGACCCGCCAACCAGAGCTATGGTCTGCAGGTCGCGGCACTGGCCGGCGTACCGCGCAAGGTGATCGAACTGGCGCGTCAACGTCTGGCGGAACTCGAGCAGGCGGCACAGCGTCATGCCGCCGCGGAGTCCAGCCAGCTTTCGCTGTTCCAGCCGTCGCCCCACCCTGTCGCGGCGGATCCGCTGCGCGCGCGCTTGGACGCCATCGATCCGGATCAGTTGACCCCGCGCCAGGCCCTGGAGGCCCTTTACGAACTGCGCACCTTGCGCGATGCTGACTGACGTTCAGATGTTTCAGCGAGGGAGAAAGCGATGACCTATGTCGTCACCGAGAACTGCATCAAGTGCAAGTACACCGATTGTGTCGAGGTCTGCCCGGTCGATTGTTTCCACGAAGGACCGAATTTTCTCGCCATCGACCCCGACGAATGCATCGATTGCGCCCTTTGTGAACCTGAGTGCCCGGCCGAGGCCATCTTCGCCGAAGATGACGTGCCCCGGGACCAGGAGGCATTCATCGCGCTGAACGCCGAACTGTGCGCCGACTGGCCGGTGATCACGCAGATCAAGGAGGCGCCGCCTGGTGCCACCGAGTGGGACGGCGTGCCCGACAAGTTGAAGCTCCTGGAACGTTGATCGTTAGCCCGCTTATCTAACCGACTTCCTACTGCGGACGCCGTTATGCTCGCTGTGACGGGTCGTCGTATCAATCGACGCGGGGGCGGGCGAGAATGGCGCTGATATTGTCGTGGCCGCCCGCCGCCAGGGCCGCGTCGACTAGGCTCTGCACCTGCTGTTCGAGATCGCCTCGCGGATCGCGCAGAATGCGCGCGATGGCGCTGTCTGGTATCAGGCCGTGTAATCCGTCGCTGCACATCAGGTAGGTGTCACCGACCTCCAACACCGCGCTGCCGACATCCACCTCGGCCTCACGCTGAATCCCCAGACTGCGGGTCAATACGTTGTCACCGATACCTGCCTCACGCGCTGCGGCGCGGTTCACGAACATACCGTCATCGATCATGCGCTGTATTAACGAGTGATCACGGGTCAGGCGTCGCATCCGCCCGTAGCGCACCCGATACAAGCGCGAATCCCCGACGTGTGCATGGAATATCTGACCATCCCGGAAGACCGCCAGCACCAGCGTCGTGCCCATGCCGCACAGCTCGGGATGGACATCGCACATGTCGCTCAGTGCCCGATTGGCTGCGTCAACCGCCTGCCCGACCAGCGCCCGGCTCTCGGCATCATCGTCTCTGTGCTCGCGCTGCGACGGCAGGAGTTGGTTTAACGCCGCGCCCACGGCGACGCGGCTGGCGATCTCGCCGGCGCGATGCCCGCCCATGCCGTCCGCGAGCACCGCCACCCCCAGGTCACCGTCGACCTCCAGCCAGTCCTGATTGCTCTTGCGCAGCAGTCCGGTGTGGCTGCGGACTGCCAGTTTCATCCTGTGTAATGCCATCGGGCGGCTCAGCGCTTGTCGATGTCTGCGGGCCGGGTAGACCGGGTGTCAGTGTGAATTCACTTGACAGAGGCGCTGCGGCGCTGATCCAGCGCCTGGCGCAGCTTGTCGGGAGGCACATAGCCCGGCACCGTTTCACCGCTTTCGAGGACCAGCGCCGGCGTGCCCTGAAGGCGCATCGCCTGACCCAGCGCGTAATGCTCGTCCACCGGGTTTTCGCAGGTCTTTTTCGCGACAGGCTGACCGGCCTTGGCCTGGTCCATGGCCACCCTGCGGTCATCGGCACACCAGACGGAGACGGCCTTGTCGTAGGACTCACTGCCGATACCCGCGCGCGGGTAGAACAGGTAGCGGATGCGGATGCCTTTCTCATTGTAGCCGGCCATCTCGCCGTGCATGCGACGGCAGAATCCGCAATCGATGTCGGTGAACACAGTGACGGTGTGTTCGGCATCCTCGGGCCCAAAGATCACCATCTGCTCTTCGCCGACCTCGTTCAGCGCCGCCAGCTTGAGCGCCGACTGGCGCTCGGCGGTGATCTCCGTGCG